>CALMUY010000182.1 GCA_937873005.1 uncultured Aeromicrobium sp. | reverse complement strand
CCTCGGTAATGAGGTCGTCGGTCTCTTGGTCCGCGCGAAACTCAACCCGCCGGGTTTTCTTGTTTGCGCTGTGACTAGCAATACTCATCGTGACCTCCACATCCAAGTGTACGGCTGTTGTACGGCACTTTCTAGGCAGAGCGTTCGAATGGCCGCTAAGGCCTAGCCAAGCAGCGCTCGGCAGGAACGTCACAGAACGCTAGCGGCTCACGGCTTCGACGAGCGTTTCTTGCACGAACCCGAGCCATTCGTATAGGTCGAGACCCTGCCGGTCTTCGGGCGATGCGTCCCGCTCAAGACGCATCATGTCGTCTTCGGTTTCGATGCCCAACCGGATCGCCAGCGCGAGGCGAATGTCCGTGAGGGCTTTGAGCCAAGCCAGTGCTGCTTCATCGTCGAGTTCAACTTCGACATAACCACGCGACTGTCCAGACTCGTCATAACCACCTTCACGCAACCGTGCGATGAGGACCTGTGCGTTCTCGACTTTCGAGCTCGTGAGCGTTTGTTCCGTGTAGCGGCGAAACTCGGCCGCGTTTGCCGGATCGTCGCGGTAGGCGTCTGGCAGGAGCCGACTCAACACGGGATCGTCTGGCGGAAAAAGGGGGCGGTTCATGCCCACAAACTGAGCGAGCGGATCAGCCGAGGACTCGCTCGCAACGTTGCGATCTCGCAAGAGCTCAATAATTTGAGCCGCCAAGTGGACGAGGACCGTTGCTTCGCCCTGATCGAACTCGGCGGTAATCCCCCCGCGTTTACGCCGCTTGAAGCGCTTCACACCGAACTCCGTTCCAGAGACGCCCACAAACCGTATTCATGCATCGCTTGGACGTGCCGTTCTTGTTCTTCGCGCCGGCCGGACGAGACATTCGCGCGCCCTTCGCTATGCACGATCAACATGAGTTCTTCGGCCTTCTCTTCGGTGTAGCCGAAGTAGGTGCGGAACACGAAAGCGACATACGACATCAGATTGACCGGATCGTTCCAGACGACTGTCACCCACGGATCCTCCAACTCGACAATGAGGTCAGTGTCGGGCTGGTCAAGCTCTACGGGGGCAGGAACAGTCACGTGTCCATTGTTGCGCACTTGGCCGACACCGTCAGCCTCCGCTCGGGTTCACGCATTGGTGGCGAAAACCTCGAATGCGGACACGAGCCAGGGCCGCTGCGCGATAATCGTTCATGTGACCTCCAGCATCCGTGAAACTGTCGTGTTCTTTGCGGCCATGTTCGCCGCGTTCGCTCCGCTGTTTTTGCTTGCTGCTGGGATCGGGATGCTTGGTGGGCCCGATCCAGATTCAACAGTGATGCGGTTGGCGACGATAGGCGCGGCAGTTCTTGTGGGAGTGCTCTTTTCTCTCGCTTACCGCGATGTGTCAGCGATGGATGAGAGCGAACTCGCCGAGGTTGAGACGAGAG
>CALMUY010000181.1 GCA_937873005.1 uncultured Aeromicrobium sp. | reverse complement strand
CGCGAACTCGATCGCTGCGACGGCAGTTTTATCGAGATGGCGTCCTATGAGACCGAAGGTCTTCAACCCGTCTATGCAGCACACAACGTTTGCAAAGGCGAGGTGGTACTTCCGCTCGAGATGGGGGAACTTGTCGAGGTAAAAGGCCATGGACTGCACGTCATCACCGACATCCGCTATACGAAGAAAACCTGGTCGACCACCAACGACATCATGGACATGACCGGAGATTTCATCGTCCAGAGTTGCTTCTACGGTGAAAACCGGATGAAGTTCATCGGATTAACCCCCGTAGGAGCCGAGGTCTCTACAAGCACCCCGACCCCCAGCGCGGATTAACGTCTATTTCTTGGGCGCAATCCAAGAAATCAATTCACGGTTTGAACCTACTGTGATTTCGCCGACATCATCGATATCGACCTTGAATTGCTTGCCTTCGGCTAGGCCACCTTCGAACGTCACCGTCGAGGTGGTTGGCACAAGGTCCATCGTTGATGGCTTGTTCGTGTCGTTACCGAGTTCAACATCGATCTCGGTACCCTCAAGCGTCGCTTCGGTAACAACCATCGGGTTCGAACTACTGCCGAAAGTGATGATTTGCAAGGTGCCGTCAGTGGTGACACCTACGCCAACGCCACCATTAGTGGCGGGCTCAACACCGGCAGGCAAGCCCTCTTCGAACGTGACAGTTCCTCGGACCTCCGTCGGATCAACCTTTTCTTTGACGTCTGCGGACGAGCACGCAGACAACAGGATCAATGCGGCACACGCCGTAGCAAGTTTTCTCATGCTTCAAGAGTGGCACAAGTGTCAATAGAAGGGCGGCAAGCAAGCACAACGCGATGCATTTGCTAGACGGGCAGGAGTTTCGTGATGAAGTTCGACAACTGATCGATGTTGGAACACTGATACATCGGCACGATTTCGCCATATTCCAACGCGTCTGAATCACCCAGCCCCCATCGGGAGGGATGTTCCGGGTTGAGCCAGAAGGTGCGCTTCGAACGGGCCGCGATCGCGTGTAGTGCTTCGAAATGGGGTTTCTGGTTGTTATTACGCGCATCCCCAAGGATCACCACGGCGGTTCGGGGGCCCACCGCCGACGCGAAGTTCTCTTCAAACTCGACAAGAGCCGATCCGTAGTCACTGCTTGAATGCCAGTTCGTCACTCGCGCCTCGTGAGTAAGTCGGTGAGCCAATTCAGAGCCACCAGCACCGGTGGACTCTTTGACGATGTCCGTCACTTCGGCCATCGCATTCACGAACGCGAACACCCGCACTTTCGTGAACTGGGCGCTCAGCGCCTGTACGAGCAGCATCGTGAACTGCGAAAAGCCAGAAACCGAGCCAGAAACATCGCACAACAAGACAAGTTCAGGGCGAGATGGCCGCGGTTTGACGTAGATCGGTTTGATCGGAATACCGCCCGTGCCCATCGATTTACGAACCGTGCGGCGAATGTCAATCGGGCCGCGCCTGCGGCGACGTCGCTTCGCGGCGAGTCGGCTGGCGAGCTTTCGTGCCAACGGCTGTACTGAGCGGCGAAGTTCCTCGAGTTCGTGCTGGTTGGCACTCAAGAAATCAATCTGATTGCCGCCAGTTCGCACCGCATGCTGCGTGACCAGTTCGCGGCCACGCACTTCGGCGGTCCGGCGGCGGGCTTCGGCCGCAACCATCTCGCGGAACGCCTCAACAGCTTGTCGTACTTCATCACGCGCGACCCGTTCGGCGAACGCTGGCTCACCCGTACCACTCGACCCCTGCTGGCTAGCTCCACCCGAACCCCCAGCACCCTGGCTGGAGGACGTCCGCATTTCAAGCGCAGGAACGATCAGCGTCGAAGGCGCCAACCGTTCGAGTGTCTGGAAGGCCGACCAGCCCGCGGTGTTCGTACCTTCCTGACCAACTCTCCCTAGGAAGTCGACCGCAATCTCGGCAATGTGTTCAAGCGCGCGAAGGTCGGCTTCAGCTAGCGCCATAGCCAGAAGTGCGCGGATGTCACTCACCTCTACATCGTCAACCTCAAATTGGAGGGTGGCACTGGGTGCCCCAACCGCTTTAGGAAAGAACAAGTCGAAAGTCTGATCAAAAACGTCCCGTTGGCCGCCACGGCGGATCAGCGTGGCAGCGAGGCCTTCCTTCACGAGTCCACGATCATCGAACCCCAGTACTTCCACCGCTGCCGCCGCATCGATGGTTTCGCTAGGGCCTACGTTGATGCCTTTAGAGCGCAACGCTTCTACGAACCCGACGAGTCGGTCGACGACCTCAGTCACTCGAGCACCTGCGCGACGTCAAGTTTTTCGCGGGCCTTGTCGATATCGTCTTGATGTTTGAGGATCACGCCCAGGCTCTGCGATACGAGCTCAGGATCGAGATCTTTCGCGCCCAAAGCCATCAACGTGCGCGCCCAATCCAACGTCTCGGAAACCGACGGCAGTTTGCGCAGTGGCATCGCACGTAGTGCATTGATGATGCGAATGAGTGAATCCGTGAGAGCGTGGGGCATATCGGGAACCTGCGACTCCACAATCTGTCGTTCAAGTTCAGCCGAGGGGAACTCGATGTGCAGGAACAAGCACCTGCGGCGTAACGCTTCAGACAACTCTCGAGTCGCATTCGACGTCAGAACCACAAAGGGCTTTTGCGTCGCGGTTACCGTGCCCATTTCAGGAATCGTGATCTGGAAATCACCCAAAACTTCGAGCAATAAACCTTCGATTTCAACATCGGCTTTATCGGTCTCATCGATCAGCAGAACGGTGGGGCCGTCGTTGCGGATCGCGGTGAGGAGTGGCCGTGGGAGGAGGAACTCTTCGCTAAAAATGTCCGTGCGCGCGGTCTCCCACGACTCGTCCTTACCAGCCGTAATTCGCAAAAGTTGTTTGGCGTGGTCCCATTCATAGATGGCACGCGCCTCATCGACACCTTCATAACACTGCAGCCTCACGAGTTCGGCCTGATGAGCCGCCGCGATGGCGCGAGCCAGTTCGGTTTTGCCAACACCGGCTGGCCCCTCTACGAGAAGCGGCTTGCCGAGCACCGAGGCCAAGTACACGGTCGTGGCGACCGCAGGCGAAGCGATATATCCCTGCTCGGCGAGGCGATCACGCACATCATCGACAGAGGCAAATTGGATTGAACTCGACATAGCCCAAATCTACGTTCCCGCGTAAGGCTCCCTGCCTGCTGGACCCTATTAAGGCCTGCCATCAACAAGTAGGGTGAATCTATGAGCACAACTGCCGAGATTGAAGTTGCCGACCTCTGTCGCGAACTCATCGCGATCGACACGTCGAACTACGGTGATAGTTCAGGGCCAGGAGAGCGACTCGCGGCCGAATATGTCGCCGAGAAACTCCATGAAGTTGGCGTTGAGGCAGTCATCGTCGAGTCCGAATCTCGGCGCGCAAGCGTTCTCGCTCGGTGGGGAAACCAGAACTCGGCCAAACCCGGTTTGCTCATCCACGGTCATCTCGATGTCGTGCCCGCGACAGCCAGCGACTGGAAACTCCCACCCTTTGCCGGCGAAATCGCCGACGGCTACGTCCACGGCCGTGGCGCCGTCGATATGAAAGATTTTGACGCAATCTTGTTGGCCGTAATCCGAGACCGGCAGCGCACAGGCAACATTCCCGACCGCCCCATCACCCTCGCTTTCACCGCCGACGAGGAGGCAGGCAGCGTCAAAGGCGCTAGCTGGCTGGTCGAGAACCACCGCGAATGGTTCGACGGGTGCACTGAGGCACTCGGTGAAGTCGGTGGCTTCTCAACCGAAGTCGCGGGGAAACGGTTTTATCTCATCGAATCGGCAGAAAAAGGGATCGCGTGGTTGCGCCTAACTGCTGAAGGAACAGCCGGACATGGCTCCATGCGTAACGACGACAACGCGGTCACCCTGCCCCACTTGCTGGCCAGCATCGGCGGCACC
>CALMUY010000180.1 GCA_937873005.1 uncultured Aeromicrobium sp. | reverse complement strand
GGCGGCTAGGTTGGAGTCATGCGCATTCTGAATGATCGCCCAGAAATCATCGAATCGGCCGGTACCGAACTGGGTGTCAGTTCGTGGGTTGAAATTTCGCAAGAACGCATCGACATGTTCGCCGATGCGACAGGCGACCGTCAATGGATCCACATTGACCCAGAACGAGCCGAAGACGGGCCTTTTGGTGCCACCGTCGCGCACGGCTACCTCACCTTGTCGATGCTTCCGTTCTTGAGCGCCCAGGTGTATGCCTTCGCCGGAAACCTCGCGCGCGTTAACTACGGCTTGAATCGAGTCCGATTCGTTAATCCTGTACGGGTGAACTCGCGCATCCGCAATCGCGTCGACGTCCTAGAAGTTAAAGAACAAGACAAAGGCCTGCAAGTCACCCTCCAGCACACGGTTGAAATCGAAGGCGAAGACAAGCCAGCGTGTGTCGCCGAGGCAGTCGTACTGCTGATGGACGGCGCCGTCAAGTGACCCCAACCCCATCTCAGATCGCGCGCGCCCCGAAAGTAGTGCTGCACGATCACCTTGATGGGGGACTAAGGCCACACACTGTTGTAGAGATCGCGGCAGAGATTGGCCACCGCTTACCCGTCGAACCTAGCGCGCTGGGTCACTGGTTCGCCGAAGCGGCAGACTCGGGCTCGCTTGATTCCTACCTTGATTGCTTCGCCCACACCATCGCGGTGATGCAGCGCCCGCAAGACCTGACCAGGGTCGCACGTGAAGCCGTGGAAGATCTCGCAGCAGACGGCGTCGTCTATGCCGAACTGCGGTGGGCGCCCGAACTCCATCAGCGGTTCCACATGAGGTTGGGCACGGCCGTTGGTGCAGTCTGGGAGGGCCTGCAAGCAGGAATGGCGCACGCGACCGCGGTGGGCACGCCGATCGTCGTCGGCCAGATCCTGACTGCGATGCGCGAATCCGATCGCTCACTGGAAATCGCCAAACTCGCGGCCGCCGAACGCGCCCGCGGCGTGGTGGGGTTCGATATCGCAGGGCTCGAAGAGGGGTACCCGCCGATCTTGCATCAAGCGGCCGTGGACCACGCGAAAGCAGCGGGACTTCCGGTCACGATTCATGCCGGTGAGGGGTTCGGGCTGCCTTCCATCGAACAAGCCATTGGGCCGTGCCACGCAGACCGCATCGGTCACGGTGTGCGCATCATCGAAGACATCGAAATGCTCGGATCGACGACCGTGCTCGGTGACCTCGCTTTGAGGGTTCGAGACTCCCAAATCTGTCTTGAATTGTGCCCGTCGTCGAACGTGAACACGCACGCGCTCGGGGGCGTGACCTCGCTGGCGGACTACCCCCTTGCCCTGCTCGACCAACTCGGCTTTTGTGTGACCGTCAATTCCGACAACAGGCTCATGAGCCAAACGAACATGACGCGCGAATTGTCGCTCGTTGCCGACGCTTTCGGCCTCGAACGGGACGATATTGAACGTCTCACGTTGAACGCGATGCGCAGCGCATTTTGTGCGGCGACGCTGCGCGACGAGATCATTGAACAGGTCATCAAACCTGGCTTCGCAGAACTCAAGCGCTGACAGTCTCGTCACCTAGACTGCCCACATGTCGCACTTGCCCAGCCTTGAGGAGATTCGTGGCCGCATCGATCACGCAATCTTGAAGCCAGAACTTACTCGAACGGACGTCGTCGAGCAATTACAGCTTGCCGATTCCTACCAGGTGTTCAGCGTGTGTGTTCGGCCGTGCGATGTTGCGTTCGCCAGAACTGAATTATCGTCCGGGGTCGAAGTCGGTACGGTCATTGGTTTCCCGCACGGGACCACGTCAACGGCCGCGAAAGTGGCTGAGGCAACTCACGCGTTGTCTGATGGTGCCGCCGAGTTGGATATGGTGCTCAATATCGGTTGGCTGCGAAGCGGACTCATGCGCGAAGTGGAGCGCGACATTGCCGCGGTCGTCAAAGCAAGCGAAGGCCGCATTCTCAAAGTGATTTTTGAGACGGCTTTCTTGACAGAAGCAGACATCGTGGCCGCATGTTCGGCAAGCGAAGCGGCCGGTGCCGATTTCGTCAAAACGTCGACCGGGTTCGCCGGGGGTGGGGCTACGTTGGAGCACATCCGGCTTATGCGCGAGTCGGTCGGACCGAACGTGCAAGTGAAAGCATCTGGCGGGGTTCGAA
>CALMUY010000179.1 GCA_937873005.1 uncultured Aeromicrobium sp. | reverse complement strand
AAGCGAGTTCATTGGTGACAAAGAAGAACGCAACGCCCTTCTCGGCTTGTCGCTCCAACACATGGCGCGCCACCGTGGTTGGCGCAATCCATGGGTCCGCGTTGAGTCGCTTTTCGAGGAACAGGAACCGAGCGAACAATTCGAAGCGTTTCGGGCCCGCGTCGAGGAGCGCTCCCCTCGTTCGTTCGACACCGATGTCACAATCGGACAATTCGCGGCTATTGATGATGCTCCCGGTACCGCTTTGCGCGCAGGAAAGACGAACAAAGGACGCCCGTCGAAGGATCGCGCTGAGAAAGAGTTCAGTTTCATTGGAAACAAGCTCATGCAATCCGACAACGCGAACGAACTCCTGTTGATCGCGCGCATTCAAGGCCTGGGCGCCGACCGCACACGCGACATGATCAAGCTCGTTTTCGCTGCCGAATCACCTCGTGGCGCAGCACTCGCGCTCGTCGGCAAGGACCCTTTGCCTGGACAACGCAAACTCCCCCGCGCGTCGAAAGCGACCGACGCGTTCCAGCGGTATCGCATGGTTTCTGTTCTCGCCAACCTTCGCATCAAAGATGCCAGCGGCGATCGGGTTTTGACGGTCGAAGAACGCCAGAACGCGTTCACCTACCTCATGAATGTCAAGACGACGGCCGACCCAACTTGGGCTGATGTTGCTGGCGCAATCGGTGTCGATCGAGACAAACTGCGTGGCACCGCAACCCCAACAGCCGACGGGGAACGCGCTGCCGCTCGTCCGCCTGTGCACGTCACCGATCGCACGATCCGCACCTGCAAAATCAAAGCGCTCAAGCAATGGTGGCCAGAGGCCGACCGAGACGCTAGAAACGCGGTTGTTGCGGTACTTGCCGATGGCAAGTTCGATGAAGAAACGTCGGGCGGGGACGCGGCGCGCGAGTTGATCGAATCGCTCTCTGACGAAGAGCTCACAGCGCTCGACACAGTGAACTTGCCGGCCGGCCGCGCGGCCTATTCCGTAGAGTCTTTGAACCGGCTCACGGCACGCATGCTCAACGAAGAACTCGATGTTCACGGGGCTCGCATGGCTGAGTTCACCGTAGCCCCTGATTGGGCACCTCCTGCTGAACCGATCGGCGCCCCAGTTGGCAACCCTGCTGTGGATCGGGTCACCAAGATCGTGGCTCGCTGGTTGAAGGCCGTCGAAGCCGAGTGGGGCGCACCCGACAAGATCGTGATCGAACACGTGCGTTCTGCTTTCGCCAGCGAAGAACAATCCCGAAAACTCGAATACGAGATGGGCAAACGTTACGAACAGAACATGCAACACATGAGAGAACTCGCCGAGAAAGAAAACATTGGCGGGGGGATTCGCACATCTGATTTGCGGCGTTACCAAGCGATTACCCGCCAGAACGGCTGTTGCCTCTATTGCGGCACGGGGATCTCGTTCACTACTGCTGAGATGGATCACATTGTTCCTCGTGCTGGCATCGGCAGCACCAACACGCGTACGAATCTTGTTGC
>CALMUY010000178.1 GCA_937873005.1 uncultured Aeromicrobium sp. | reverse complement strand
CCGCGGCACGAGCCTGAATCTCTCGTTCAACCAACACCACATTTGGGCGATCACCCAAGCCATCTGCGAAGTGCGTGCCAGCGCTGGGATTACCGGCCCACTCTTCCTAGCCCGCGACACTCACGCCTTGTCTGAACCGGCCCGGCAGTCCGCGATCGAGGTGCTCATTGCCAACGACGTCGACGTACTCGTGGACGCGCGCGACGGCTTCACCCCCACGCCTGCGTTGTCGCACGCGATCATCGAACACAACCGGGCCCATCCCCAGGCGCTCGCCGACGGAATCGTGGTCACCCCTTCGCACAACCCGCCCCGCGACGGTGGCTTCAAATACAACCCGCCCCACGGGGGACCGGCCGACACCGACATCACCAACGCGATCGCCGCACGAGCCAACGAGTTGATTCGCGAGGGGCTCGGCGGCGTGCGACGTGTGAATTTCGAACGCGCCCGAGCCGCTTGCGGGTCTTACGACTTCCTCGGCCGCTACGTTGCCGACCTTGATCAGGTTGTTGACATGTCGGCGATCGCCGCCTCTGGTGTTCGCATCGGAGCCGACCCGATGGGTGGCGCGAGCGTGGACTATTGGGGAGCTATTGCTGAAAAATATCGGCTCAACCTTGAGGTCGTAAACCCGCGCGTTGACCCGACATTCAGTTTCATGACGCTCGACACCGACGGCAAGATTCGCATGGATTGTTCATCCGCCAATGCGATGGCGTCACTCATTTCGATGCGAACCAACTACGACATCGCGTTCGGGAACGATGCTGATGCGGATCGGCACGGGATCGTCACGCCCGATGGTTTGATGAACCCCAACCACTTCCTCGCCGTGAGCATCGCGTACCTGTTCGGACCGTACCGCGCCGACTGGCCCGCAGGCGCCGCGATCGGCAAGACAATGGTGTCCAGTTCGCTGATCGACCGTGTCGCAGCAGATCGCGGTCGGCAACTGTACGAAGTGCCCGTTGGGTTCAAGTGGTTCGTTGACGGACTCACGTCCGGTGCTGTCGGGTTCGGCGGCGAAGAGTCGGCTGGTTCCTCGTTCTTGCGTCGCGACGGCCGCACTTGGACCACCGACAAAGACGGGCTGATCGCGGACCTGTTGGCTGCTGAGATTCTGGCCGTGACGGGGTCGAGTCCGAGTACCACCCACCGCGAAATCACAGACCGGTTAGGTGACTCGCACTATGTTCGCGTCGACGCACCCGCGAGCCCAGAACTCAAAGCGCGCCTTGGCTCGATGAGTCCCGCCGACGTTGGTGCGGATTCACTCGCCGGCGACGCGATCAGCCGAATTGAGACTCATGCTCCTGGCAACGGCGCTCCACTCGGCGGAGTCAAAGTCAGCACCGAGAACTCATGGTTCGCGGCGCGCCCGTCAGGCACCGAAGACGTGCAAAAGATCTACGCCGAATCATTCGTCAGCACAGCGCATCTTGATCAGGTGATCGGCGAAGCGCAGGCGATCGTGGCGACTGCGCTCAACTAACGAGCCTGCTCCCGGCCCGCTGGCCCTCCTTACTCCGTCGGCGAGGATGGCTTTGCTGCCGGGGGCTCTGAACTCGTCTTCGGCTGAGCTTTTAGTTCTTTGAGTTCGACGCGTGCACGTTTGCCGCGCCAGAGAAGGACCGTAAGGACGAGGACGGCCACAGCACCAGCGATAGCACCGATAAGCGAAGCCACTTGAAATGCGGGCGCGTTGACTTCGAAAATGCGACGACCAGCATGCGCGGATTCGCGCTCACCCAACGTGACTGCG
This sequence comes from uncultured Aeromicrobium sp., assembly GCA_937873005.1. Lineage (GTDB taxonomy): Bacteria > Actinomycetota > Actinomycetes > Propionibacteriales > Nocardioidaceae > Aeromicrobium. The sequence goes on along the minus strand of CALMUY010000178.1, from coordinate 13,738 downwards.
AGCGTCATCAAATTCGGGGCCGACACCAACACCGCCACGACAATCACTGCGATTCGCCCCCACCAGTTCAGGAAGCGGCGACGCACTTGCAACAGAATCATGAGAGACAACACAGTGGCCGCGAACCCGTAACCAAATCCCCAAGCAACTCCCGAAGTGGCGTTGCCGTCAACTCGCGCACCTACGTGCTCGGCCCACCATTTGGGCACGAACGTGGCGGCAAGCAAGTACGTGAGCCACGCAGCCACAGTGACAGCTATCACTAAAACGAGCCACCGTCCGGCCCGTTCAATCCCGGTGACGTCACCGCCTTCATTGAAGTCAATGAACGCGGGTTCTACCGAATCGCCAGAACCAGAATCGCTGTTGTTCGAGTGCTTCTTGCCTTTAGCCATATCTCCATCTTCACACCAATTCGGGTGAAAAGTCCGGCATCCGTGGTCGTTTTGGCGCGACCCTTTCCTGCCAAACCCGTAGGGTTATGCACAACTCGGTAGGGTTAAGGCACCGTCATGATCTCTTTCATCTTGCTGCATTTTGTCGCTGCAGCGGTTGCTCCTGCCCTTGCCCCGAGATTTGACCGACGCATTTTCCTCCTGTTGGCGCTCGTGCCTGCGGCGACTTTCGTTTGGCTCCTACCTCGAGTCGCGGACGTTCTCGCAGGGCAAACCCAGACCGAAACTCTTACGTGGATACCCCAGTTGGGCCTGAACGTCGACCTCACGTTGAACCCCTTGTCGGGCGTTCTGGCACTCCTCGTCACCTCGATCGGTGCGCTCGTCCTGGTCTATTGCGCGTGGTACTTCCGCGAAGGCGACACGGAGATTTGGCGTTTTTCGGCCGTGCTCACGGCGTTTGCGGGCTCGATGTTGGGACTCGTGCTGGCCGACAACATCTACCTGCTGTTCATTTTCTGGGAACTCACAACGGTCCTGTCGTACTTATTGATCGGTCACAACCCCGAACGGCGCGCGAACCGCATCGCTGCGATGAACGCGCTGCTAGTCACGACATTTGGCGGCCTGTCGATGCTCGTGGGACTCATCATCCTGCACATCACGACCGGCGAGACCACTTTGAGTGGGCTGATGACGAATCCGCCGGAGAGTTCTGCCATCGTCACCGCCGCCGTCATGCTCGTGCTGGTGGGTGCGCTTTCCAAGTCGGCCCTCTTACCGTTCCATTTCTGGCTTCCCGGAGCGATGGCTGCACCCACGCCAGTCAGCGCATACTTGCACGCGGCCGCAATGGTGAAAGCCGGCGTCTACCTCGTGGCGCTGCTCGCGCCCGTCTACGCCTCGACCCCCGGCTGGCGACCTGTGCTCGTCACCCTCGGCATCAGCACGATGATTCTTGGCGGCCTGCGCGCGCTGCGTCAATACGACGCCAAACTCCTCATCGCCTACGGCACGGTCAGCCAACTGGGCTTCCTGATCGCCATCGTGGGGCTGGGCACGCAGTCAGCGGCGTTCGCAGGCATCGCGATGCTGTGTGCGCACGCACTCTTCAAGTCGGCTTTGTTCCTCATCGTGGGTGTCATCGACCGTTCAGCGGGGACACGCGACATTCGTGAACTGTCCGGGTTGCGCAAAAAGCGCCCTACCCTCTTCGTCGCCACGGTCGCCGCAACCTCGTCGATGGCTGGCCTTCCACCGTTGTTTGGTTTCACTGCGAAGGAAGCCGTATTTAACGCGTTCCTTGACGCGAACACCGACCTTGGTTGGGGCGGGTGGGGCACTGCGGCACTCATTGGCATCCTCGCGGGCACGGTCCTCACCATCGCCTACTCGCTGCGTTTCGTGTGGGGCGTTTTTGGTGACAAGCCTGGTCTCGACGACACCCCGCTACGCGAGTTTTCCGTTTTCTTCAAAGCCGTACCTATCTTTCTCGCCTTCTGTTCCGTAGCGGCTGGGTTCGCCGGTGGTTGGCTCGCGAAAACTTTCACGGCGTACAGTGCCCAGTTCCCGGCCGGTGCGCACGAGCCCGTGTTGACTCTTTGGCATGGCTTCACTCCTGCGCTCGGATTGACCATCGTCTGCATCCTCCTCGGCGTCGCATTGTTTGTTGGCCGACATCCGGTGGCTTGGTTCCAGCATTTGCTTGTCGACAATTTGCCCTTCCCTGACGCCGAACGCGGTTACCGCACCACGCTTCGCGGGCTAGACCGACTCGCGATCGAAATCACCGGTCGCACCCAACGTGGTTCACTCCCGGTCTATTTGGGCATCGTCGTGCTCGTGGTGGCGATCCTTCCAGGCTCGGCCATGGTGCGTGCTTGGGAACCGCCTGAGTTCTACTTGTTTGACAATCGAATCCAACTCGCGGCTGGTGCCATCATGGTGGTGGCAGCAGTCTTGACGGTTCGTTCCCGCCGCCGCTTACGTGCCGTGTTGATGGTCGGGGTGACCGGCTACGGCATGGCACTCTTGTTCGCCGCCAGCGGTGCGCCCGACCTTGCCCTCACTCAGGTACTGATCGAAACGTTCCTGCTCGTGACGTTCGTACTCGTGGTGCGCCGTCTGCCACCGTTCTTCTCGGATCGACCATTCAATATCGCGCGTTGGGTCCGGGTTGCGATCGGTGCTGCGACGGGAATAGCTGTCGCCGGGTTCGGCATCATCGCCACGAACGCTCGTATTTTCGAGCCCATCTCAACCAACTGGGCGAAGCCCGCAAAGGAATACGGCGGGGGCACCAACATCGTCAACGTCGCCCTTGTCGACATTCGCGCATGGGACACCCTGGGCGAACTGAGTGTCCTCGTGGTGGCTGCGACAGGCGTAGCCAGTTTGATCTTCTTAATCACCGACCGGTCTGGGATTCAAAAGCGCCCCCACCGGGTGGTGACCCCCGATTCGAACGATTGGTTGAGCGCAAACTTGCACGACGACCGCCGGTCTCTCGTTTTCGAGATCGTGACTCGCGTTGTCTTCCACGCCGTCATCGTCTTCTCGATCTACTTGATGCTGTCTGGCCACAATTCACCCGGAGGCGGCTTCGCCGGCGGGCTCGTGGTCGGGTTGGCCTTAATGATCCGTTACCTCGCCGGCGGCCGTGAAGAACTCGACAACGCGGCTCCTGTCGATGCAGGTATGGTGCTCGGCACGGGTCTCGCGGTGGCGGCGCTCGCCGGATTGTTGCCCACACTTCTCGGCGGCGATGTACTGCAAACAGCCACGATCGACATCCCCATTCCGTTGTTCGGCGAACTCCATCTGGTGACATCCGTGTTCTTTGACGTCGGCGTGTACCTCGTTGTGGTCGGGGTGGCTCTCGATGTCTTGCGCAGCCTCGGCAGCGGCATCGACGAACAGATCGAAGACGAGGAGGCGGTATCGACATGAGCACCAACCTCACTCTCATCATCGTCGCGGGGGTCCTCGTGGGTTCCGGCGTGACACTCATCCTGGAACGCAGCCTGACCCGCATCCTCGTGGGGTTCGTCTTGGCGGGGAACGGCCTCAACACGATGTTTCTGGTGGCCGCGGGCGCGTCTGGTCGCGCACCGATCTTGGGTCAAGGCGATGGCCCCATGAGCGATCCCCTGCCGCAAGCGATGGTGTTGACGGCAATTGTCATCACCCTAGGAACGACAGCGTTCGGCTTGGCTCTGGCGTATCGATCATGGCAATTGACCGGCACCGACGACGTTCAAGACGACCTTGAAGATGATCTCATTCGCCGTCGCGCCCTGCATGATGACGTCTCGTCTACCTACGAAGATCAAGACGCGACCCAGTTGCCTGACGAAGAAGGGTTCGATGAGGGCGGCTTCGACGATGGCCGAGTCCGGGATACCCCCGCAGAGGAGGACGCATGACATTCTTCGACCAACTCGTGCTCTTCCCCGTGATCTTGCCGCTTTTGGGCGCGGGCCTGTGTTTGGCTCTCGGACAATCAGCCGTAGCGCAGCGAACCATCTCGATCGTCGTTCTGCTCGCGGTTGTGGCGACCTCAGTCGTCTTGTTGTACCGCGCCGATACGTACGGCCCGCAAGTCCTCAACGTGGGTGGTTGGCCAGCTGAAATTGGGATCAGTTTGGTTGCCGATCGGCTGAGCGCACTCTTGCTCATCACCTCCACGTTCGTCACCTTGTGTGTCTTGCTGTATTCGGTGGGCCAAGGCATCGTTGAGTTCGGTCGCGAAACACCACTGTCGGTCTTTTTCCCCACGTTCCTCGTGCTGAGCGCGGGCGTTTCGTGTGCGTTCCTCGCCGGCGACTTGTTCAATCTGTTCGTCGGGTTCGAGGTCCTGCTGGCTGCGTCGTTCGTGCTCATCACGCTCGGCGGCACCCACGCGCGCGTTCGATCGGGCACGATCTACATCATCGTTGCGCTTGCCTCCTCGGCGCTCTTCCTCCTTGCGTTGGCGAGCGTCTACGCCGCTACCGGCACAGTTAACTTGGCTCAGTTGGCGCAACGGATGCCACAACTGCCGACCGAAACGGCAACAGTTCTGCAATTGCTATTACTTGTCACGTTCGGCGTGAAGGCGGCGGTTTTCCCGTTGTCGGCCTGGCTCCCCGACTCCTACCCCACCGCGCCAGCACCGGTCACGGCGGTATTTGCGGGCTTGCTCACCAAGGTCGGCATTTATGCGATGATCCGGACTAATTCGCTCGTGTTCCCTGCGCACGAAATTCGTTCGCTACTGCTATGGGCTTCGATTCTGACCATGATTATCGGCATCATGGGCGCCATCGCACAGAGTGACATCAAACGTATTTTGTCGTTCACGCTGGTCAGCCATATCGGCTACATGCTGTTTGGCATCGCACTCAATAGTCAGCTCGGATTTAGCGGCGCGATCTTCTACACGATCCACCACATTACGGTCCAAACCACGCTGTTCCTCATCGCTGGCCTGATCGAATATCGAGCCGGAACGACGAACCTCGACAGGGTGGGCGGGCTCGCCCGACGCACGCCCATTCTCGCGGTGCTCTTCTTCGTGCCAGCGATGAATCTCGCAGGCATTCCGCCGTTTTCTGGATTCATTGGCAAACTCGCACTGCTCGAAGGCGGCGTCGCGGCTGGCGACTGGCTCGCGCTGCTCGGCGTCGCGGCTGGCGTGGTCACGAGCTTGCTAACGCTGTACGCGATGGCGAAGGTCTGGAGCCGCGCGTTCTGGCAACCGTTTGGTGAATACGAGAGCGACGATATCTCCGACGACGAAACCCAGTTGGTGGTCGGCGGTTCGCTACACGGCGCATCCGGGGTCAGCACTTCCACGAAGAAGGAAAGCAATTGGGACCAGTTGGCTGAAGAGCAACGACTCCCCATGCGGATGGCTCTGCCTACCCTCCTGTTGGCCTCCGCCACGGTTGCGTTGACTGTTTTCGCCGGGCCGCTCATCGCACTCACCGACCGAGCCGCAGCAGAAATTACTGATCCGAATCGCTACGTCCACGCCGTGTTGTGTAATCCTCGCAACTGGGACGAAAGCGAGGCGATCCTGCCCCGCTCAAAAGAAACGGTGCACTTCTGTGAACAGTTCGAGGGGGTTGCCAAATGAGTCGCACTCACGCTCTCGCAATCACTATGTTGACGGTCCTGTGGACGTTGCTATGGGGTGAGGTAACGCCACTGATCGTCGCGGGCGGCTTTCTAATTGCCATTCTGGTCGTGCTGGTATTCCCGTTCCCCACTCTCGACCTGTCGCCGAGCATCCGCCCACTGCACGTCATCGTGTTGTTCGTCGTGTTTTTGTGGGACATGGCTGTGGCGAGTTTCCAAGTCGGGTGGCTCGCCATCCGGCCAAAGCCGCTGCCACCCGCAGCGCTCATCGAGGTTCCGCTCATCACTCGATCCGAATTGCTTCAAGTGATGACCGCAGAACTCATTTGCCTCGTGCCAGGCTCGATTTTGATCGAGCTCGACAGCAAGGGGCGACGCATGTGGCTACACGTGATCAACGTGGAATCGGAAGACTCCTTGGCAGCGGCACGCAAAATGGCGCACGATCAAGAACTCCGAGTGCTCGCCGCATTTGGCGATCGCAGCGAATATGAGTTGGCTAGCGCGAGAAGAAAGGCAGCCGCATGATTATCGTCTCGATTATTTGCACCGTGTTGCTGAGTTTGACGGGCGTCTTATGTCTCATTCGGATCACGCGCGGCCCGACGATGCTCGACCGCACCGTCGCAAGTGACGTGTTTGTGGCGGCATCGATCGGCACGCTCGCTATCGACGCTGCAGTCCGCCAATACACGACCACCTTGCCTGCCCTCGTGTCGCTTTCGTTCATCGCGTTTATCGGCTCTGTCGCGATTGCGCGTTATACGAAACCAGACAGCGCACACGAGGAAACGTCCGGAGAGGAGGACGCATTTTGAGTAACCCCTCCGACGTTATTGCTGGCGTTTTCCTCGTCGCAGGTTCGGCGTTTGCGCTCATCGCGGCGATTGGCGTGGTGCGTTTCCCAGATGTGCTCAACCGGATGCACGCCGGCACAAAGCCTCAGACTTTCGGGCTCATCCTGATCCTCATCGGCCTTGCGATTCGGCTCGACTCGTGGCACGTAAGCATGTTGCTGCTCGTGTTGATCGGTTTCCAATTGCTCACCGCGCCAGTTAATGCGCACATGGTTGGACGCGCCGCGTTCCGCACCGGCTTTGTTGATCGTGACGCGTTGTATGTGTGTGAGACACCCGAGGACAGTCCCGCACCGGTCGACGACCCAGAAACGGACCCTGACGTCGACGCCTAAGCGATCTTCAAGTCAACCACGACAGGTGCGTGGTCACTTGCGCCCTTGCCTTTGCGCTCTTCACGATCAATCCAGGCTGTATCGACAACGGCCGCAAGCGCGGGCGAACCGAGTACGAAATCGATGCGCATGCCTTCTCGCTTCGGGAAGCGTAATTTCTGGTAATCCCAGTAGGTGTAGGTGCCCGGACCTGGTGTGTGTTCGCGAGTCAGATCGCTGAACCCGGCCGAAATGAAACTCTCAAACATGTCGCGCTCGGGTGCTGAAACGTGCGTGCTGCCTTCGAACGCTGCCATGTCCCAGACGTCTTCGTCACGAGGGGCAATATTCCAGTCACCCCCGAGGGCAAGTTTGAGCTCGGGGTTCTCCGCGACCCAGGCTTGCGCACTCGTACGCAACTTTTCAAGCCATTCAAGCTTGTATGCGTAATGCTCGTGGGTGAGTTCGCGCCCGTTGGGGACGTACAGGCTCCACATGCGCACCGGGCCACACGTGGCGCCAATGGCACGCGGTTCGAGGATGTCGCCGAATGCGGGCTGGTCGGCAGCGAACTGAGTTGAAACGTCTTCGAGGCCGACGCGGGACACGAGCGCAACGCCGTTCCACTGGTTCACTCCGAAGTGGGCGTACTGGTAGCCCAAGTCTTCGAAGGCTTGTCCGGGAAATTGATCGTCCTTGCACTTGGTTTCTTGAACAGCAAGCACGTCAATCTCGTGTCGTTCAAGGAAACCGGTGACCCGGTCGATGCGAGTGCGAATGGAGTTCACGTTCCAGGTAGCGATCCGCATCAAAAACTCACTCGCAACGGATAGTTGGCATTGCCGAGTCGGTTGGGTTTGACGCCCAGTACGTGATGCAACTGAATCTCGTTTCTCTCAAAAGCTAGGCGCGAGCCCGCCATATACAGTCCCCACACTTTGGCACGACCCTCACTCACTTCGGTGAGCGCCTCATCCCAATTCGCTTCGAGGTTCTCACACCAAGCGTTCAGCGTGAGGCCGTAGTGTTCGCGGAAGTTCTCTACGTGGCGGATGTCGAAACCCACGTTTTGCATGTGCGTGACGATCGTACCTACACCCGTGAGTTCACCGTCAGGGAACACATACCTGTCGATAAACGGCCCTGCTCCAGCACGCTGGGTGGTCGAAGGCCGAGTGATGCAGTGGTTCAACATGCGGCCGCCGGGTTGAACTTTCGAGTAAGCAAAACTGAAGTAGTCAGCATAGTTTTTCACGCCGATGTGTTCAGTCATACCGATAGAGCTCACCGCATCAAAACCGGTCTCGGCAACATCCCGATAGTCACTGAAACGCACCTCGGCTAGATCATCGAGTCCAAGTCGGTTGATTTCCTCTTGCGCCCACCTGGCTTGTTCATGCGAGAGCGTCACGCCCAAGGCCTGAACTCCATAGTGGGTGGCAGCGTGCCGAACCATGCCGCCCCAGCCACAGCCCAAGTCGAGCAACCGGTCACCCGGTTTGAGGTCGAGTTTGCGGCAAATCAAGTCGAATTTCTCAGTTTGTGCTTCTTCGAGGCTCGCCTCTGGGTGAGTGAACACCGCGCACGTGTACGTCATGGTTGGACCGAGTACGAGCTCATAGAAACGATTCGACACGTCGTAGTGGTGTTCGATCGCTTCGGCATCACGAACTTTTGAATGGCGCAGTCCTTCCAGCGCGCGTCGCCATTTCGGCTTGTGTTCTTCTACAGGCGGTTCAGGTGGCGCGAGGTTCGTGATGCCGAGACTGCGAATGAGTTGCACGAGGTCACTTGCGCTAGGCATCTGGACGCGCATGCGGTTGAGGATCACGGTCATCGCCGCGTATGGGTTGCCCGGATGTACCCCGTCGATCACGAGGTCGCCTGCCACGTAGGCGCGGGCGAAGCCTAGGTCACCAGGGGCAGTCAACAAGTAGGCCAACCCACGCTCGTTGAGCAGCCGCGTCGTATACGGGGAGTCAGCCGGTCCCGCGACGCTGCCATCGAACGCTTCGAAACGGATCGCGAAACCGTCGACAAGGATCGCGTTGAGGGCGTCTGCTACTGGTTGGCGTTCGAGCATGATTACTGGTTCCTCACTGTCTTGTCGTAGAGATTTTTCAGGCGACCTTGTGGGTCGTAGGTTTCGCGCAACGTGTCCAGTTGCCTCGTGCCATAGAGTCGGTCGAATTCGTCGTGCGGATAAAACGATTCGGAGTACAGGGACTTATGGCCGCCTAACCGGTCCACTTCACGTTCGATCATGCGGTTGAGTCGATGTGGTTCCGACTCTGCTGGAACTTCGACGGTTCCCCAGAAGCCGACGTTGACGTAGACCTCGCCCGGTTCGAGCGGATAGGTTGACCAGTCGCGCCCGGTGCGAAGTGGGCAGATCCACACGGGCCCCATGCCGATGTTGGTGTCGAACCAGTCAAGGAAGTCGGCCAAGCGGGCAACAGGTACCTCGATGTCTTGAACTACGCGTTCTCGGCCCGCTATGCCTTTGAGTTTGTCGAGCGCGCGGCTCGCGCCGATTCGAGAGTCGAGCGCGACGAGACGATGGTAGACGTCAGACCGTCGCAAATGCCGCGGCCAAACTCTGCGGGCGATCGGGTTTTGCGCGCCGAACGCGCGCGAACACCAGAACCAGTCGGTGTCCCAACGCCAGAGATAGTCGTGCATGGTGAGCCGATCTCGCTGAATCTCCTGTACGGACTTGTAGTAGATCTTGTGACGCGTGTAGTCGCTGACCGGCCCGTTTTCGTTCGTGAAGTGGGCGAGGGTGAGATAGATTTCGCGGGGCGAGAACACAGTTCCATCGATCGCGTCCACCCGCACGCCCTGAAACTCGCCGGTTCGAGCAACCTCGTGAATGACAGCAGCCGCTTCGAGTGCGTTGGGCACCAGATGGTGGCGCAGTTCGACATAGTGGGTCGCGGGCTGCAGCGAGATTTGTAGTCGGACGGCGTAGCCGAGACTGCCATACGAGTTCGGAAACGCATTGAAGAGCGCCGCGTGTTCATTGGTGGGCGTGGCCGTGACGACGTCTCCAGAACCGGTCAACACATCCATTTCGATCACTGACTCATGCGGCAGTCCGAGCCGAAGCGACGTCGATTCGATGCCAAGTCCGGTGACTGCTCCACCGAGTGTGATGGTGCGCAGTTGGGGCACGACGGTGGGAATGAGCCCGTGACGCAATGTCACGTCGACGAGGTGTTCGTACGTGCACATTCCTTGCACGTCTGCGATCTGTTTCTCGACATCGATTGCGATGACGTCGGTCAGTCCGCTGACGTCGAGACCATGCGTTCGAGTGGTCTCACGCGGTCGAAACAGGTTCGATGTCTTTTTAGCGAGACGAACCTGCTGATCGGCTGGGATGCGCGCGTATGAGGCTTTGAGTCGTGCGACCGCGGCCTCGTGCTCGGCCCATGTGCACATATTTTCAGGCTAGCGACACTTTCGTGTACTCACCACTCAACGAAGGCGCGCTAACCGTTCTGCGCGATATGCCGTGCGGCAATTAGGCCAAAGACGGTGGCTGGCCCGAGCGTTGAACCGGGGCCCGGATATGTGTGCCCCATGACGGATGCCGAACAGTTGCCGGCGGCATAGAGCCCTTCAATCACGCTGCCGTCTTCTCGCAGGGCACGCGCATGCTCGTCGGTGAGGACGCCACCCTTGGTTCCAAGGTCTCCGATCGCCAATTCGACGGCATCGAACGGTGCTTTTTCGAGGGGACCGAGGTTAGGGTTCGGGCGCACGCCCGGATCGGAGTAATAACGATCGTAGGCAGAGTTCCCGCGACCAAAGTCGCCGTCGATCCCGGTCTTAGCGAACCCGTTGAACCGGTCGACAGTCTCGCGCAGGGCATTTGGTTCGATACCGATTTTGGTCGCGAGTTCTTCGATCGTGTCCGCTTCGGCATAGTGCCCTTGGGCGGTGAGTTTCTTTTTCACGCCGGGCACCAACAGGTAGTTGCGCAGGTAGCGACGATGGCGCTTGTCGGCGATCATCCACCAGCGACCGGTGATGTTGTGTTCGAGCATGTGGTGTCCGATGTCGATGTACGACTCCGCCTCGTTGGCGAAGCGTTTTCCTTGGTCGTCCACGATGATCGAATAGGGCATTGCGCGTTCACCGACAAGGAACGACGGGTCCTCAACGCCCGGGTTGGCTGAAATCACTGAAGCACCCCACCAGGCGTCCTCCATAAGTTCGAGGGCAGCTCCGTGGCGTTCGGCGATCTCAATCGGTAGACCGAGGTTCGTGAGCACTCCGGATAGCGCCCCTTCGATGCCTTGTAGCGCTTTGCGCTTTTCGCGGTTTCCGTCGAATCCACCCGAGCCGAGGATCACTCCTTTGCGCGCACGAATGGTGACATCGGTTCCCTTGTGGGTCGCTTTGACCCCGACGACGCGATCGTTCTCGATGATGAGGTCGGTCATGGGTGTTTCGAGCAGCAGTTCGGCACTTCCGTTGACAACCGCTTCGCGCAAGAGTGAGCCGGTGAACGCCACGCCGATGCCGCCGAGAATGCCTTTGCCTGTGAGCAAGCCACGGAGGGTGCGCAACACGAGTTGTACGCCACGTTTGAAACCGCTCACCGTGACAAACGCACGACTGAGGAGCCACACGTCGTCGGTCATGATCGGTAGCGCGGCCGCTGAAGCCATGGACTTACGCCAAGAGCCGAGCGGCTTGAGCCCGATGGGATACATTTCGAGAGCACGGCCGATCTTGCCACCGGGAAGTTCTGGATAGTAGTCGGCATAATCGCGGGCGCGCACGAGTTTGATGCCGTACTTTTGGCAAGTTGTAACCCAATCTTCGACCCCGTCAACGAACGCTTCCTGGCGGGCCGGACTAGTGGCACGATATTCGTTCTTGGCAGTGGCAGCGAGGTAGGTGAGCGCTTCTTCGCGTGAGTCACCTGCGCCTTCTTGACGCATGAGCGGGTTGTTCGGCAGCCACATTCCACCGCCAGATTTGTTGGAGTTGCCTCCCCACTTGGCGCTGCTTTCAATCATGACCGCTGAGAGTCCTGCGTCATGGGCACCTAGGGCCGCTGCGAGTGCGGCGCCGCCGCTACCGACGATGACGACATCGTATTCACGATCGAATTTGTTCACGGTCAAACCTCCTCATACCGGACACATTTGTCCGGTTCTTAAAGTGTGACTCACGTCATGACCGTTGGCAGGAGGTTGTTTCGACGTTGATTGCGCTTTACCCACCCGCGTCCGTACACGGAAGCGCGAGCTACCGCGCGTCCGCGGTGCTTATAGGACCGTTACGCCAATGAGGGCCCAGGCGCGTCGGGCAACTTCAGCCCGCTTCTCGATCGGTGCAGTTGCGGTAGCGGACGCGACCATCCCCAAACCGAGCAAAAAATCATCGCGTGATGTGAAAGGAATGGCGCCTGAACCGGCGCGTGCCATCACGAGTTCGGCGACGCGATCGGCGAGATGTGACGCCTCGGCGGTTCGCGGCCCCGTCAACATCAGGTGCACAAACGCGGCCGAATTGATGAGGTGTTCCGTCAACAAGGCCAACAAGTCATCTGCTGAAGCGCTCTCGTCTGTGAAAAGTTCTTCGAAGTCGCGGACGTTGTCTTCAAAAACCGCCATCGCCAGACTGCGCCGGTCCGGGAAATGACGATATAGACTCCCTTGCCCCACGCCTGCATGTTGAGCGATCGCGTTGAGGGGAACGTCTAAACCACGCGATTCAAAAAGGAAGCGCGCAGAGGCTAACAGCGCCGCCCGATTCGCCGGACCGGCACCGCGCCCACCGTTCTTCTTGCGCGCATCAACACTCACGCAACCACTCTAACGATGCCAGGAGGTTGACCCCGGGTTCACGATCACTTCAGTTCAGTCGATCAACCAAACAATCGCTTCTGAGGCTTGAGCACTCTCGACCCGTACAGTGCCTCCGGCCAAGCTCTCCCATTGATCGCCTTGCGCCATCGCGGCCCCGTTGATGACAACATTCCCAGACGTTACGAGAATAAGATGCGCACCAACGGCATCGATGTCAATTGGATTCGCACTATTGACTTTCAACACGAAAACTCTCGCATTGGCATCAACTTCAGGGCCCGCGTGCAGGCCGGGTTCGGTCGGGATTTCAAGACTGCCGTACCGAGGCGTGGATCCTTCAATTGCGCGCACCATCATTTGCACGAACACGAGTGGCTCAGTGTCTGAGGCGTTCACTTCGCTGTGAGTCACGCCCGCGCCCGCGTTGAGGTGTTGGAGCGTTCCCGGCGTGATGTTGCCGCCAAAGCCAGTGGAGTCTTCGTGGGCGAGCGTTCCGGTGAGCACCCAGGTGAGGATATCTACGCCCGCATGCTTGTGCGGTTCGTAGCCGGCGCCAGGCGCGAGACGTTCTTCGTTGATCGCCATGATGGGCCCAAAGTTGATACGAGCCGGGTCATAGTGGTTTCCGAACGAGAACGAGTGCCACGTTTTTTTGCCTTCAGCTTCAACATGTGTGCAGAACCGTTCGGCCGCACGGCGGATCTCTGGTGGGGTGTCTGGTGCGATGGAGTCAGGCATAGCCGAGTTCATCCAATCTGTCGTCGTGGATCCCAAAATGGTGGGCGATTTCATGCACCACGGTGATCCGCACTTCCCTGAGCAAATCGTCTTCAGTTTCGCAGGCCGCCACGAGTGGGTTCCGGAACACAAGGATTCGGTCAGGCAGAACGCCTGAATAGGTGTCGCCGCGTTCCGTGAGTGGGATTCCGTCATACAGCCCCAGGAGGTGCGGTTCCTCAGTCGGTGGGTTGTCTTCGATAAAGAGTGCGACGTTCGCCATATGAGCTTTGATCGCTTCGGGGATCCCCTCAAGAGCTTCGACAACGAGCTCTTCGAAACGATCCTCGCTGACGTCGAACATGCGTTAATCGTATGCCGATGTGCGAACACGGCTGGGTATCCGCTATGCTGTTTTTCGCTCCAAGGCCCCCATCGTCTAGCGGCCTAGGACGCTGCCCTTTCACGGCAGTAGCACGGGTTCGAATCCCGTTGGGGGTGCAAGT
>CALMUY010000177.1 GCA_937873005.1 uncultured Aeromicrobium sp. | reverse complement strand
GTGATGCGAACCGTGTTCTCAATCGTGTTCATGTCATCTCACTTCAGTCAGGCACGGCCCTCGTAGTCCGTGCACAAAACACGCTAGGGGAGAGGACTGACAAAAAACGCTGAGCCGCATTCATGGGCTGCGACAGGAAACGCTGCTAACTTCAAATTTTGAACTAATTTGAAGTTAGTTTGAAGTTGCGAATGGACTCTTTTGTGGGGCAACCACCCCTTGCCACGCCTCACTCAATCAAGTGGACGTCCGAGTGTTCAGGAAGTCGCATCCAGTAGCGGCGTCCGAGGTCGTCGGTCAAACCATACGCGCGGATATGGGTGTCTGGGCCGTAGCCGCGCAAAATGAAACGGACCCGAGGTTCGGTGGGTGATACCCGCACCGTGATCATTTCTGGGTCAGTGACGAGGATGCGATCGGAGTTGAGCCTGGCTGCGAGGTCACTAGCGGCCCGACTGGCATCTTCGGGCCACGAAAAAGCCGCGTGTTCGTTGATGAACGCAATGCCATCTTCGAGCGATCCAACAAGCACCGGATCGTAAACCCGTTTACCGAACGTAAACCCTTCCACCATCGCCTGTTGCATCAACCAAGTCCACGCTGATTGAGCGATCTCGCGTGCATTGCCGTGGATGTGGTCTTCGAAGAACATCGAACCAGCAAGGTCGGTGGTCTCATCTGGGGAATACCACTGGTCCCTCGTGTCCAGGCTCGGCTTCGAGCGATCCGGCGCCACACGAGTGACGATTTCCGAATAAAGCCAGGGTTTCGTCCACCTGTGGGGGCACGAGATCGTCAACACGTGGCCCTCGGCGCCCAAACAGATAACGGAAGCGGCACGCTCGCCGGCGCTGCTGCGCAGGTGCAACGCATCCCCATACTCGCGCCAGGCGGTGATCCGGGCAAAGAGTTCGTCCACGTTGCGGACCGGCGAAGTGGCGCCATCATTCGTGTAGCTGACGATCTCGGTGGCGCGGCGGAACGGAATCACATTCGCCATATCGCGCCCCGCGTTCTGGGGGCGGCCGCGAACATTCAAGAAAGCTGTGTTCATGTCTCCTCCCTTGAGCCAGCTACGGCCCACATAGTCCGTACACAAAACACGCTAGGGGAGAGGACTGACATAATTACACGAACAGCAAGACGAACCGGGACTTTAGATTCCCGCGATCGCAGCGATCCAATCGTTGACTTGGTCCACCGCATCCTCTAGGGAAAGCGAGACGTTTGCAGACTCAGCGGCTCTCGCGTAGTCGTAACTCCAATGATCGTGGGCCTTAATAGTCGGCGGCCACGGACGAGTGGCACGACCGAGAATTCCGGCCTCGGTATTTCGAGCCTCGAAAACTGCAACCCCTGCGTCACGGAGATCTGC
>CALMUY010000176.1 GCA_937873005.1 uncultured Aeromicrobium sp. | reverse complement strand
ACCTGTCGTGTGACGTGGACGCCGTGAAGTCGTTCAAGGTCGTCATACATGTCAAGCAGCGCGAGTCCTTGTTGCTTGAGCGAGTTGGCGAGGCCGATCGTAAGTAATGCGGCGCTGATGCCGTCCTTGTCGCGTGAAAGGTCGGGGCGAACGCAGTAGCCGAGCGCTTCTTCATATCCGAATACCAAACCGGGGACCTTGCCAATCCACTTAAACCCCGTCAAAGTCTGCTGCCACGGTTGGCCGTGTGCGTTGGCGATCTTGCCGAGGAGCCGGCTGGACACGATCGAACTCGCGAACGTGCCGCGAACGCCTTGCCGCGCGAGACCTTCGGCAAGTACACATCCGAGTTGATCGCCGGTGAGGACCTCGTAGCCGGTTGCAGTTCGAACACCGACGGCTAACCGATCGGCATCAGGGTCATGCGCAATGAGCAAGTCCGATTCAGTCTGCAAACCAAGCGCGTACACAAGATCCATGGCTCCTGGTTCTTCAGGATTCGGAAACGGCAGTGTGGTGAAGTCCGGGTCCGGGTCGAACTGGATTTCGACGCACGCAATTTCTGCGACACCGAAACGTTGAGCCGCTTCGAGGAACAATGCTCCGCCGACCCCATGCATGGGTGTGTATGCGATCGACAAGTCTTTCGGCGCGGCCTGTTGATAACCAGCTACGGCATCGATGTACGCCGAGACGACCTCGTCTGAGACAACGTCGAACGAGGCGTTTCGAGGCAATGCGTCGATGGGGCCAACGCGAGAGATTTCATCTGCGATCAGGGCGTCGTTGGGGGAAGAGATCTGGCTGCCGTCGCCGAGGTAGACCTTGTAGCCGTTATCGGTGCGTGGATTGTGTGAGGCCGTGACCATGACTCCGGCTGTGGCGCCCAGATGGCCGATCGCGAAAGCCAAGACTGGTGTCGGCAGTGCTCGCGGCAAGAGCATGGCCCGAATGCCTGCGCCGGCCATCACCTCCGCCGTGTCGCGGGCGAAATCGGCCGACTTATGTCGCGCGTCGTAACCGATCACAATGACGGGGGAGTCGTGATCGGCAAGCAAGTACGCCGCGAGACCGGCTGCTGTTTGCGTTACGACGGAGCGATTCATTCGAGTTGGGCCTGCCCCAAGCGGCCCGCGCAAGCCCGCTGTGCCGAACTCAAGTGCACCCGAGAACCGTGCGGCGAGTTCATCGAGTTCGCGTCGTTCGAGCAGGTCTTCCAATTCGGCTCGTGTTTCGGGGTCGGGGTCTCGATCTATCCACGTGCGAACGGTGGTGGTCAGATTCATGAACTTCATGACCTCGGCAAGCGTTCCACGATGTGACGCACAAGTTGGCCCATCTCCTGTGCTGTGCTCTTGCCGGCGGCGAGCACCTCGTCGTGGTTTAGCGGTTCGCCACTCATCCCTGCCGCTTGATTCGTGACAAGCGAAATCCCAAGCACCTCGAGTCCGAGTGCGCGCGCTGCGATTGCTTCGAGCGCGGTCGACATGCCGACGAGGTCTGCACCGAGGTTGCGCAGCATGCGAATTTCGGCGGGAGTCTCGTAGTGCGGTCCTGGCAGTTGGGCGTAGACGCCTTCAGGCAGGTCAGGCTTGATTTCGCGGGCGAGGGCTCTGAGTCGAGGCGAGTAGAGGTCGGTCAGGTCAACGAACTGTGCTCCGGACAGTGGCGAGGCGCCCGTGAGGTTGATGTGGTCGCTCATCAAGACGGGTGTGCCTGGTTTCCATGCCGGATTCAACCCACCACACCCGTTGGTCAGGATGACGGTCGAGACGCCGACGGCTGCGGCTACGCGAACGGCGTGAGCGACAGCGTCTGTGTCCCGGTTTTCGTAGAAGTGTGTGCGGCCAAGGAAAACTAGCGCGCGATGGTCGCCTACCTCGACGGACCGAATTGTTGCTCCGTGGCCGGCGACGACGGGTGAGTTGAATCCAGCGAAGTCGCTGATTGCGAACTCGAAATCGGGGGAGCCAAGTTCGTTTGCCGCCTCCAGCCACCCCGATCCAAGCACGATCGCGACGTCGTGGTTGAGGCCGGGCATACACGCCTGTAGTTCGCGTGCGGCAGTCGTCGTGACAGTTTGTCCACTCATTGTCATAAAATACGTCAGTGCCAAAGATAATTGCCGGATCCCTTGATGAACACCGTCTCGAAGTGCGTGCGCGGCTTTTCGAGGCGCTTGCGCAACTCTTGCGCGAAAGTCCTCTGGAGGCAATTACGATTGCGCAACTTGCGGCGACTTCCGGTGTTGGTCGAACCGCCATCTATAACCACTTTTCCGATAAAGACGCCATCGTTGTCGATTTCGCGACTTCGGAAACTGACAGGTTTCTCGAGTCGCTCGCGGACGCCATCGACAATGAGGCAAGTCCGGAACAGCGCCTACGCACCTATGTTCGCCATTACATCGCGAGCCGCGAGCAGTATCACTTGGATTTGGGGCATCAATTGATTGGCTCGCTTTCGCCCGAGGCTCTGGCTGAAATGCGAGCGCACGTCGTGGCTGCACAACGGGCACTCGGCAGCATTATCGACGCCGGAATTGCTTCGCAGGACTTCGTTCAGATGAGTTCGGTGAGCGCGGTGATCTTGGTTCATACCTGTTTACAAGCCCCGCGAGTGGCTGATGCTGACCTTGAAGAGTTCATCCTCGGTGCGGTGCTGGCCCGCGCATAGGTTAGGTTTTATCTGACGCTTTACGGCCCGGTGTCATAAATCACACGACCCCGGGTTGCGTATGGTCAGCCTAACCATACTAAGGTTAGCATCGCCTAATAACTAGGCTTTGGATTTGTTTGATTTATTCGGAAGGCCTCCCGTGGACCGTCTCGCTCGCACACGAATTGTGACGCGTTTAATCGCAACAATTGCGCTGCTGTTTGGACTATTGCTCGCACCCGCTGCCGTCGCTGCCCCAGTGCTCAGTGCAACTGCAACAGGCGGCGAACTGATCTGGGGGACCAAAGCGGGCTTCCGTAACGTCGTCACTGGAATTGGTGCCGGCAAGATCACGGCGAGCGATGGCGCAAGCAAGTCAGGCGACACATACAAGTTCACGTCCGCTGTTGGAACGGTTGACGCCGCCGGAACAATCGACGCGACGTTCACTGGCTCGCTGAACTTCAAGGGCATGTTCGGTCAGATCGACCACACCTTCTCGAATCCGCGTTTGACTGTTTCTGGTTCGACGGGGACGCTGTATTACGACGTCACGCGGCCAGGCGTGAACTCACCTGACCTTGCGATCGCGACCGTCGAAGCACCCGACCGTGTATTCACGTCGAACTCAGTGACGTTGACAAACGCGAAGGTCAAACTCACTGCTGAGGGATCGGCAGTTTTCAACAACATGTACGCCGAAGGTTCCGAAATGGATCCGCTTTCGGCGACGATCACTTTCGCCGAAGGCGCATTGACCGCACCTGTCGACCCTGTTGATCCGGTAGACCCGGTCGATCCTGTAGACCCGGTCGATCCTGTAGACCCAGTCGATCCTGTTGACCCGGTAGATCCAGTCGATCCTGAGCCTGCTGCTCCGTCGGTGACGGTTTCGAAGACGGTTTTTGTTGGTGATGAAGAAGCTGTGGTGACGGTTCAGGGTCGTAATTTCTTGCCGTCGTTGGCTACGGGTTCGCGTCCGCCGTTGGCTGGTAAGCCTGCTGGTTCGTATGTCGTGTTTGGTGCGTTTAAGGACGCATGGAAGCCATCGGAGGGTGCGACTGGTGCTTCGCGTCCGGTGAATGCTGGCCAGAAGTGGGCGGTGTCTGCTGGCGATATGGCCACGATTGGTGGTCCTGCTGCTGGTGCGATTGAGTTGTCTGCTGAGGGTTCGTTTACGGCTGAGTTGACGGTGTCGAAAGCGATTCTGGATGCGAAGTTGGGTGCGAACTCGCTGGATGATGTGAACCCAGGCATCTACACGTATGCCGGTTCTGGTGCGAACGCTCCAGCGTATGAGACGTTCACGCCGATCGAGTTCAAAGCCGCAACGCCTGCTCCGTCGGTGACGGTTTCGAAGACGGTTTTTGTTGGTGATGAAGAAGCTGT
>CALMUY010000175.1 GCA_937873005.1 uncultured Aeromicrobium sp. | reverse complement strand
TCGGTAGCGGGCTCGTCAGTTTTGGCTTGACCTTCTTGAACTTTGGACGTCACTGTTGCGACGAAAGTTGCAAGTGCCACGGCCATAATTGCAACGAAATACGGGTTCATGTTCATGATCCCCTCGGTGCTGCGTTCTTGAACAACGTCCCACCCAATTGCGTAACCCACCGAAGCGGCTGGAACCGCATGGGCGACTTGGCTAGGACGAAGCTTCCACGTCAAAACGACAACGCCAGCGATGAAGGTCGAAATCGACAGCACCATGTGCCACCATCGAACATCACCGAAGGCAAATGCGCCTAGCCACAGCGTGGTGCATAGGGCGCCGAGAAAACCGGCGATAAGCCAAGTACGGAAAGCGCGCATGCGTCACCTCAAGAACGGGTCGATGGCGGCGGCAACAAACAACAACGCCAAGTAAGCATTTGAATAGTGGAAAAGACGCATGGGACGAAGGAGCGAAAGTTCGTCAGTCTCTTTCGAGCGTGCGTAAAGATCGTGCGCTTCGACCAAGAAAACGATGCCGAGAATGATGGCGACTGTTGGATAAAAAGCACCCATACCAGCGACGGGCCAAAGTGCGAGCGACGTGATGACCGTAACCCACGAATACAACACGATCTGCTTGCCAACTTCACGTGAGGTTGCCACGGCAGGAAGCATTGGGACGCCTGCGTTCGCGTAGTCCTCGCGGTAGCGCATCGCGAGCGCCCAGAAGTGCGGCGGAGTCCAGAAAAACACGACGAGAAACAAGACGATCGGTGGCCAGGCGATCTCGTTAGTGATTGCGGTCCAACCAATGAGCGGTGGGAAACAACCTGCTGCGCCGCCCCACACGATGTTTTGCGTCGTGCGGCGCTTCAAGATCATCGTGTAGCCGACAACATAGAAAACGTTAGCCGCGAGGGCAAGGCCTGCAGACAACCAGTTGACGAGGAAGCCGAGCCACAAGGTGGACACGACGCCCAAGACGAGTCCGAAAACTAGGGCGTTCTTCGTCGCAACCTGATGGCGCGGCAGTGGGCGTCGAGATGTACGGCGCATCTTCTGGTCGATATCGGCATCGACTACGCAATTGAGCACGTTGGCCGATCCCGCCGAAAGCGTACCGCCGACGAGCGTAGCCACCACGAGCCACAACGCGGGCACCCCTTGTTGTGCCAAGAACATGACGGGAACCGTCGTGAGCAAAAGCAACTCGATGATGCGTGGTTTGGTGAGCGCGACATACGCCCCCACAACATCGCGTAGAGAGTTTCGAGGCCCTGCCGAGTGAGCGGGCGCAGGCGAATTGAGGGCAGTCACATTCGCCAGTCTATCGCGCTGACGATAGGCTCGGAATGTATACCTCGCGTACCAATTCCCAGGAGAACTACGTTGACTGACGTCGCCCCCCATAACACCAGCACTTTCTCGTGGACCGATAACGATAAACGCGCGGTAGATACTGCTCGTTTGCTTGCGGCTGACGCAGTTCAAAAGGCCGGTCACGGCCACCCCGGTACTGCGATGAGTTTGGCCCCGGCTGCCTACTTGCTCTATCAGAAGATCATGCGCCACAACCCGGCGAATCCAACCTGGATTGGTCGCGACCGCTTTGTCCTTTCTTGTGGACATTCGAGCCTCACGCAATACACACAACTTTTCTTGTCGGGCTACGAACTCAACCTCGACGACATCAAGGCCTTGCGCACGTGGGGCAGCCAGACCCCGGCCCACCCCGAGTACGGTCACACCCCTGGCGTCGAAGTGACGACCGGCCCACTCGGTCAGGGAATCGCTAACGCGGTCGGCATGGCGATGGCAGCGCGCCGCGAACGCGGACTCTTCGATCCGTTTGCTGAACCTGGCGAGAGCCCTTTCGATCACCAGATCTATGTCTTGGCCTCCGACGGTGACATGCAAGAAGGTGTCTCTGCTGAAGCTTCCTCCTTGGCTGGTCTCCAACAACTCGGCAACTTGACGGTCATTTATGACGACAACAAGATCTCGATCGAAGACGACACAAGCATCGCCTTTACTGAAGACGTCGCGCTTCGATACGAGTCCTATGGTTGGCATGTTCAGACCGTGGATTGGACGCAGGGCGGCGCGGGATATGTGGAAGACGTTGAAGGCCTCGCCGACGCTGTTTTTGCCGCGCGTACCGTCACCGACAAGCCCAGCCTCATCGTCCTGCGCACGATCATTGCCTGGCCAGCACCCAACGCCCGAAACACGGGAGCATCGCACGGCTCGGCCCTCGGAGCAGACGAAATTAAGGCGACAAAAGAGCTTTTGGGATTCGATCCCAACGAAGACTTCGCAGTCGATGCTGATGTACTCAGTTACGCGCAAGAAGCCAAAGCTCGCGGCGAGGCTGCGCAGCAAGCTTGGCAAGTTCAATTCGACTTGTGGGCGAACGCCAATAAAGAACGAAAGCAACTTCTCGATCGCTTGGTGAGTCGCCAATTGCCTGCCGGCTGGGACGCGGATCTTCCGGTCTACCCGGCTGACGCCAAGGGTGTCGCCACCCGTGTTGCATCGGGCGCATTCCTCTCGGCCGCGGCCAAGCACTTGCCTGAGTTGTGGGGCGGATCGGCTGACCTTGCGGGCTCTAACAACACCACTCCTAAGGGCGAGCCATCGTTCATTCCGCCAGGAAACTCAAGTGAGTTAGTCCGGGGCGATTGGTACGGCCGTGTTTTGCACTTCGGTATCCGCGAACACGCTATGGGCTCGATCATGAACGGTATCGCGTTGCACGGCCCCACCCGCGCCTACGGTGGCACCTTCCTCGTGTTCAGCGACTATATGCGTCCCGCGGTTCGTCTTTCTGCGCTCCAAGGTCTGCCTGTTACCTACGTCTGGACTCACGACTCGATTGGGTTGGGCGAAGACGGGCCGACGCATCAGCCTGTTGAACACGTCATGTCTTTGCGGGCTATTCCAGGCATCGACATCATCCGGCCGGCAGACGGAAACGAAACCATCCAAGCGTGGAAGACCCTGCTTTCACGCACGGATCGCCCGGCCGCGCTGGCCTTGACCCGGCAAAACGTCCCCGTGTTTGAGCGTGGTGGTGATTGGGGTGCGGCCGAAGAAACTGCACGCGGCGCCTACGTACTGTTGGACACCCCAGCCGAGCTCAACAAGAGCGAACCAGACGTGGTGCTGATTGGCACCGGCTCTGAAGTTCAAATTGCCGTGCAGGCACGCGCACGTCTACTCACCAAAGGCATCGGTGCGCGCGTTGTTTCGATGCCGTGCTGGGAATGGTTTGAGGAGCAAACCGTCGAGTATCGCGACAGCGTGATCCCGCCCAAGATTCGGGCGCGTGTCGCAGTCGAAGCCGGAATCGCGCTTGGTTGGCGAGACATCGTTGGCGATGCAGGCGAGATTGTTTCGCTCGAACACTTCGGTGCCTCAGCTTCGTTCCCAGAACTCTACGATCGCTTCGGAATCACGCCAGAGGCCGTTGTCGTAGCTGCTGAGAAATCGATGGCCGCGGTTACTCGATTCGACGGCGTTCGGGTGCGGGTTCGCCCAACGGGCTCGCCGATGCCTGACCTACACGCCTAAGCCAAGGCGGATCGCGAAGGCAAAAAGGTCCTCAACAAACATGTGCCTCGGGGCATTCAAACGAAAAGGAAAAACCAACCATGAGCAATCCATTGGAAGCTCTTTCCCAAGCCGGCGTTTCAGTTTGGTTGGATGACCTCTCGCGAGAGCGCCTCGAAACTGGCAGCCTCAAACAACTCATCGACACGCACAGTGTCGTGGGCGTGACGACAAACCCAACGATCTTCGCCAATGCGCTCGCGCAGGGCGAACGTTATTTGCCGGCAGTTCGACAACTAGTTGCAGATGGTGCGAGTGTCGATGCAGCCATCGAGAGCCTCACGACAGACGATGTACGCCAAGCCTGTGAACTTTTCGCCGAGGTTTTTGAGCGAACCAATGGGGTCGATGGGCGCGTATCGATCGAAGTAGAACCCTCGTTGGCTCACGATAGCGAAGGCACGATCGTTGCTGCCAAGCGCATTTGGGAAAAGCTCGAGAAGCCGAACGCTCTCATCAAGATTCCGGCGACGCACGAAGGACTCCCAGCGATCGCAGCAACCATTGCCGCCGGTATCAGCGTCAATGTGACCCTCATTTTCTCGGTCGAACGCTATCGAGAAGTGATGGACGCGTACCTCTTCGGGCTTGAACAAGCATTGGCTGAAGGACGCGATCTTTCGCAAATTCAGTCGGTTGCTTCGTTCTTCATCAGTCGACTTGACTCGGCGATTGACGGCCAATTGCCGGCGGACAGTCCTTTGCGCGGCACAGCGGCCGTTGCCAATGCGCAACTGGCGTACGAGGCCTTTGAAGAGGTTTTCTCCAGTGAACGCGCGAAGACCCTGCTCGCTCAGGGGGCGAATGTCCAACGACCGTTGTGGGCTTCGACAGGCGTGAAAGACCCCTCCTACCCCGACACGAAGTATGTAACTGACTTGGTGGTGGCTGGTTCGGTGAACACGATGCCCGAACCGACGCTGCTCGCGATGGCTGATCACGGGGCCGTATCCGGCGACACCGTTAGTGCAAATGCTGACGCAGCACGCGCTGTTTTTGTATCGTTGCGTGCAGAGGGCATCGATATTGATGCTGTCTTCGCAGGCTTGGAGTCTGATGGCGTAGCGAAATTCATCACGTCATGGGACGAACTGGTTGCGACCGTCGCAACACAGATGGGATCCGTTTAGTTCATGTTGCATGCAACTGCAGACCTACGCCTTTCGTCCGCTGCTGGGATTCAAGACTGCATTGAGAACGAAATTGCCGTTCGGCTTGCGGCCAAAGATCCAGGCATTTGGGGTCGCCGCTACGTTGAGCGCACGCGCGCGCGTATGGGATGGGTGGATGTTTTACGCATCGCGCGTGAAAGCGTGCCGGGTATCTTGGCCGGCGTGGATTCGGTCCGCAGCGCGAACCTGACCAGAATTGTGCTGTGCGGCATGGGCGGATCCTCGCTCGCACCGGATGTGATCTGTCGCAATTACGGAGTCGAGTTGCTCGTTCTGGACAGTTCACATCCAGATATGGTTGCGAAAGCGGTTCAAGAACTGGAACGAACGTTCGTCATCATTTCGAGCAAGACCGGTTCCACTATCGAAACGGTTGGCCATTTGCGACAGTTCGTGCAAGCGTTCGAGGCTGCCGGTCTAGTTGCGAGTCAGCACATGGCGATCGTGACTGATCCGGACTCCCCCTTCGATACCTACGGCACCGACCACGAGATTCCGGTCATCCTTGGTGATCCCACCATTGGCGGACGCTACTCGGCTCTCACCGCTTTTGGCCTCGTGCCCAGTGCGATCGCAGGTGCCGACATTGCCAAACTCTTGGACGAAGCGATCTCGTACGATGCGCTGTTGCAGAGCAACGACGAGTCAAACCCAGCAATTGTGCTCGGAGCGATCATCGCGGCATCGGCCCGAGCGCGACTGGGCGTCATCGCCATTGATGATCGCGACCATCCGGGACTCGGCCTCTGGATTGAACAGCTCGTCGCTGAGTCCTTAGGCAAACGCCGTACGGGAGTTCTGCCGGTCTCGGTTTCACCCCCAGACGGTTATGTTCCGCAAGGAGCAGTTCGCGTCATTCTCGGCGCTGACACGTTCGGACATGGTTCGGACACCGTTGCGATCGATGCGCCCTTGGGTGCTCAATTCTTGTTGTGGGAGTACGCCGTCGCGATCGCTGCCTATCTGCTCGATGTCAACCCCT
Source organism: uncultured Aeromicrobium sp. (assembly GCA_937873005.1). Lineage (GTDB taxonomy): Bacteria > Actinomycetota > Actinomycetes > Propionibacteriales > Nocardioidaceae > Aeromicrobium. The sequence continues at coordinate 4,056 of CALMUY010000175.1, read as the reverse complement.
TCGATCAGCCGGATGTCGAGGCGGCAAAAGAGGCCGCACGCAGTACGCTCAGTGAAGGGTATGAGACTGAAGAGCCCGACTTTATCGATGGCACGATTCAGGCTTGGGGCGTTAATTCCCTGACTCTATTGGACGCGATTCTTCAGTGCCGGGCGGCAATGCCGCTCGACGGCTACCTCGTAGTCACGATGTATCTTGACCGCTGGCGACACGCTGGTGCCGAACTCATCGCCAACGAGGTTTCACGACATATTCTGCGGCCAGTCACATTCGCTTGGGGTCCCCAGTACCTTCATTCGACGGGCCAATTGCACAAGGGTGGGCCACTCAAGGGCACGTTTATTCAGGTCACCGCACAACCAGAACAAGATTTTATGGTGCCCAAGCAGTCGTATTCGTGGGCTCAAGTGTTGGCAGCCCAGGCACGTGGAGACGCTGGGGTGTTGGAGGGATTAGGACTCACTGTGCTCCGACTTGATCTTGGTGACGTTGAATCTGATCTTGCCCGATTGCGCGACGCGCTCCTCTATTGATTCGCTTGAGTTTTGTGGGGCCGGCCGTGCGCCGATAACCATGCCATAGAAAAAGCGTCCGAGAAATTCGGACGCTTTTTCTATGATGAGACGTTGCGCAATTGTGTGACGATTGCGAAGCGAATTATCCGCTGACTTTGTGCAGCAGTCCGAGCGCGAAGACACAAACAGTCCAGACGATCGCGACACCAACGGTGAGCCGGTCAAGGTTGCGTTCAGCGACGGAAGATCCCGCGAGCGAACTGGAAACACCGCCACCGAACATATCGGAGAGTCCTCCCCCGCGGCCCTTGTGCATCAGCACCAAAACAATCATCAGCACGCTGCAAATTGCCAAAAGGATTGAAAAACCGAAAATCATGGAAACTCCCTCAATTAGTTGCCGGACAGATTCGGCAAGGTGGCAAAGCGCGCAATACCTGCGAACTCTTCTGCGTCGAGGCTCGCGCCTCCGACGAGTGCCCCATCAACATCCTTCTTCGACATGAGCGAAGCGACGTTGTTTGCTTTCACTGACCCTCCGTACAGGATACGGGTCTGTTCGCTCACTTCTGCGGACCAGGTCTCGGCAATAAAGCCACGGATGGCGGAGCAGACCTCTTGTGCATCCTCCGGGGTGGCTACTTCGCCAGTGCCAATCGCCCACACTGGTTCGTACGCGATGACCAACTGAGACACCTGCTCGGCGCTCAAGCCCTCGAGCGAAGCGCCGACTTGGGCAAGAGTATAGGCAACGTGTTCGCCTGCTTGACGGGTTTCGAGACCCTCGCCAACGCAAACAATGGGTGTCATATCCGCGCCGAATACGGCCTTGGCCTTGGCGTTGACGAGAGCGTCCGTCTCGGCGTGATACTCACGGCGTTCGGAGTGCCCGACAACGACGTAACTACAGCCGAGTTTTGCCAGCATGGCGGCTGAAATCTCCCCGGTGTAGGCACCGCCGGCGTGAGCTGAAACGTCTTGGGCGCCGTATCCGATGCTGAGCGCGTCGCCGTCGACCATCGTCTGGATGCTGCGAATATCAGTAAATGGTGGAATAACGACGACTTCTGTCGTGGCGTAGTCGTGTTTCTTGTCGCTCAAAGTCCAGGTCAGTTTCTGGACGAGGATGACTGCTTCAAGGTGGTTGAGGTTGGACTTCCAGTTTCCAGCCATCAAAGGAATTCGGGTCATGATGTCTCCTCCAGTACTGCCAGTCCAGGCAATTCCTTGCCTTCAAGATACTCCAAGCTTGCTCCGCCGCCGGTCGAAATGTGCCCGAAGGCATCATCATTGAATCCGAGCAGACGCACGGCCGCGGCGGAGTCGCCACCGCCGACCACCGAAAGACCATCTACCTCGGTAAGAGCCTGCGCGACGGTGCGTGTGCCGTCGGCGAAGGCCGCCATTTCGAAAACGCCCATCGGACCGTTCCAGAACACGGTTGACGAGTCCCGAATGATGTTGGCGAATGCTTGGGCCGATTCCGGGCCAATATCGAGTCCCATCTGGTCTGATGGAATCGCGTCAACCTTGACGATCGTGGCCGGGGCGTCAGCAGCGAACTTCGGCGCAACTACGACATCCGTCGGAAGTACGAGGTTCACGCCAAGGTCTTGTGCCTTCGCAAGATACTCCGCGGCGCGTGGAATTTGGTCAGCCTCAAGCAACGAGGTGCCAACCGAATGGCCTTGCGCAGCAAGGAAGGTAAAGAGCATGCCGCCACCGATGACGAGCCTGTCCGCCTTGGTCAGCAGATTGTCAATCACGGCGAGCTTGTCAGAGACCTTCGAGCCACCCAAAACGACAGTGTAGGGGCGAGCACTCTGAGTGGTGAGCTGACGAAGTACCTCGACCTCGGCCTGAACGAGCCCACCGGCCGCCGATGGTAGACGCTTGGCGATGTCATAAACGCTGGCTTGCTTCCGGTGGACGACGCCAAAGCCATCGGAAACGAAAACGTCGGCCAGAGCTGCCAGCTCATCGGCGAAGGCGCCGCGAACGGCATCGTCTTTACTCGTCTCACCTGCGTTAAAGCGGACGTTCTCCAAGACAGCGATTTCGCCGTCGCCTAACTGCTCACTTGCGGCCTGAGCTTCGGGACCCACGGTGTCATGGGAGAAACGCACAGGCTGGCCGAGAAGTTCGGCCAGCCGTGCGCATACAGGTTCGAGCGACGACTTCGGATCGGGTTCTCCCTTGGGGCGACCCAAGTGAGCGACAACCAACACGCGAGCTCCAGCGTCGAGTAAGCGTCGCAATGTTGGGACGCTCGCACGAATACGTCCGTCATCGGTGATGGTGGTGCCATCGAGCGGAACGTTCAAGTCCGAACGGACGAGAACTTTTGTACCCGCAAGCGAGCCAAGATCGTCAATCGTCTTCACGAGTGTTCGCCCTTCAGAGAGATGCGCCAACGAGGTTGACCAAGTCTACGAGGCGGTTCGAGTAGCCCCATTCGTTGTCGTACCAGCCGACTACCTTGACCTGATCGCCAATGACCTTGGTCAGACCCGAATCGAAGATGCAGGAGGCCGGGTCGGTGACGATGTCGGTTGAGACAATCGGGTCTTCGGTGTAAACCAAGACACCAGCAAGTGCGCCAGCAGCGGCGGTCTTGATGATCTCGTTCACTTCCTCTACCGACGTTTCGCGTGAAGCAGTGAAGGTGAGGTCGGTTGCCGAACCAGTGGGCGTAGGAACACGCAGAGCATATCCATCGAGCTTGCCCTTGAGTTCTGGGAGGACCAAGCTGACAGCCTTGGCTGCGCCAGTCGAGGTCGGCACGATGTTCAGGGCGGCGGCACGAGCGCGGCGCAGATCTGAGTGCGGAGCGTCCTGCAAGTTCTGGTCCTGCGTGTATGCGTGAATCGTCGTCATCAGGCCGCGTTCGATTCCGAGCGCATCGTTGAGAGCTTTTGCCATCGGCGCCAGGCAGTTCGTGGTGCAGGACGCGTTAGAGATGATCTGATGAGCGGCTGGATCGTAGAGGTCGTCGTTGACGCCCATCACGATCGTGATGTCTTCGTTCTTGGCGGGAGCCGAGATGATGACCTTCTTCGCTCCACCATCGATGTGCGCCTTCGCAGCGGTCGCGTCGGTGAAGAAGCCAGTTGACTCGACGACAATGTCGACACCCACCGATGCCCAATCGAGTTTCGCAGGATCGCGCTCTGCGAAAGCTGTGATGGTTTGGTCGCCCACCTTGATTGAGGTGTCGTCGTATGAAACGTCGGCGTCGAGGCGACCCAAGATCGAGTCGTACTTGAGCAACGTAGCGAGCGTCTTGTTATCGGTGAGATCGTTGATGGCAACGATTTCAACATCAGTACCGGCAGCACGCACTGCACGGAAGAAATTACGGCCGATTCGGCCAAAACCATTGATTCCTACGCGAATTGTCACGAATTTCTCCTGAGTGAAGGGGCGTTAGCTCGTTTCGCCTACGCACACAACCCCAGCCTACCTACTAGCGCGCGCTCATTGGAGAGGTGGCCAGAATCAGTCCGCTTGATCTACGTCACTTGTGACATGTGACTCGGTG
>CALMUY010000174.1 GCA_937873005.1 uncultured Aeromicrobium sp. | reverse complement strand
GCGCCGCCTCTACGTGCCATCACGACCCAAGACCGACTGTTCAATGAACTCGGGGTCGCGATAGGTGCTGAGCACTGCCAAAATATCGACAGTGGTCTCGTTAACCGTTTAAATGATCATGTGATGTGGAAACTCTGGAGCCATCACCGCACGTCGATATGAGGCGAAAAGGATCCGCCGACTCAGCGGACGTTGGCGTATTTTTGAACGAAGCCCGCGGTATGTTCGCTTGAAATCTGCGATCTTATCTGGCGCTTCTTCAGCCAGATACTTTGAGATAGCGTCGAGATCTTCATATACGCCTGCGTGCACTCGCAAAGTGCGATAGGTCATCCAAAGAGCCGGTCAAGCCGCGCGTCGTCCTCGTCTTCGCTCACCCAATGCGACGGATCCGTATCCGAAGCACGGGAGTGAACTAACTCTTTCAGTTCACTCGAAATTTCGGTTGCTTGGCCAGTTGTGAAATCTAAAATAACCGCCGCGACTTCTTCGCGGTCTTGTGGCGCAAGTTGGTCCACAAGCGCGTGGAGCTCTTCGGCGGAAACTGCCATGTGATGATTCTACTTCCTTTGAGATGCCCGCGGAATGGTTCTGCGTTCGATATTGGAGTTCGATGAGAATCGTAGACAAGTAAGCGCTGTTCGCACTCTCGATATTCACAGCCTTATCGAGCGCTTAGCCGTTCCGCCCGAATCCCTCGGAGCCGAAATCCTCAAACACGCGCCCTGAGATCAAGCTTTGGACTCGATCTGCGTGCCATCACGACCCAAGACCGACAGTTCAGGTAACTTCTCTGCTCTTGGTTTATCCACAGGTCGCACGTTTGCCGAATCAATCTGGCGGTCCTCGCGGTTACACTTACGTCTATGACCATTCCGGGGCATTTACTTGAAGAGATTCTTGATCTTCCAGACGAAGATCACGACGCTCTTGTCCGCGAGTTAGTGATCCGGCGCGACCGCGACAAGAGTCTCACAGCAAACCAAGCCGCCAAAGCGTGGGATAGCGAAGTCCTCAAACGCGTTGAGGACATTGCAACCGGAAGAGCAGACCTCGTCTCGATAGAACACTTCAAACGCACCGGTCAGCGAATCCTAGACTCCTACCATCCGTGACCCCACATGACGAGTCCATCCTGAAGCCGCATCAGAGTACGCTGCAGCGCTGGAGTGGTACGCCGAACGTGACTACGCTGTAGCACTTCGCTTTGAAGCGGCAATCGATGATGCGATCGCCACAATTCTGCAGTGGCCTGAGTCTGGCGAACTGTGGGAACTCATACTTCCTGATACTCAAGTGCGGTCGCTTCGGATCACCTACGAATCCACCAAATTTCCCTTCAGGGTCTTTTACTCGTGCCAGAATGCCGCAGTGATCTTGATAGCCCTTGCCCACACAGCGCGTACGCCTGGCTACTGGAAAGAACGGTTAGGCGAATCGTAACGGCACTTTGTTCCTGCAAGTTCGGATTCCGCGTACTTAAATTGGAGAACCTGCCAAGCTCCACACAACGTTTGCCCCCACCCCAGGAACCCCTGAGAGAATGCCCGCATGGATATCTCGCGTTCGATCGTTCTGTTCCTGCTCGCAGCTGTCGCTGAAATCGGTGGCGCCTGGCTGATCTGGCAGGGCGTACGCGAGCATCGCGGCTGGGTCTTAATTGGTGCCGGCGTGATCGCTCTTGGCGCGTATGGCTTTATCGCCACCTTGCAACCCGACCCGAACTTTGGCCGGATCCTTGCCGCCTACGGCGGTGTCTTTGTGGCCGGGTCACTCGCCTGGGGCATGGTGTTCGATGGGTTCAAACCCGACCGCTACGACCTAACGGGAGCCGCAATATGCCTCATTGGCGTTGCTGTGATCATGTACGTGCCGCGCGCAGCGGCACTTTAGTCAGACCCAGACGCGGATTTTTCGAACTCGTACTCACGGTTCTCGTGTTCCTTCGAGTTCACGATCCGCACATCGGTGATCAACTCGTCACCCCATACAACTTCATACTCGAGAACCGATTCCGTCACGGTCGCATCGACCCTGAGTTGCTGGACCCCCAGTTTCAACGCAATCCGGGCTTTGTCGTCTGGCAACGGCGAAACGGCCGGATCTTCCTGACCGATCACCAATACCGAAACCAAGTCATCACCTGACAGTTGCGCGTCCTCAGAGATGATGCGCAATTGCCGTTCTAACGCGGCCGAGCCACTGGCAGAGGTGGAGTCGTCTAGTGGCTCAACAAGTTCGCGAATCTGTTCATCAGTGAGGCCCGGCGAATCGAGGTCTTGGTAGGCAAACTTCCAACCGTCGATCAAGACCTGCTCCACTTGAGCACCCGCAGCCGTAGCCAGTTTGACCTCTTTGCCGGAAAGCCGCGGAGTGCTGAAGTAAAGAAAAATAGCAATCAGAACAACGCCAAGCGCCAGTAACACGAGAGCGATGAGCATCAGGCACCGTTGCTTTGATCGCGCTGGCACAGGATTTGAAGACGCTGTCATGTGGCAATCCTAGGTGCTACTGCCGCGAGCCGGAGTTCTAAAGTCATGGTGGAGCTGCACCGATCCCCCAACCGCTACGCGGCCGGGAGGTACCCCCACTCGATTCACGGTACTTAAACATGCCTCAGGGGACCCCACCTAACGGCGGAGCCCCCTGAGACATGGTGGAGCTGCCGGGAATCGAACCCGGGTCCTACGGCGCTAATCCAGTACTTCTCCGGGTGCAGTTCATCAAGCCGCTTTTCTTAGCTCCGGTGCTCGGACGAACACGTCACCGACAAGCTCAGTCGCGCAAAAGTCCCATATTCACCTCACGACACGGTGACTACAGCAAGTTCCCTAAATAAGACAGATTGTCCGGAGCGGGAACGCCCCCGGGTCTGTCCTTCGCAAGTCGCCTCAGGCGGCGAGGGCGAAGTCAGTGCGCTTTGCATCGGCACTTATTGGTTTCCAACGATCGTTAAAGAGATAACGTTGGCTCCTCTACCCGCTTCTCCTGGATTACAACGTCCACAGTCGAAACCGATCAGCCCCTATGTAGTTTTCAACACCGGAAAACCGGCTTCATAAGCCTACAACGTTACGGCGACAAAACCCATTCCCACATTGCGCAGGCAAAATCACAAGCCCTTAAGCCGGCGCCCCACTTCACGTTCGCTGTCACGCGTTGCCTGACGTTCAGCAATCGCATGCCGCTTGTCGTATTCCTTCTTACCGCGAGCCAAAGCAATCTCAACCTTCGCGCGGCCGTCTTTGAAGTACAACGACAACGGGATCACCGTGAGGCCCTTCGCCTGAACACGATGTTCAATTCGGTCGATTTCGACCCTGTTGAGCAGGAGTTTGCGGCGCCGACGCGTCTCGTGGTTAGTCCACGTCCCATTCAGGTACTGAGGTATATGAACTTGCAGCAACCAGGCTTCGCCATTTTCGATCTCCACGAAACCATCCACCAACGAAGCACGCCCCATCCGAAGCGACTTCACTTCGGTTCCCATGAGAACTAAGCCCGCCTCATACGTATCTTCAATGTGATAGTCGTGGCGCGCCTTCTTGTTTTGCGCGACCATCTTGCGACCTGACTCCTTGACCATGTCGCTATTCTCTCAGGCCGAACGAAACCGGCTCAGAGCCAGTTGGCAGGATTCGTATGCTGACCGTTTCGCAACACCATGAAATGCAAGTGACAACCGGTAGACATGCCGGTCGTACCGACGTATCCGATGACTTGCCCACGTGTCACTTTCTGCCCATTCGTCACGTTAAATCGCGACAAGTGGTTGTAGGTCGTCATGAGGCTTGCACCACGCTTCACACCGTGATTCACCACGATGCGGTTGCCATAGCCGCGACTGTAATAACGATCAACGACGGTTCCGCTGGCCGCCGCCCAAATCGGCGTACCACAACGTGCACCGAAGTCCATGCCATCGTGCATCCGGTAGTAACCCAAAATCGGGTGTTTGCGCATCCCGTACTTTGACGTCAAACGACCAGCAACGGGCTTCGACAAGGTGCTGACACTATCGACGAAGGTATCGCCGCCGGTCTCGCCAGCCTTGCGCAATTCTTCATCGATGATCTTCTGCAAACGACGCGCCAACTCGCCGCGCTCGCGTTCGAACTCGGCTTGAATCGCCTTGTCTTCCTGAAGCGCAGCATCAGCCTCTTTGCGTGCCTTCGAGTTTTCGTCAACCATCTTGGCGACTGAGCGCTGCTGTGCTTCGGCTTGGGCCTCTAGCACCGCCATATGAGCGACGTTCTCTTCTGCTCGCGCCTTCTGGCGTGCGATAGCGTCGCGGAGGTCTTCCAAGCGTTCCCGTTCAACTTCAAGCAGGACCCGCGACGCAGCGAGTTCTTGCATTCTGGCTACTTGCGCATCTGCCACTGAATTCTTTGCTGACATGCGTGCGGAAAAAATGCTCGGGTCCTGGCCAGAAAGCAAATCTCCGAAAGCACGCAATCCCGAATCACCCTGCATCACCGAATCGACAGTAAAGCGAGCAACTTCGCGTTCAGCCGCATCCAAGTGCTTTTCGGCCTTTTCAACGTCCTTTTCCGCGACACCAAGTTCGCGTTCGGATTCGTCAAGTTCGCGACGCAAACGCGCGTCCTCGATTTGTGCGACCACAAGTTGGCCTCGCGTCGAACGCAAGTTTTCGACGGCACCCGCAAGTCGCTTCTCAGAAGCTTTCAGTTCCTTGCTGGCCGCTTCAAAGCGCGCCTCAGAAGACTTGACGTCTTTCTTGGCCTGCTTGAGTTTCTTGTTGACTTGCTTTTGCTTATTGCGAATATCGCTTTTGGAGTCAGCAAACGTAGGTGCGGTAACACCTGCAATCAGCCCAACACTCATCGAGAGTGCCAACAAGGGCGTCGCGACGGTACGACGTAATGAACTCATGTAATGCTCGCGATCCGGGGAAGGTCCGTGGGGACGAATCGACTCTGCCACGTATGACTCTAATTCACCAATAGCCCAAAATGGTCAAACGTCGAGGTACTTGCGTGTCATAACCAGTGTCGGGATGAGTGCGAGGAGTACCGCGAGGAGCGTTGTCCAACCCATCACGACGAACGCATCCTCCCAGCGAACCCATGTGGTAATCCGGCCGAGCGTGTCCCGCAAATAGCCGTAAACGACGAACCACATGAACGCCGCCATGCCGATCGCGGCGAGCAACGCGGACGCCAAAGCCGCAATGAGCGACTCCAACACGAACGGCATTTGAATATGCCAACTCGATGCGCCAACAAGACGCATGATGCCGATCTCACGGCGGCGCGCGTGCGCCGTCATGCGGATCGTGTTCGACACTTGCAAGATCGCGGCGATGATCAACAGCACCGACGTGGCGATTGCAGCCCACTGGAGTTTGTCGAGCATCTCAAACAACGGGCCAAGCAGATCACGCAGTGAATTCACGTTGCCGACGCCATCCATGCCAGAAACCTGACTCATCACGCCGTCGAACTCTTGCGGGTTCTTCAAGGTGACGAAATACGACTCAGGGAACGAATCCGGTCCAAGAGTCGCGAGCTGCTGGCGTCCGGTCTCCGACTGTCCCAACAGTTCGCTTGCTTGCGCGAAGTTTTCTTGCGGGCTACGGACGGTGAAGCTCTTCACTTCGGGATTGTCGCTGAGAGCCTGACGCACGGCAGCCTTCTGATCATCAGTTGCTGCACCGCCAATACAGGTGGCGGCAGGCGAGTTCTTGGTACACAGATTCACTTGTAACTGAAGCCGGTCACCGAAGTACTGTTCGGTGCGATCGGCCTGTGCGTTGAGCAGCATGCCCAACGAGGCGAGCATCAATGACACCGACATCGTGACAACGAGCGAAATCGTCATCGAGGTATTGCGAGTCAAACTCGCGCGAAGTTCACTAAAGATGGCGCTCATTGTTCTCAGTTCTGGTAGCCGTAGATGCCGCGCGCTTCGTCACGAACGATGCGGCCTTCACTCAACTCGATGACGCGCTTGCGCATCTGATCGACGATCGAGGAGTCGTGGGTGGACATGAGGACGGTAGTTTCCGTGCGATTGATTCGATCCAGCAGTTTCATGATGCCGACCGATGTTGCCGGGTCAAGGTTTCCGGTCGGTTCGTCGGCGATGAGCAACATCGGACGATTGACGAACGCCCGCGCGATGGCCACGCGTTGCTGTTCGCCGCCAGACAGTTCTTCTGGGTAACGGTGGCCTTTCCCGTCGAGACCGACCATGTCGAGCGTCTCAGGGACAAGCTCTTTGATGTCTTCTTTGCTGCGCCCAATTACCTCAAGTGCGAAAGCCACATTTTCAGTCACGGTCTTGTTCGGCAAGAGGCGGAAGTCTTGGAATACCGTGCCGATCTGGCGGCGCAGTTTCGGCACCTTCCAGTTGGCGAGCCGGTTGATTTCTTTACCGGCCACGAAGACTTGACCCGAGGTGGGTTGCACCTCGCGCAAGATAAGCCGAAGGAACGTGGACTTACCAGAACCGGAAGCGCCGACGAGGAAGACGAACTCTCCCTTGTCGATCTCAAGATCGATCGAGTCGAGAGCGGCACGCTTTTGACCTGGATAGATCTTGCTGACCTTGTTGAAACGAATCACTTAATTGAGTCTAGGCAATGAGTGCCAAATAAATGAGCAAGCAACACCCGCGGACTGTGACCTTTGTGTCCGTTGTGGTGTAGCCAAGCGAACGCTGCCGGCACCGCGACGCTTGAGATCAGTCGACTTCTTGGCTTCGACGCCAGCGGATGCCCGCCTCGATGAACGCATCGATTTCACCATCGAGCACCGACTGCGTGTTGCCTGTTTCAACTTCCGTGCGCAAGTCCTTGACCATTTGGTACGGATTCAACACGTAGTTACGCATTTGATCGCCCCACGACGCTTGCACGTCGCCCCGCAACTCGTCGAGTTGCGCTCGCTCTTCGGCCTTCTTCACTGCCAAGAGTTTGGCCTTCAAAATAACCATCGCGCTGGCCTTGTTTTGCAGCTGCGACTTTTCGTTCTGGCAACTGACCACAATACCGGTGGGAATGTGCGTCAAACGGACTGCCGAGTCTGTCGTGTTGACGCTCTGCCCACCAGGGCCACTCGACCGGTACACATCGACGCGGATCTCTTCTTCCGGGATATCGACTTCGTCTGTTTCTTCCAAGACGGGCACGACCTCAACGGCAGCGAACGACGTTTGTCGACGGCCTTGGTTGTCGAATGGGGAAATCCGGACCAAACGATGCGTCCCCGATTCGACTGACAACGTTCCGTACGCGTAGGGAGCCTTGACCGCGAACGTGGTCGACTTGATGCCCGCTTCTTCGGCGTAGGACGTGTCGAAAACTTCGACGGGGTATCCGTGACGTTCTGCCCACCGCACATACATGCGTTGCAGCATCTCGGCGAAGTCGGCAGCATCGACGCCACCGGCACCAGAACGAATCGACACGAGCGCCTCACGTTCGTCGTATTCGCCCGACAAAAGCGTGCGCACTTCGAGGCTGTCAATCAAGTCAGACAAGCGGCCTAATTCGGCCTGCGCCTCGGCGAGGGATTCCGGATCGCCTTCCTCGGCAGCGAGTTCAATCAAGACTTCCGAATCGTCGAGGCGGCTACGCAAACTCTCGACTCGGTCGACTTGCGCCTGCAACGCTGAGAGGCGGCCCGTGACACGTTGCGCGTTCGCTTGGTCATCCCACAAATCGGGGGCGCCAACTTCCTCCTGCAGTTCGGCGATCTCTGCCGAAATCTTCGGAAGATCGAGAACTTTCTCGATCGAGTTCAAAGTAGCCGAAAGCGACTTGATAATTTCAGACAATTCTGGCGCGGACACCCTTCGAGATTACTCGGTCTTAGGCATAGCAGCGCATGTGACTAGGCTTCGCGGCCCGAAACTGCTTAGGGCATGACTGTCAAGGCGGCATTCACTTCGGCAACAATGTGCGCCTGTGGACGTAATCCTGGCACAATCCATAACGTCACGTCTCGCTCGAGTCGGACGTAAACGTTTTCGTTTTCCACCCTCATTTCTAGGTTCGTGTCGGCAGGAAGCCGCGCGGTTGCTTCGGCTGTGGCTTGGGCTGCATCGATCCGCACGGGGTTGGGGCCCGAATTCGCGTGGTAGTACTCGAGGTCAAGGGTGTCGGCAGCGTGCAAGGCGATGCTGTCTGCCAGATTGGTGAGTTTGCGGTGCTCAAGAAAGGCCACGGACGCATTGACCACGACCACGATAATCAATCCGAGCACCACCATGAAGCCGATCGTCACGACGGTAATAGTGCCTAGTTCGTCACGGCATTTGCGAGGTTTACGCGCCATCTGCTCGATACCGTCCGAAGGGTTCACGATGAACGGACTCAACGGTGACACTCGTCAAAGCGTCACCAAAAATCCGGGGCGCGAGCGGCAGCGGTTGCTGCGTAACAATCCGTACTTCAACAATCGAGCCGGGCACAAAGCACTGCGGTTCGCACCGTCGGGTGATCTGCGACTCGGCAACTCCATGATCGGCAAGCGTTAACTTCGCGGCAGTTTCCCATTGCCGTTCCGCGCTGCCCAGACTGTCGGCTTGAACGAAAGCGCGAGCACCCGCGACACTCGCCGCAGTCACCCCAAATGAGGCTCGCTGTACGTGAAAAACCGCCATCACAATGTAAAACAACGGGACGATCACGACCACCGTCAGCATGACGAACTCAATGACCGCGCTTCCACTTTCACGCCGAGCTATTTGCGCATTCACTCGAGGTCCTGAAGCACCGCATGCGCCGTCGCGGTGACATCCGTCCCGGGCCCGACCACACCTAGCGGCGGCACACTCGTCTTGACGGTGACGCGGAGTAGGCGCAATCCGTCGCGATCAATACGTTCGGCCGTTACATCGCTGGCGAACCTGTCGGCGATTGCGGTGCCAATGAGCGTGCGCGTACGTTGGACCGCGATGTTGGGGTTTGTTCTTTGAGCCGCGCCTGCACGAGCTCCGTCACTCGCCGCAGACGTCACCGTATTTCGCACATGCATGACGAGTGCAACATGAATCATCGCTGCCACGACTGGAATCAACACGAGCAAGACCAACACGAATTCAGGCACAACCGCGCCAGCCTCGCGGTCAGAGACTCTCATCCACCGACAGACGCGAGCGCTGCGTCCAACATGGTGGCAAGACGTGGGCCCGCAATTGCCGTCAACGCAGTCACGATCCCAGCACTCATCAAGGTGATCATGACCCAGCCTGGTACATCGCCTCGTTCATCACGAGGCTTCTTGAGCGTCCGGGTCGCCCAGACATGGACGACGAAAGCAAAGTTGGTGAGTGGTTTGTTCATGTTTCTCCCCGAAGGTGTAGTAGTTGTAGAAGTTCCGGCTGTGGTCGATTCGAAGCCGTCGTCATGGCGTCCCGCTCACAAAAGACAGCGCGATCATGCCCGGGTAAAACGCGAACACGATGACAACGGGAAGCACCAAGAACACGACAGGCATGAGCATCAAGATTTCTCTGCGCCCGGCCGTTTCGATCAGTGTGCGACGCGATGCCTCTCGCGCGTCCTCGGCTTGTGCGTGCAGTACCGCAATGAGTGGCGTTCCACGTTCAATCGCGACCGACATGGTCGCAGCGAAACGAGAAACGCTGCCAACGCCCACCCGTTGGGACAGAGATTCGAAGGCGTCTGCCGTGGTTCCACCTGATCGCACCTCAGCGATGAGCCGTGCCAATTCGCGCGACAGGGGCCCTTCGCTCGCTTCGACTACGCGTTCAACGGCGGCGAGCGGGCTCTCTCCCGCTGCTACCGACAACGCCAATAGGTCAGCAATCACCGGAAACTCCAACGCCATATGTTCTTCGTACGCATTCACAGCGGATGTGAGTCGCATGTCAGCTACGTAGAGACCGCCGATGAATCCCGATACGGACAAACCCAAGACACCGACGGGTGTGAGGCTCATCGTCGCCCACAGCAGCATCCCGGCCGCGCTCGCCACGATGAATCCAACAATCCCGTAGGACCATTGCTGAGCACGAAACTCGGCCAATGCCACGGAGGCTCCTGATCGCACGAGCCGACGCTTAACTCCCGCAGATCCACTGACTGATTCGCCGATCGACTCTTTGAGGGAACGTAGGCGCGCGGCGATGACAATGCTGAGTTCTGAACTCGTTGCCCGCGTATGCGAATTACCTGGCAAGTCCCGAAGGTAGGGCAGCACTCTGGATTCAAGCGATGGTTTGCGTACGCTTCGGTACCCAGTGACGACGAGGAAAAGTCCGGCACCAAATGCCGCACCGAGCAAGGCCCCCGTCATGCGACGAGGACTCTCGGCTCGGTCGGCAAACGACCTAGACGCATCATCAACACGTAGGCACACACGCAGGTTGCTGCGCCGAGGACAAGAACGCTGACCCCCACCGGCGTCGTGAATGATTCGAGGCCTTGCGAACTTGTCGACATGAGCAGCAGCACCGCCCAGGGGGCCGCAACCGCCAAACGCGCACCGCTCACGGTCCAGGACTGGCGTGCCTCCAGTTCGGCACGAGTGCGCAAGTCTTCATGCAGGAATGCTGAGAGGGTGCGCATCATGTGTGCGATATCGCCACCACCCACTTCGCGAGCGATCTTGAGTGCTTCCACGATCCGGTCACCGACGGGATCGCTCAAACGATGCTTGAGCCTGTCGAGGCTCTCGCCGAAACGCCCCGTGTCTTGGTAGTCCTGTGCAAACACCTCAAAGGAGGGGCGCAGCACCTCCGGCCCGCTTTCTGCGAGCGCGATGAGTGCCTCGGGCAACGACATGCCTGCCCGAATCGCGGAGGTGAGGTTGTCGACAGCGTCAGGCCATGCCTCGTGAAACTCTCGTCGGCGTCGTGCCGCACGCGACCGTAAGAGGAGGAATGGGACCGTGCTGGCCGCGAAAGCGGCGAGCACCCCAAAAACGAGGAATCCACTCAACAACCAGACGACGATTGCGGCCGCCACCGCAGTGCCAACCGAGGTGAGCCAGAGCCGACGAACCGAGACATCCCATGCACCTGCCTCAGCGAGTAGTCGCGCAGCCCAAGGCATGGTTTTTCGTTGGCGTTGCTGCACGCGAGGCGGGTAAAGAAAGCCGTCAATGACAAGCCACAGTCCCCACCCGAAGAAGAGCGAAATCACCACGCCCATAGCGACTCCATATCAATCCCTGCGGCATCGAACGCCTCTCGGCGGTGTGGTCGGCCCGAGCCTCGAACGAGTTCCCCGTCTTCGCGCCCGAAGACCGTTTCGGCTTCGATCATTCCGAGTTCGGTGCGGCCAGTTGGCGCGATGATTTCGCTGACAGACCGCTTTCCGTGGGCATCAATATTCATATGGACGACAAGGTCGATGGCCGAAGCCACCGTAGGCACGACGAACGCGGAAGAAACGTTCTCTCCCGCCAGCAGTGGGAGTGTGCAGAGTTTGACGAGCGCTTGTTTGGCACTGTTGGCGTGCAAGGACGCCATTCCCGGCAAGCCCGCATTCAACGCAATGAGCAGATCGAACGATTCTTCGGCACGAACTTCGCCAACGATGATTCGACTTGGTCGCATTCGCAGGGTTTCTTTGACAAGATCGCGAAGTTCAATCCCACCGGTTCCTTCAAGGCCGGCTTGGCGTGTTTGAAGCGCAACCCAGTCAGGGTGTTGGCACTGCAGTTCAAATGTTTCCTCGACCGAAATCAGTCGTTGCGATCCGGGGATCTCGTTGGCAAGGCAATTGAGCATGGTGGTCTTGCCCGCTTGGGTTGCACCGCTCACGAGAATCGTCAAACCTGCCAAAACACTCGCGCGCAGGAAGTCCGCTGCATTCGCCGTGAGCGATTCAAGCGCCACCAAGTCATCGAGACGCGAAACGCGCGTACCGAACTTTCGGATATTGATCGCAGTGAATCCGCGGGCCACTCCATCAAGCACCACGTGAAGTCGGTGCCCGCCAGGCAGCATCGCATCAACGAACGGATGGCTCATGTCGAGGCGGCGTCCCGTGCCGGCCAACATGCGCTCGATGAGTTCATGTACGAGGCTCACATTGAGCATGACCGAGGTCAGTTCGTGACGCCCGCTCTTCGCGATCCAGACGCGATCGGGAGCATTGATCCAGACCTCTTCAATCTCTGGATCGTCGATGAGTGCCTGCAATGGTCCGAGCCCCACCAAATCGGCGATGAGTTGATTAACAAGTGACTCTGGGTCATCGAGTACTGGCGCCAACCCGGCCATGCTTCGAGATTCGTGCGACTGAACCGTTTCTAGGGCAGCCGCGTGAACGGCGTCGCGATCGCGGTGCGGGTCGAGTCCTCGTTCGCGGACGAGGACTCGAAACTCCTGCGCCAGCACGTGTGTTGAGCTCACTTGGTTCCCCGCCTTTTCGATTTCATCGCCGATATTGCCGGGATGACGTCGAGTACGGGGGCCAAATCTCGAAAATGTGGACAACTTCACTACCCACAAGAAACAGTGGGCAAATCGCGTTACTTCAGTCTCGCAAGAAACAGGTTCGTCAGGTGAACTTGATGGAGATCTTCTTGCTCGACGACTTCAAATCGTTGGTTCCCTTGAACACGACTTTGAACGTATGAGTGCCCTTTTTCTGCTTCGGGAGTTTGATCGTCGCGTGGCCTTTAGCCGACTTTGAGAACGACTGGGTTTTGATCTTTTTGCTACCGCGATAAATCTCGATCTTTCCCGAAGACTTCACCGCCGAGGAGCCAGATTTAACCCACACTTTCACCTTGGGTGTAGCAGTTCGCTTCAGTTTCTTCGGTGCAGTGACCTTAACGCTCGTCTTCGCCGGAGCAACAACTGCGACGGGAGCGACCGTCGGTGAAGGCGAAGGCTTGGGCGTGGCGGTCGGAGCCACCGTCGGAGTCGGAGATGGCGTAGGTGTCGGCGTTGGTGTTGGTGTTGCCACGACCGTCGGAGTGGGCGTGGGGGTGGGGGCAGGCGTGGGCGTTGTCACAGGGGCGCCTAGGAAGTGAATGAACTCGCTCGGATACCAACTATCGGTCGTGTTCACCCGGTACCGCTTGAACACCTTAGCGCTGTAACTCGAGTCCGAAATAACCAGATACCCTTTGCCGACTTCCTCCACGTAACCAACATGATTCTGGCTTGCTTTCCAAGCGGCAACGGCACCAACAGCCGGAGTCGTATTGACCGTATAGCCAAGCTTTTTCGCACTCGCTACCCATTCGCTCGCGTTCCCCATTTTGTCTTTGGGCGTGGGAACGCCCGCGATTGACATGCGGTACGCAGCATAATTCGTGCAATTGTGACCGGCGTATGCTCGCCAATAGCTCTTATGCATGTGATCGGCGAACCCCGACGTGTCACAAGCCTTCACTTCATCGATCGTTTTTCCGCTGCAATACAGCGTGTATGCCTGAGCCGGAACCGAAACGAGGACACCAAACCCAACGACGACGGCAAGCATCGACGCACCTACAGTTCGGGCCCATTTCACGTTTGGCAGCCTATTGCGCACATGAAGTGGACTCAATGGCTCGTTGGCACCAGATCAGCCGTCGGCTTTCGGTCAGCGGCATTTGGCAGTACGTTCGAATGAAGGTCCGCTCAAACGAAAGCGAGGCGTGAATCATGGCGCAAAAGCAATCGGTCTATGGCCGCATGGCTCAACTCTCCATGGCGAGCATTGACGCCATCCTCGACCACAGCGACACACCCGTCGCCGACCTCGAGTACCTCATCGGCTCATACATCAGTGTTATCGCGCAGGCGGAAAAGCGTATCGACGAAAAAGTCAGCGCACTGCGCCTCACCGAAGCAGATCATGCAAGCGACGTGGCCGCAAAAGTCGAGTGGGAACATGAACACCGACGTGCGCGAGATCTGGCTCGCGAAGCACAACGGTCTGGACGCACGCCTCAGTCTCAGCAATTCACCGCCCTTGCTACCTACGCGGCCGGCAAGGCCGTGAGTTTTGAATCATGGGCTAGGCAAACGGCGCCACACATTGCCGGACAATCAGCTGGCGTCAAACACTTGCAATCGGTCCTCGCCGATTTGAGGTCACGACTCGAAGTATTAGAGGCGCGTCGAGTTGAACTTTCTCACAACGCCACGGGTGCCAAAACCGGCCCCGCCGCCCCAGAGGTCACTAGCATCAATGTGTTCGACCCAACGTCAGAACTTTCACGATTTCGCGCACGCGTTGTCGAAATGCAGAGCACCATGGATTGACGCACTTTCTCGGAATTAACCCCTAGGAGTAACCACACATGAAGATCAACAAGAAATACGACTACCCGGCGAGCACCGAGCAGGTTTTCGAACTCATGACAAGCAAGGAGTTCCGTGAGGAATGCTGCGTGTACCAAGAGAGCCCCGAATACACGGTCGAGGTAACCCAGGAGGGCGACGAAACTGTCATCCGCGTTGAGCGCAAAGAGAAGAACGACCTGCCTGACTTCGTCAAGAAGCTCACTGGTGAATACGTTCGGGTCATCCAGGTCGAGAAGTGGGGCCCAGCAGACGCATCCGGAACCCGTACGGCCAAAGTTTTCGTTGACATCGTTGGCCAGCCAGCACAAATGAAGGGCACTTCGACGCTCTACGCATCGGGTGACGCCTCCGTCCTCGAACTCGACGCCGAAGTGAAGGTTGCGATCCCGCTGATCGGCCGCAAGATCGAGCCCGAAATCGTCAAGGCGATCTCCGCTTCGCTCGACAAGGACGTCGAACTCGGAACCACCAAACTCTGAGTCTCACTCAGTCTCAAAAAGGACATGGCCTCGCACAGCGGGGCCATGTCCTTTTTTCGGGTGTCCCCGTTTAGTCGGTGAGGAACTCGATGACTTGAATGAGTTCTTGGCGCGCAAACCAAGCCAAGTCGCCACTGTCATCCATGTCCACGTGAAACGCTTCGACGTTCTCTAGCCGGACAGGCGCAGTCACCGACTCGACTTCTGCGGTCACGACAACCGGCCCACGTTCCGCGGCCGACATCATGGCTTCAAACTCGTGCTCTTCGTCTTCTGACTCAGATTCAACGACGTCGATTGCGATGGGCTCCCCTGCTGCCAACTTCATGAGCGCCTCGCGATCTGCCGCCCCGTAGACGCGCGTCATTCGGGGCGCTTCCTGCCGCGTGGTGCACGACCGCGCGTTCGCCCAACGGTTTCGCCGAGTTCTTCAATTGACTCGACAATGCACTGGGCGAGTACGTCGACATCGGGAACGGCTTCGCGGTCGGCAACGATCCCGAAATAGACGGATCCGTTATAAGAAGTCACGCCAATGGCTATGGTGCGTCGGCCGGTCAAAGGCAGCGCCGGATACACCTCTGCGACTCGTTGGCCAGCCATGTAGACAGGTTCTTGCGGGCCCGGCACGTTCGTGATGATGAGGTTGTAGCCGCGGCTGACCTGGTCCTCAGCGACTCGAGCACCCACAGCGTGAAATGTCGAGGTGGCGAAACCTGGCAGTTCTGCAAGCTTGTTCGCAGCGACGGCCGACCCGGTTTCGCGGTGTCCCTTCAAGGCGTAGGAAACCTGGTGGAGGCGCACTACCGCGTTTGCTTCGCCGACAGGAAGCGTCAACATCATGCCGCGCACCTTTGGCCCGAGCGACGTGGGTAATCCGCCTTCAGAAACCGAGTCGCGAGTGACCGACATGGGCACCATCGCACGGAAACTCGTCTTTGCGGTAACCGGTTCGGCGCGCGTCAACATCCACCCGCGCAGGCCTCCTGCGATTGCCGCCAAGATGACATCGTTGACCGTCCCCTCGTGTTCACCGCGCACGCGTCTCAGGTCTTCGAGCGGCACTTGGACAGTCGTGAACCGGCGGTTTCGCGATAGATGAGCAGACAGCGGGCCATGGCTCGTGGTTTCGGTACTAATGCTTGAGAGCTTCGATGTGAGCCGTTCGAGCCGGAACTCACCGGCTGCAAGCAAACTTTCGGGGTGGCGCACCTGATTGACCAAGGACTCGGTCAACACGCTCACCGCGCTTGGCTTCGACCGCGGCGTCCATTCTTCATGCGGAATGTCGCGAGCGCGAGCAGTTTCTTCGAGCAACACTTGCGCCAAATCGACCGTATGCGAACCATCTACGAGCGCTTGGTGGGACTTGAATAGCATGGCTACTTGGCCGCCTTCAAGTCCTTCGATGAGGTACAGCTCCCACAACGGGCGGTCGTGGTCGAGTCGGCGTGCGATCAGGCGCCCGACGAGGTCGTGTAGTGCTTCGCGCGTTCCGGGTTTGGGCAAGGCCGAGCGGCGAACGTGCAAGGACATATCGAAGTGATCATCGTCTGCCCAGACTGGCAGACCCAACCCACCGGGGATTGGGCGAGGAATTTGACGATACCTCGGGACGAGGTCAATACGCTTGTTGATGACTTGGAGAAGCCAATCGAAGTCGAGGGGACGGTCGCCTGGATCGAGGATCGCCAACGATGCGATGTGTCGCGGCGTCTCGGGCCTGTCTCGATGAAGGAACAGTGCGTCCAGGGGGGTTAAATGTTGCATTGTTCTCGTGCTCTTCCGACGATCTGAAACCTAGGATTATTGCCGAAACTACCACGCTTTCATGTGTGGCTACGTGCGACTGGGTCAAGTGTGCTGCGAATCATGTCTGCCAGCCGTTCAAGTGCCGGCTCGAATGCGGAACCGCGTGCCTCACTGATCGCCGGTTCACCCGCGAGTAACGCCCGATCGCATGCTTCAGCATCGAAAGGGATGAACGCCATGGGGCGTTGTCCGGACACCTCAAAAATCATGTCCGAAATTTGGCCTTCGCTCCACGGCGTTGACGGGCGCATTTGATTGAGCACGAGTTCAAGGCGCGACGCAATCAGACTCAGTTCGCCGACGGACCGAAGCAGCCGAGTGATCGAAATCGGGTCAGGCTTGCCGACACCGAGCGTCAGATCTGCATATTCGATCACGGCTTGCGCGATATCGCCACGCGCCGCGGAGATCGGGTCATCGGATTCAATGTCCCAGCCACAGTCGACAACAACGTGCTCATACCGCGCACGCGCTTGATCAAGTACGCGTACGAGCGCGGCTGGGCGAACGTGGTGCCAGACGTCGGGCCGAGGGATTCCGGTAAGGACATCGAGCGACGGTTTCACTCGCAAAGCGTGTTCGCTCATGTCGCGACTTCGACCCAGGTTCACGTCACGACACGATGCGAGAACACCGCTCACATCGTCGAGCACGGCAAGCATTTGCGCGATGGCGGCTCCTCGTACGTCGGCATCGACTAGCAAAGTTGGCGCACCCGACTTCGCATGGGATGCTGCGAGCGAAAGTGCGAGGGTGCTTCTTCCAGGCGCCCCAACAGGCCCCCACACTGCCGTGACGTGACCCGAGGTTTCGTTCGAGAGTGACTCACTGTCGGGGACAGTTGTTGAGGTTGGCGCTGTGGTTTCTGCGAGCGTAGCGAGGAGATCGCCGAGGGTATGCAACTCACCAAGGTCGATGCTCGCCATAACGCCCAGGCTCGGGGCTGCAGCCCCCACTGAGACGAGTGCTAGCCCTTCGTTCTCGAGGCGGTCTGCGACTCCGGCGTCGAACCCTGGTAGCGAGGGATCGAGTATGACCGCGTGTGCGTGGTCGGTCTTGCTTGAAGCCAACAAGTCAGCGACATCGATACAGCGTCGGACGAGAGAAAGCCGTGGCGATGCGTCGATGTGCGCCAAAACGGCGCTCTCCCATGCGGCTCCACCCGCCAGCACAAAAACCCGTTGGTCGTTGTCTTTCCTTGGTGTCATCGGACGTGCACCACTGTCACGTGACCCGATGCGATCGCAGAAATGACATCCGAGGTTGGCCCCTCTTCGCCAACGTCGACGAGCACGGTTGTGTCCACCGACCCGACTTCTTGAGCCACGCCAGCGACGCGCACTTCAGTGAGGACCCTGCGGGCATCGAGTTCGCTTGAGTTCTGACCCGGGCCCACCCACACATTGACCGTGTCGCCGGTTGTCAGTCCGGCCGGGAGTGAACCAGCCGCGACGCGCAACGGCAGACGTTGCCCTTCGGCAGGTCCACGCCGAATCGACGACGCGCCGATAAGCGTGCCCTGTTCGAGATCGTGCGACCAGACGCCGTCTGAGGGTGTTGACGCGCCCGCAACCAAGGCATCGCCGACCTCGTTCGGCACAGATACCTCGATTCGACGCATGTCTCCTGCCGTGACGAGGTGCCCTGCTCGAAGGTCACGCGCCGCAACCCAATATGTTTCGGTGGCTGAGGCCTTCAGCGACAAGAGTCCACCAAGGACGGCGGAAGTCAAGACAACGGCAATGCCGATGATTACGCGCTTGTCGCGCCATGGATTGTGTTCAAGCCGTTTTGCGGCAACTGGCTCAGGTGTCGTGTATTCAGTCATATCGTGGCTATCTTGAAGCACGTTGAGGGAGGCCATGGTGCTTTTTCCACAGTTCCTGTGTTTGGTTCGCCACACTTTTCGCAACACGTGAAACAATGGCTCTATGACGTCACAAAAGCGTTTCTTGACTGTGCCCGATGTCGCTGAAACCCTCAACGTCACGGTGCGTCAGGTTCGCGCACTTTTACATTCCGGGGAATTGCGTGGCATTCAAGTTGGCGGCCGCGGTATTTGGCGAATCGAGTCAAGTGAACTCGAGGATTACATTTCACGACAATACGATCGCACCGCGATAGCCATCGCGGAAGAGCAATTCACGCACGAAACTCGGTGACTGTCACCGCACTCATGCTTGAGCGCGGTATGACTAGGTCTCGTCGGTTCGGTTCGCTCGCCAGTTGAACGAAGTCGTTGCCGATCGTGACGAGGATGCCGGCTCTGCTCGCGCCCGTGTAACACCAGACTCGAACCTTGAGACCTGATGCCTGCCGCAATTGTGAGCGCCACGAGTCTGTGCCGATCGTGCCACGTTTGCGGTTCGCAATCGTCGCGGCAACGACTCGCACGGGGTCGATCCACGTAATCCGGCCATCGGACTCGATTTCGATGAGTTCAGCAACGTTTCGCACTCGGCCTTGTAGCACCCCTACGCCTTCCACGTCGAGTTCTACGAGCCCGCCAACGAGGTCGCGCCATGACGTTTGCTGCCAGCGTTCAGACTCGAGGTCCGCGGCGAGGGCGTCGCGCTCCATCGCCGCCAAATCTATTGATTGTTGCTCAATCTCATCGAAGAGCCGTTCCCAGCGCATGAGGTCACGTTACGCCTCTGACGATAATTCGTAAAAACTTTTTCCCAGAATTTAAGCAGTTTTGCATCATGCGCACCCTGTGCAACAGGAGTAACAGGCGTGGGAACTTTTGCCACAAATTCGATTGACACAGACCCACAAGAAGCGTTGTATGTAGTCAAACGTCCTCAAAAGTTCTCAAACGAATCGATAAGCAATCAATGACTCTCCGCACAGATCTGCTGCCTTGGCTACAGGGCGCCAACCCAGAAGAACTTCTTGTCGTGGCTCTCGCCACGCTGTTATTGGCGCTTTCGCTGTGGTGCGCCCTAGTGTGGATCGTCGCGCATATCAATCGCGACGCAGCAATCGCGATTGCTCCCCCGCTGATGCGTGCGGCGCTTATCGCCGGCCTCATCGCGGGTGCCGGCTCCACCGCGCACGCAAAAGAGTCCCCCCTCGACGCTCTCAACGGGCTAGCGCTCCCCGAGCGTCCTGTCGCCACCCAAGTCAGCGAACTCGCTCCTAAGTCGACTCCCAATCCGAGTCCGAATCCGAGTCCGAATCCGAGTCCGAGAACCCAACACCACAACACGTCGGTGAATCAACGCGATGTGCACATCGTCGTCGCCGGAGACAACCTGTGGAACATCGCCGCGTCCCGACTCCCCCACGATGCGAGCGCTCAGCGCATCGCACACGCCGTCGCCGCCTGGCACGAAAGCAATCGAGATGTCATCGGCACGAATCCAGATCTGATCAAACCCGGACAACACCTCAAGGAGCCACAACTATGAGCACAACTATGAGCACAGCAATCGCCACAACCCCAGAGATCGCAAACCCTGCTCTCCCAAACCCCACAGTGCGCCACAAGCGAACGAGCGCGAAGAGCACAACGTTCAAACTGTCCCCCGCGCAGCCTCAACCGCACGGCCTCACCCGAGGTCACCGTTGGCATACCAGCACGAGCGTCTACGCCCCAGAACAGATGCCTTTACCGATCCCAGTGCCACGCACTCTGTTACCAGCGCCGGTCGAACGCGGAACTAGCCAAACCGGAGAGCTACGCCATCGCAGCGCACGATTCATGCAAGCGATCGCCGAGGTGATCGCGGGCATTCGCCCAACGCGCCAGTTGTCCCCTTGGCTGACCCGCGAAGTACACACACAACTCAATACCTACGTGAACGCGACGTTCTCACACGCCGCAGGTCCGGCCCGCCAGCGCGCCCAAATCGTGTCTGTTCACCTCTACATGGTCAACGACGACACGGCCGAAATAGCCGCGCGCATGGTCATGCGAGGTAGATCGCACGCCATTGCCGCACGACTACAACACGTGAACGATCCGCGCGAACGCAGCGTTTGGCGCTGCACTGCCCTGGAATGGGCATAGGCCGACGAGCGCGTCTTAGCGGTTGCGCTTGCGCGACTGCTTCTGAGCCTTGGCCTTCTGTCGGGCCTTGTTCTTCGCGGCCGTTTGACGTGCCTTGTCACCTTCGTCGTCCGAATCGCTCGCCGATGCGCCAACGACGACCGCCGAACCATCTTCAGAAGGGGCCGAATAGGTCAAGTCTCGCGGCGCAGAATCAGACTCAAGGCCCTTGGCCGACACGTGTGTGCCGTCGTCACCCTCGCCGTCCTCATTGATTTGAACATCCAGATTGAAAAGATAACCCACCGATTCTTCGGCGATGCTCTCCATCATTGCGGTGAACAAATCAAAACCTTCGCGTTGATATTCGACCAAGGGATCGCGTTGGGAGTAGGCACGCAGCCCAATACCTTCGCGCAGATAGTCCATCTCGTACAAGTGTTCGCGCCACTTGCGATCAAGCACGCTCAGGACCACTCGTCGTTCAAGCTCGCGGATGACTTCATCACCGAGATCGGCTTCGCGCGTGGCGTAACTATTCAATGCATCCTCAACGAGCAACATTTCTAGCTTCGAAGCTTCCAAACCACCGCTGGCGTCATCGGGCTTCGCAACCGTCACAGGGTAGAGCGTTCCCAACGCCGTCCACAGCGCGTCAAAGTCCCAATCCGAGGGCGCGCCTTCGGTGGCCGCTTTCACGTAGTCACCTACGACACGTTCGATCATGCCTACGACTCGATCACGCAAGTCAAGACCTTCGAGGACTTGGCGACGATCGCGATAAACGACAGTTCGCTGACTATTCATCACGTCGTCGTACTTCAAGATGTTCTTTCGCGATTCGAAGTTTTGTTCTTCGACTAACGCTTGAGCCGATGCCACTTGGCTCGTGATGCGCTTGTTCTCGATCGGCACGTCGTCAGGAATACGCATGGTCTCGAGAACCCACTTCACCCAATCGCCCTTGAACAGACGCATCAGATCGTCTTCCAGCGATAGGTAGAAACGCGACGCACCGGGATCACCCTGACGTCCAGAACGTCCACGCAACTGGTTGTCAATCCGGCGCGAATCGTGGCGTTCTGTGCCAATTACTGCCAAGCCGCCGGCATCAATAACTTCTTGCTTTTCGGCAGCAACAGACTGCTCCGCGTCGGCAAGCGCCTTGGGCCAAGCCGCCGTGTATTCATCAGCCGTTTCGACCGGATCGAGGCCTTGCTTGCGCAATTGCGCGTCCGCAAGGAACTCGACGTTGCCACCGAGCATGATGTCGGTACCGCGACCGGCCATGTTCGTGGCAACCGTCACGGCACCCTTGTGACCAGCCATCGCCACGATGGCCGCTTCGCGTTCGTGATGCTTCGCGTTCAGCACTTCGTGCGGGATGCGAGCTTTCTTCAACTCTTTCGAGATACGTTCAGACTTCTCGACGCTCGTCGTACCCACAAGAACGGGCTGACCTGTCTGGTGGCGGGCGACAATGTCATCGACGATTGCCGCGATCTTGACGTCTTCGTTTCGGTAAATCAGGTCTGCTTCATCGACGCGAGCGACCGGACGATTGGTGCGAATCGGCACCACGCCGAGTTTGTAGATCTTGTCGAACTCGGCTGCCTCAGTCATGGCAGTACCGGTCATACCCGACAACTTCTCGTAAAGACGGAAGTAGTTCTGAAGCGTGATCGTGGCGAGAGTTTGGTATTCCTCACGAATCCGCACGCCCTCTTTCGCTTCGATCGCTTGGTGCAGGCCCTCGTTGTAACGGCGACCTTCGAGCAAACGCCCCGTGTGCTCGTCAACGATGAGTACGTCCCCATCAATAACGACATAGTCTTTGTCTCGACGGAACAACTCTTTGGCCTTAATGGCGTTGTTCAAGAAACTGATCAGCGGAGTGTTGACAGTGTCGTAGAGATTTTCAATCCCGAGTTGATCTTCAACGAGATCGATGGCCGCATCAGTGACAGCAATCGTTCGCTTTTTCTCGTCGACTTCGTAATGCGTGTCGACCTTCATCCCATCGACGAGACGTGCGAATTCGCCGTACCATTTCACTTCGTCTTCGGTTGGGCCGGAAATAATAAGTGGGGTTCGAGCCTCGTCAATGAGAATCGAGTCGACTTCATCGACGATCGCAAAGAAATGACCACGCTGGACGCAACTTTCCAAATCGTCCGCCATGTTGTCGCGCAGATAGTCGAAGCCGAATTCATTGTTCGTGCCATAGGTGATGTCTGCTGCATACGCTTCGCGTCGTTCGGCAGGAGTTTGGCCAGAAACGACAACGCCAACGCTCAAGCCGAGGAAATGATGAACACGTCCCATCATTTCGGCCTGGTAGGACGCGAGGTAGTCGTTGACGGTAACGACGTGAACACCCTTGCCAGCCAGCGCGTTGAGGTAGGACGGCAGTGTTGCAACCAGCGTCTTACCTTCGCCGGTCTTCATTTCGGCGATATTGCCTAGGTGAAGTGCCGCTCCGCCGAGGAGTTGGACGTCGAAGTGACGTTGACCAAGGACACGTGTGGCGGCTTCGCGCACGGTGGCAAATGCTTCTGGGAGCAAATCATCGAGTGTCTCGCCATCAGCCAGGCGTTCTTTGAATTCGCCTGTCATATCGCGAAGTTCTTGATCGGTCATAGCCGCGAACTCGTCCGAGAGGCTATTTATTTGATTGGCGATCGCATCCAGCCGTTTAATGATTTTGCCTTCGCCGGCGCGCAGGATCTTATCGATGATTTTTGGCACTTGCTCATCTTAGTACTTTGCTCACAATCGAGAGCGCGCACGCGCAGATCGATCGGTTCTGTCGAATTGCCTCGTGTTTCGGAAAACTAGCCCATACGACTGAGCGCCGGACACGATGTCGTGTCCGGCGCTCAGATTCTTGAAACGTGCGGGTTTAGATGTCGTCGATGAGTTTGCTGCGAACCGCGTACATCGCGGCTTCCATACGCGACTTCATCTGCAACTTCTCCAAGATGTTGCGGATGTGGTTCTTCACTGTGTTTTCACTAATGAACAACTCTTTTGCGATGTCACGATTGCTCATACCGCGAGCGACGAGACGCAAGACTTCAAGTTCGCGCGCAGTCAACGAGGTGGTTTGTACCGGATCTCGTGACATCTGAACGAACTCATCGAGCAACTTCGTTGCCATGGCGGGGCTGATGAGCGACTGACCACCAGCAACCACGCGAACTGCTTCGGCTACCTGATCGTAGGTCGAGCCATCTTTGAGCAAGTAGCCCGAAGCACCGGCGCGAATCGACTCATACAAGTCGGCTTCTTCATCGGAGGCCGTCAGCATGATGATGCCGGTCGAGGGCGCGATTGCTTTGATTTCCGCACACACTTCGACACCACTACGCCCTGGCATCCTTACATCGAGCAAGACAACATCGAAAGGATCATCCGCCATGCGTTCGATAGCTTGATCGCCATCATCGACGTCTTCAATTTCGAAGTCGCCGTCGGCGCCAAGAACCATCGTTACGCCACGGCGGAACAATTCTTGATCATCAACGAGGAGGACCCTGGTCAGGTTGCGTTCTTCTGTCACAGGTTGATCATTGCACGAATGTAGTTATTTATGCCTAGTTAGCGTCAAATCAATTTTTGACGTCGAGGTGAATTACGCCATAGTCGTAGCCCTTGCGACGGTAGACAACGCTAGGAAGCATCGAGTCTTTCTCGACAAAGAGGAAGAAATCGTGCCCGACCAGTTCCATCTCATATAAAGCTTGATCGAGCGACATTGCTTGAGACTCGTGGGTCTTTTCACGGACGACAAGTGGGCCATCGCCCTCAACCTCAATCGGACCTTGATGAGTTACGGCAGGCTCGTCCGCGGACTCGGCGGCCGTCGATCCAGCGAGGGTCAATCCGGCGGTTGCCGCTTCGAGAGTGGCCGGCGCATGCTTTGACTTGTGACGGCGTTGGCGGTCAACGGCACGACGAAGTCGTTCTTCAAGTTTGTCGACCACGGCGTCGAGTGCGGAATGCTGGTCCGCTGACGAAGACTCAACTCGGATGACCGGACCGCGAGAAAACAACGTGATTTCTACGGTTGCAGCGGTCTCGCGTTGTCGTGGATTCTTGGCATGTGTGACCTCAACATCGACACGATGAATGCGTTGACTTTCATCGAACTTGTTGATGCGTTCCAGCTTGTCAGCAACATGGCTACGAAAGCTTTCGCTGATCTCGCTATTACGACCAGTGACGACGATTTCCATCAGAACTCCTAAAGTCGTTGCGAATCTAAAACCGACTCTTTGAGCGAGAATCTGTCTCAACGAATCGGTACTTCGACCCTATCTGTCCAACTAGTCAAAGCACCACCCGAAACGCACCTAATTTTTGCAATTGTTACGGAGTGTGTTGCCCATCGCGCGAAATCAGCGTGGGCTCGCTGCAATCGCGGCTCTGGCGTGTACCTGCGCTCCCACAATCTCAAGAGCGCGCCGCGCTTCGGACAGGGTCGATCCGGTCGTGACGATATCGTCAACGATGATGACCGGACCGCTCGGACGCCGTTTCGCCACCATCGATCCGCGCACATTGGCGGCCCGCATACGTGCCGTCAAGAAGGCTTGATCCCGAGTCTGACGCCTAAGGGAAACAACTTGCTCAATCGAAATGCGGTAGCCGTCCATGGCGAGCAGCCCGGCGGCGACCTTGGCAGCCTCAAGAACTGCGTGCCGGCCGCGTTCGCGCCGGCTGCGCCACGTCGTTGGGATAGGCACGATGACGAAACTTTCGGGCGGACCGCTCGCAATAATTGCGCACGCCAGATGCAATCCGAGAACCCGATCTAGTGACTCGACGCCGTCGAGTTTCCAAGCCAAGATCGCTTTGCGGAGCCGGCCTCGCCAAAGTCCAGCCGCCCACACCTCACAGTCAACTTCTACCGGATCGGGCCGAACTGATTGATCACAATCGTCACACCAACGTTCGCCCGGCTGCTCACATCCAGCGCAATGAACCCCGAGTAGCAAATCGAGGACGCCTGATTGCCACAAACTCATCTGCTCAGCGTGTTCCCCACCCCAGCTCCACGCTAGGGCCCGAGTCACGACTGTGGACAGTTACGACAACCCGTGTGCCTTGTTGATCGAGACGAGTTGCCAGGTTCCGGAGCCCCATACCCACACGCGGTGCCGCGAGTCGAGGATCGTCACGACCGGGACTGTGCTCGGAGAAATGACGAGACGTTCAACCGTGACGTTAGGCAACCATCTACCCAATGCCGACCACGAAGAAACGGAGTGCGAACCATCAATCCGGGCTTCACGCAGTTGTCGGGGCGCGTCCCGTCGGATATAGAGAATTGTCGAATTTGTTAGCCATTGGGCGTGCGTCACCCTGTTCTCGACGGTGCTTAGGCGCGTGAGTTTACCGAGGCGGACAACTCGTTCTGCTTCGCGGATGACCGGCGCAATGAATACATGTCCCGCTTGATCAACGACGGCAACTCTCGAACCGTCGGCACTGAGGTCGAAAGCGCGCACACGTTCAATGCCTTGAAGTCCAATCGAGGTGACTCTCGAATCCACAACTCGGAGCCTGGACTCGGCACTGGGGCGGTCAATGAACCACGCCACGTCAGCCGCATCGACCACCGGAGGCAAGAACCGCTGACCCTCAATGGCGACAGCATTGTCTCCGTTGAGGTCCGACTTAACTCCGCGAGATTCCCACGTCGCGGCAGTTACGTTCCGACTCAATGAAACGTTCTTCGCCCCGCCAGCAGATTTCGACAAATAGCCCGGAGCCGGTCGTGGCGTGGTCGAATCGATCCGCCAAACCCGGTCCTGGGCGATCGCATGGATCCACGCGCGGTTGTTCCCAACGTCGAATTGTTCCCACATTTCGGGGCTTTGGTCCGGATCGGTTGTATCCACCCTGACGCCATCGGCATCTGAAATAACCACCCCGGTAATTCCCGGCACGTTCAAGAGCGTGCTGATGATCTGCGCGGATGCTCGGTCTTGGTCGTCTTGGCTTTCGCCGCTCGCCGGCGAGTCAACTGTGACGTGCGCGACCCCGTCGATGAGAGGCACGACGCCCGGTCGCGCAAACGAACCGGACAGAAAAGTTCGCTGCCAAGGAACGTCCTGAGGATGTGGACCGCGGCCAAGAATATTGACGAGACTTGTCGCGAGCTTCTCGCCAGTCACCGCGTGGACCGGCTCCGACACAAGCCGAGTGCCGGCCTCGTTGAAGAATCTCACCTCGAACGGCTGCATGTGCGAAAGGTAAAAGTCATGTGAGAGTAAAGCGCCCTGCGGCGGCGAATCTATCCGCCACTCACCATCGATGTTGACGAGCGAAAGTTCGATGCGTTCCGACCCTGAGACGGCCGCGAACCGGCCGAGGCTGTCGAGCCGCGACACCCGATCGACACGAACCCAATACGTGTTGCTGGCGGGTTGGGATTCCACTGTGAATCCTGAGGACACGGGAGGCGCAGCGGCGGGATCCCAACGTTGCTGGGCCGAGGGCGTGAGGAACTCTTGGGCGGTTGTCCATGCAACCGGATAAGCGAGCATCGCCTCCATATATCCGCGAACAACGTCGACTTTGGTGGCTCCGGCAACCGGCCCTGCTGGCACGAACCGAGTGGCCGACTGACGCGCGCCGACGTCACTTCGGGCCTTCGTCACGGGGCCGTCCACCGGAATCGAGACGCATGCCCCTAGCGCAAAAAGGGAGGAAACCACGGCACCAATCAGTGCGGTTCGGCTACTCATGAGTGGGGCCTTCGATCACGTGACCGCGGCCGCGTGACTGGGCAGTGCGGCCGAGCACCACTCGGAATGTGGAGCCACCGGACTCGTTGGACGTCACCTGGATCGTTGCGCCATGCAGCAGGACGTCCTCGTGCACGATTGCGAGCCCTAGTCCCGTCCCAGAAGTGCTGCGCGACGGGTCGGCCCGCCAAAACCTTTCAAAAACGTGGGCTTGTTGTTCGCTGGTCAAACCAATTCCGGTGTCGCGAACGTCGATACTCACAGTTTCGGCAGCGCTCGTCAGTTCAACAACGACACGATCAGAGCCACTGTGTTTGGCGGCGTTCTCGCAGAGGTTCCGAAACACCCGGTCGAGACGCCTCGCATCGGCAACAACGAATTCGGGTGAGTCCGCCCCATGCAGGACGAACTCACAGTCCGGATAGGCCGCTGCTGCCCGTTCACACACGCGCGCGAGTAAGGCCGCGACATCAACATCATCTGGTTCCAGTCGCGCCGCGCCCGCATCGAATCGACTGAGGTCCAACAGGTCCGACAAGAGCGCCTCGAACCGTTCAAGTTCAGCGCTCAGAAGTTCCGCTGCCCTAGCAGCAGGAGCTTCCAAATCTTGCCGTGAATCGTTGATGACTTGGGCGGCCATTTGGACGGTCGTGAGTGGCGTGCGGAGTTCGTGGGACACATCTGAAACGAACCGCTGTTGGAGTTGCGACAGATTCTCGAGGCGCACGATTTGGGCTTGAAGTGCTTCGGCCATCTGATTGAAAGAAATACTCAGGCGCGCAATATCGTCTTCGGTTCGTACATGCATTCGCCGTTCCAAATCACCGGCCGCAATTTCTTCGGCTACCTGTCGGGCCTCTTTGAGCGGCCCGACAATCTGGCGGGCGACAATAACGGCGACGCCGGCGAGCAGCACAATCAAGACGGCGCTACCGACCATAAGTGAGTCACGAACAAGATCGAGTGTCGCTTGCTGTTCCGCGAGTGAGAAAACGTAATAGAGCGCATAGTGTTCGCCCTCGAAACTCAAACGACCGCCGGCCACCACCACTGGCTCCGATGCACTTCCGAGTATGGAAAGTTCGTGGAATCGCCACCACACGCCCGTGTCGGAGCCAACTTGCTTCGCCAAGTCGGCCGGAATGTCTTCGATCGCGAGATCTCCAGAGGAACGAACGGGCGTCTGCCCCGTCGCCGATAGCGGGCCGTAAAGCAAGACGTCAAACGTGCGTTCTTCACCAGAAGTTCCGGTCAACGTATCGACAAGTTGCGTTAGAATTCGGGATTTTTGTTCGGCGGTGGAACCAACTGCGGCGTCGAGGTATCCCTGGGCTCTGCTCATACCCGACGTTGCCTCATTAACAACCGTTGAACGCCGGCTTTCAGCCAAACCACTCGCCACCGCGTGCAAAAGCACCCAGCCAACGAGCAGCATCATTGCGATCGACAAGATCACGGTTTGCGTCACCATGCGGGTGCGAAGCGAGCGACGCCACCAGCGGGTCAGGTTGCGCATCACACTTCGCTAGTGGTTTTGGAAACGGCCTGATACCCGATGCCACGAACGGTACGAATGATGGTGGGGTTTTCGGCGTCATCTTCGATTTTGTGACGCAATCGCGTTATGTGCACGTTCACGAGTTTCGTGTCGCCAGGGTGTTCGTAGCCCCAGACGGTGCGCATGAGCTCTTCACGGGTAAACGTCTTGTTGGGCGAAGAAATTAGACAGGCGAGCAGGTCGAACTCCAGCGGCGTGAGCGAAACACTCGCGCCGTTTTTCGTCACGGTGTGCGACGTGGTGTCGAGCACGATCGGGCCGCAAACGATCCGTTGGTTCGCTGGCGCGCTGGTGCGCAAACGTGCGCGGACGCGAGCGACGAGTTCCCTATTCCGAAAGGGTTTGGTGATGTAGTCATCGGCACCGGCTTCGAGCCCCTCAACGATGTCGTTCGATCCAGACATCGCGGTCAACATGATGATGGGGACTTGGGATGCTTCACGAAGTCGTTTACACACCGTCTCGCCATCCATGCCAGGCAGCATCCGGTCGAGCAAGATGACGTCTGGTTTGAAGTTGGCAACCGTGCTCAATACGTGTCGGCCATCACGACAGACGGCCGTTTCGAAGCCTTCGGCCGCAAGCACAATCGTCAACATTTCAGCCAAGGCATCGTCGTCATCGACGACGAGTACCTTGGCTGAAAGCTCGGTGCGTGCAGGCATTCTCAGTAGCGGTAATGCTCAGGCTTGTAAGGGCCCGCCACATCAATTCCGAGGTAGTTCGCTTGCTCCTTGGTGAGTTCGGTCAATCCGACACCGAGTGCGTCGAGGTGCAGGCGTGCGACTTCTTCGTCAAGGTGCTTCGGCAAGATGTGAACGCCTAGGGCGTACTCTTCAATCTTCGTGAACAACTCGATCTGCGCGAGAACTTGATTGGTGAACGAGTTCGACATCACGAATGATGGGTGGCCGGTAGCGTTGCCGAGGTTCAGCAAGCGACCTTCGGACAAGACGATGACCTTGTGGGTTCCGCCGTCGATGCTGGGCACGACCCACACGTCAACTTGTGGCTTGATGTTTTCGCGAACGACACCGGGGATGCGTTCGAGTCCAGCCATGTCGATTTCGTTATCGAAGTGACCGATGTTGCCGACGATGACCTGATTCTTCATGCGCTGGAAGTGCTCAGACGTCACGACGTTGAAGTTGCCCGTCGCCGTGATGATGATGTCCGCTTCGCTTACAACATCGTCAAGACGCGCGACTTGGTAGCCGTCCATGGCCGCTTGAAGTGCGCAAATTGGATCGATCTCGGTCACGATGACGCGTGCGCCTTGACCTCGGAGCGAATCCGCACAGCCTTTGCCGACGTCGCCGTAGCCACAGACGACGGCGACCTTGCCACCGATGAGAACGTCGGTAGCGCGGTTGATGCCGTCGATGAGTGAGTGGCGGCAACCGTATTTGTTGTCGAATTTGCTCTTGGTTACTGAGTCGTTGACGTTGATAGCTGGGAACAGCAGCGTGCCTTCTTTGAAGCGTTCATAGAGGCGCAAGACGCCCGTTGTGGTTTCCTCAGTGACACCCTTGACGCTGGCTGCAATTTTCGTCCAGCGGCCAGGGTCTTGTTCCAGCGAGCGCGCGAGAACACGCAAGACTTCTTTGTATTCAGGATTATCGGTGGTTTCTTGACCAGGAACCGCGCCGGCCTTCTCGAACTCGACACCTTGGTGAAGCAGGAGCGTGGCGTCGCCACCGTCGTCGAGGATCATGTTCGGAACGTCGCCGTTTGGCCAGACAAGAATTTGCTCGCACAAGTCCCAGTACTCTTCTAGCGTTTCGCCCTTCCAGGCAAAAACCGGGACGCCTTGTGGGTTGTCAACGGTGCCGTTCGGGCCAACAACGACCGCAGCAGCGGCGTGGTCTTGGGTCGAGAAGATATTGCAGCTTGCCCAGCGCAGTTCAGCACCCAGTTCAGCCAGCGTCTCGATGAGCACTGCTGTTTGCACGGTCATATGCAACGAACCGGCGATCTTCGCACCCGCCAATGGCTTGCTGTCGCCGAAACGTGCACGCATCGCCATAAGGCCGGGCATCTCGTGCTCAGCGAGGGTGATTTCAGCGCGACCGAAGTCGGCGAGTGAGAGGTCTTTTACCTGATAATCCATGCGCCCGATCCTACCCATTTATCTGCGCATGAATGCCGGTTGGTCTCAATTGCCGCCGTTACGTCCAATAGACAGGCGCCAGTTGGGGCGGGAAGCGAAGCCATGGGCGGGTGCGCCACATTTGTTCGAGAAGTCCGTACGTGTATTCGTGACTCTGTTTTGGCCCTTTGCCAGTGACTGATCCGTAATACATGAACGCGGCTTCAGTTGCAGCCGTTTGGTATTGAGCCATCGCCTTTTTGGC
>CALMUY010000173.1 GCA_937873005.1 uncultured Aeromicrobium sp. | reverse complement strand
GAGGAACTGGGCGACGAAGTCTTCGACGAGTACATGGCCGAGAAGATTTGGCCTGGAACCCGCGCTCTGGCTCAGTGGCACCTTGACCGGGGCCATCGAGTGTGGCTGATGACGGCTGCTCCCGTGGAAATCGCGAACGTGATAGCTCGGCGTCTCGGCTTGACTGGTGCGATGGGCACAGTTGCCGAGAGCGAAGACGGCGTCTACACGGGTCGTCTTGTGGGAGAGATGCTGCACGGCCCGAGTAAAGCGGCCGCCGTCCAAGCGCTGGCCGAGCGCGAGAACCTCGATCTGGACAAGTGCTACGCCTATTCCGACTCAAGCAACGACTTGCCGATGTTGTCGTCCGTTGGTCACCCGTGTGCGGTCAACCCTGACCCTGGACTCCGTGCGCATGCTCGCGCAAACGGTTGGCGCATCCGCGACTACCGCACGGGCAGGAAAGTCGCGTTGGCGAGTGTCAAGAGCGCTGCGGTGGCTGGCGCTGCAGCCGGAGCTTGGTATCTGGGACGTCGCGTCTGGAAAGCGCGCTCCTGAGCACTGGTGCTTGAAAGCCGCGCTCCCGCGTAGGACGGCCCTGTTTACTGAGCGACTGGCTCAGATGAAGGGGTTGCCGCGCTCAGTCAACAAGCGATAGAGCGACTGCTGGATCGTTTCGCGAACTTGGTCGGTCACGTTGAACAGCAGCATCGGGTCGTCTGCTGATTCAGGCGTGTACGCGTCCGTCCGGATGGGTTCACCAAACTCGATGATCCACTTACTCGGTAGCGGAATCAAGCCTGCCAGACCGAAAAGAGGGAAGAACGGAGTGATCGGAATGTACGGCAGACCGAGCAACCGCGCGAGCGAGGGAATGTTCCCAACCAGAGGATAGATCTCTTCTGCCCCCACGATGGAAACAGGGACGATCGGCACTTGTGCTCGCATCGCCGACGACACGAACCCACCGCGGCCAAAACGCTGCAGTTTGTATCGTTCGCTGAACGGCTTGCCAACACCCTTGAAACCTTCGGGCCACACTGCGGCTAGTTCGCCGCTCGTTAAGAGCCTTTCGGCGTCTTCGGCGCAGGCGAGCGTGGCGCCAGTCTTGCGCGCAACTTCACCCACGATCGGCAGCTGGAACACCAAGTCGGCACCAAGGGCGCGCATGTGGCGCCCTGTGTACTTCTTCACGGCATACATCGTGATTATTCCGTCGACTGGGACGGTTCCCGAGTGATTTCCGACGAGCAACGCTCCACCATCGGACGGAATGTTCTCGACGCCACGCACTTCAAGGCGGAACCACTTTTCAGCCAAAGGTTCCAATAACGCGGTGACGATCTCGTGGAATTGCGGGTCGAGACCGAACTCGTCGATCTGGTATTCGCCCGTCATTCGGCGGCGTACAGCCGCAACAATCGTAGCGAGTTGACGTTCCCAGTCCGCACCGAAAATGCGCTGGGCAGCTTCGATGATCGAGGTCAAGACTTCGTCGAAGGACAGTGGGTGCGGTTCTGGCGCCGGCACTTTTTCTTTGGCGTTGTTGGGCTTTTCACTTGCGGCTCTCGCCGCATCGCCCGCTGCCGGCTCGTCTGGCACGGCGCGCAGGTGCGCACGTCGCTTCGAGTCCTCCGACTTCGCAGTCGGTTTCGATGCAGAGGCCGCAGGTTTTTTGGGTGCCGAGCCCGTCGATGTTGGTGCATCTTTGGACCCTCCAGCCGACTTCTTGGCTGGTGTCGCCTTCTTGGCCGGTGTGGTTTTCTTAGCTGCGGCGGCCTTTTTGGCTGGCGCGGCCTTGGCGCTCGTAGCTTTCTTGGCTGCTGGCTTTGCTGGCGCGTCTGCGACTGGCGTAGCCGGTGCCGACTTCTTCGCAGCAGGCTTGGCCTTCGCCGGGCCCGCTAACGATCGCGCGGCCGATGATGGCGAGGTGGATCGGTTTCCTCGTCCAGCTTCACCGCTGTGGCCGATTGAGCGAAGGTCGTCTTTCACCATCGGGAGCCTCCCCATTGCAGGACGCCTGGCCGCAGCGACGCAGCAAACTCATTGAAGGCATCCATCGACGAATACTTTGGCGTGAAACCAAACTCTTCGCGCAACGCCTTCGTGTCAATGACTCGCCCGTAGGTGAGGAGACGCGAAAGGTCTGTCGGCAAGGTCGTGCCCATGAACTTTGACGTGCTGCGCAGCGAACTACCAAAGCCGATTGGCAGCAACGGCAGCACCGGCTTGCCTAATATTCGCGCCGCTTGCGACAGCATCAGCACACCCTCGCCGGCAACGTTGAAGGTGCCTGGGTGGTCTTCGGTTGCCGCTTTGACGATGGCTTCCATGCCGTCGTCTGGATGCAAGAACTGGAGCCGCGCATCGAAACCGATCGGGATGGGCAACACCGGGTTCGCAAAATACCGACCGAGCGGTGTCGAGAATTGGGGTGTTACGACTTGGGCTATCCGCAGCGTGGTCGCGACCATATCGGGGCGCCTGCGAGCCAAGCCACGCATATAGCCCTCAACCTCAACCACGTCTTTGGGGAACCCCGCATTGACGCCGGCACGAGCCGTGTTCGCTTCTTTGAACACCGCGGGGTCTTTCGGCGATGTGCCGTAGACGCAAGCGTTTGAAATCAGTACAAACCGGCGTACGGACTCGGAACGTTGGCATGCGGCCATGACTTGCATGGAGCCAATGACGTTGAATTCTTTGGCTGAACCGGCACGCCCCCGAGTGGCGCTGAGGTCCATATGTATGACGGTCTCAACATCTTCAACGGCAATGATCTTGCCGATGACGCTCGTGCGGATATCTGCACGCACGAACTTTGCTGAACCGAGATCATGTGCGGGGAACGTCGTGTCAACGGCAACGACTTTCGTGATTCCGATGAGGGAACCCAGGTCGGCCAGCGTACGAGCGACGTGCGCTGAACTCGCCATGGCCGCCCCCGTGACCAATACGACCCCGCTCATAAATCACTTACCTAGGCGGCGACGCTGAACTCGGGTGCGCTTGAGCATCTTGCGGTGCTTCTTCTTCGACATCCGCTTACGACGCTTTTTGATGACTGAACCCACGACTACCCTTTGTTAGAAATGTTTACTTGGGACACCCCAGAATACGCTGACGCCTAACCTAAGGCGTCACGCGGTCAACCGACGTCGTAAAACGACTTGTCCAAGAGGGTCTCCATCGCGTGCTCTGGCACGCGGAACGACCGACCTACACGAACTGCTTCAAGTTCCCCCGAGTGGACAAGCCGGTAGACAGTCATTTTGGAAACGCGAATATGATCGGCGACCTCTGCCACCGTCAAATAACGAACGCTGCCCGTCATTGGAATCCCCAATCTCTAGGGCACGCGCGCTCTCCGGCTTCCCCACCGAAGAGGCTGCGCGTGCTTAATTCGCAATGGTAGTGCCATTTTCCGCCATTTTGCGTCATTCGCAAGAAATGTGCGCAGAGTCTCAGAGGTGGGGGTCCAAGCCGAACAAGGGAAACGCCTCAGTTCGCGTCGCCTGAATTGACCGATCGAGCCAATTTGCCGGATCGTAGCCCTCTTCCCACGGGCGATAGAGGGCCCTGCGGCCGTCCGTCATGCGAGACGGTGCGGGCTGTTCGCGCATCTGCAAGACGTGTTCACGCCAAGCTTCAGGAGTCGGCGTCTGCGGGTCGAGCGGGTTGTCGGCAACGATCGAGATGAGATGCGCCCAAGCCCGAGGCACGACGTCCACAACCGCGTAGCCGCCGCCGCCCGTCGCTATCCAGCGGCCCTTTGTGTAGGTATCGGCCAGATCGCGGATCGCCAAATACGCCGCCCGCTGACCATCGACAGTCAGCATCAAGTTGGTGAGCGGATCGTCCATATGCGAATCGCAACCGTGCTGACTGAAAATCACTTGCGGATTGAATTCGCGAATGAGTTGCGGAACCACGGCATAGAACGCACGCAACCAGCCCGCATCGGACGTGCCTGGCGGCAGCGGCACGTTCACTGCCGAACCTTCAGCCCCTTCGGCACCAATTTCTGTCGAATAGCCAGTACCTGGAAACAGCGTCTTGGGCGACTCGTGCAAAGAGATCGTTAGGACTCGCGGATCGTGATAGAACATCGCTTGCACGCCGTCTCCGTGGTGCGCGTCGACATCGATGTAGACAATGCGTTCCGCGCCGTTGTCGAGCATCCAACGAATGCCCAAGGCGATGTCGTTGTAGATGCAGAAACCACTCGCGCGGTTCGGCATGGCGTGATGGAGCCCGCCGCTCACGTTGATCGCTCGGCGTCGCTCGCCCGTCCACACGAGCTTGGCCGCTTCGAGACTCGCACCGGCAATCAACGCGCTTGCTTCGTGCATGTGTTCAAAAACCGGGTTGTCTTCTGTGCCTAGCCCGGCCGTCGGTTCGCTATGAATTGGATGCTTCGACACGTGCATTACTTGCTCGATGTACTTTTCCGAATGCACCGACGCCAGTTCATCTTCAGTGGCTGGTCGCGCTGGCACGATGTCGACGTCATCGAGCACGTTCAAATCACGCGCAAGTTCCATCGTGAGCTTGACGCGCACTGGCGCCATCGGATGGGAGGGGCCGAAGTTGTATTCGGTCAGCCTCTCGTCGAAAACGACACACGCGCGCTCGTAGTCGCGCGCTGTGTTTGTGTCCGATTCCTCCATGCCTTTCAGCCTAGTTCCGCAGATCGTTTTGCGGCAGCCCGGATGCCTTTCACGAGGCCTGCAGCGACCCCCGACTCGTCGAACGTCGTGGTCGCTTCGTAGGTGGCTCCCTTGGGCGACGTCACTTGGCGTCGCAACTCTGCTGGCGATTCAGATGATTCGGCCAAGAGTTTCGCGGCGCCCACGAGCGTCTGATTGGTGAGCTGCCTCGCCACGTCCGGGTCTAACCCTTCGGCGACACCGGCCGCGATCATGCTTTCGGCGAGGTAGAAGACGTAGGCGGGTCCCGAACCCGACACAGACGTCAATGCGTCTTGCTGATCCTCGGGGATGACGATCGATTTGCCGCCTGCCGCGAGCAGTTCCTCCACCGACGCCAACTGTTCAGCCGACACATGGACACCTGGCGACACACCGAACATTCCCTCACCAACGACCGCTGGCGTATTGGGCATGACTCGCACGACTGGGATCTGACGCCCCAGTCCTGCTTCGAGTGTTGCTGTCCTGACGCCGGCTGCAAGCGAAACGACGATCGTCGCATCAGATACTCGGCCAGCAAGTTGGGGCAACAGAGCGGGAACATCCTGCGGCTTCACCGCGAGAATCAAGACGTCCGCACCGTCGATCAGTTCGAGTTCCGGGCCGGCCGTCACGTGATAGTCGCGAACGAGTTCTTGGACGCGTTCTGGGTTCTTTTCGATCACGACGACGTCGGGGTGTCCTGCCGCGATAACCGAGCGCATCAAGGTGCTGCCCATGACTCCGCCACCGAGGACTGCTGTGCGTTTGCCCATACTGTGAGCCTAGTCTCAGGGTGTGCGTATTCGTTTCGACCCCTTCGTTGCGGCGCTGTTGGCTTTCGCAGCGCTCGGCATCATTCTGCCGTTGACAGGATCGGTTTTCAACTACGCGCTGGCCCTTTCTGAGATCGCTGTCATGGCGTTGTTTTTTCTGCACGGCTACCGGTTGCCAACACGCGAGGTCATGAGCGGGCTTGGCGCCTGGCGTGTCCACGCATTCATCTGGGGTATTACGTTTGGGCTTTTTCCATTCATGGGGTGGGCCTTTCAAACTCTCGCTGGCGATGCCGTTTCGGCGCCGATAGTCACCGGAATCGTGTACTTGACGCTAGTCCCGTCTACTGTCCAGACGGCCCTCGCGCTGACGAGCATCGCGGGCGGAGACCGATCAATCTCGGTGGTTTCTGCTTCCGGATCGAGCATGTTGGGGGTTTTCATCACACCCTTGCTCGTCAGCGTGCTGCTCAGCCAAAACGTGTCGATCGATGCTGGCGCGATTCTGCGGATCGTGGGCCTTCTCTTGGCACCGTTCGTTGTCGGTCAGGTCGCACGGCGGTTCGTCCGGCCTCGCGCCGCATCGTCAGATTCGCGACTGATCAGCTATGACAAATTGATCATCGTTTTCATTGTCTACATCGGTTTCAGCAGTGGCACGAATGCCAACGTCTGGCATGCAGTCTCGTTGCCCAACTTGGCGCTGATCGTTGGGGTGTGCGTGCTCTTGTTTACGGTGGCCGCACTCGTTGCCTGGTTCGGTAGCAAACCTTTCGGTCGCCCACGTCAGATTGCGGCGTTCTTTGCGGCGACGAACAAGTCGCTGATGTCGGGTCTGCCGATGGCACTAGTACTGTTCCCCGACGCTTCGC
This sequence comes from uncultured Aeromicrobium sp., assembly GCA_937873005.1. GTDB lineage: Bacteria > Actinomycetota > Actinomycetes > Propionibacteriales > Nocardioidaceae > Aeromicrobium. Next base: position 24,933 of record CALMUY010000173.1, on the reverse strand, counting down.
TTGGCCTCATGATCTTGCCGCTCATGCTGTTCCACCAGTTGCAACTCATTGTTGGCTCGACCACAGCCCATCGCTTGAGCAGCCTCAACGAGGCCGGTTCAAACTGAGGTTGTAATTGAGTCAAGCTCCGGTCGTGTCGCTGTTCTTTGTCGCGACTGGCGCCGTGTGCAAGCGTGCGAAGGCGAGTGCCTCCAGTAGGTCTGCTTCTCTGGCTGCCTCGTCGGCTGCTTTGCGAGTATTAATTTCTACCGCGATGTTCCCTGTGAAACCAGTAGCGACGAGGTGTTCAAGTAAGACACCGCAGTTTTGTGTTCCGCGGCCGGGTACGAGGTGCTCGTCGAGTGCCGAGCCGGTTCCGTCGGCCAAGTGGATATGCGCGACGCGTTCACCGAGGTTCTTCAGAAGTTTTAGCGTGTCAATCCGTGCTACGGCAGCGTGCGAAAAGTCGATCGTGACGTTCTTGTAGGTGAAATCTGAGGGGTCCCAGCCGGGCGCGTAGGCCTGAAAGACGCGGTTTCCGGTACGCCATGGATACATGTTTTCGACCGCAAAGGTGACGGGGTACTCGTCTTCGAGCTTCGCAATACCTTTGACGAAACCGCGAGCGTACTCGCGCTGCCAGCGGAACGGCGGGTGAACGACGACGGTTTCGGCGCCTACAGTCATGGCCATTTCGGCGGCCTTATGGAGTTTGCCCCAATGTTCAGTCCCCCACACTCGTTGAGTCACAAGCAGGCATGGCGCGTGGACGGAGGCGATCGGAATTTCATGTGCTTCCGAGAGCGCGCGCACCGCATTGATGTCGGCGGAAACGTCGTCTACGCCCACCATCACTTCGACGGCGTCGTATCCGGTGCGTTTAGCCAACTCAAATCCCGCAGCGGTACCCAGCGGGTACACGGAGGAAGTCGATAGCGAAATACGCGGCGGTTCTATGCTCACCTTCTCAGCGTAATCTGTGGGCCCGCATCGAAACATGGTGCTCCCTGACTACTTATGTGACCGCTCGTCGTCGCCCACGGTTCTGAGAAAGCGTGGCGTCGCGTTTCGCGAGTCCCAAACCCGTGTTCGGCCGGCGCCAGGCGGTTAGGCTTACTCCGATGGTTGAAATTGCGCTCGGCTTCCCCCGAAACTTCGTTGAGTTTACGAACCCGGACGACCCTGATGAGGTGTTCCGGTGCGACCTGACCTGGTTGACATCTCGCTGGACGTGCATCTTCGGTCAAGGCTGCCCCGGCATTTACGACACCTCCCCCGAGGTGGGTTGCTGCACACTGGGTGCGCATTTCAGCGGCGACGAAGACGAGGCGCGAGTACGCCAGTTTGTCGAGCAACTCGACCCAACTGAGTGGGAAATGCATGACGAAGGCCACCGAAACGGGTGGACAGAAGTGGACGCCGATGGCGACCGCAAGACGCGCGCGTTCGGCGGCGCGTGCATCTTCCACAACTCACGAGATTTCACGGGCGGATACGGGTGCGCGCTCCATGCGCACGCGCTCGCAACTGGCCTCAATCCGGTAGAGACGAAACCTGACGTGTGTTGGCAGTTGCCTCTACGCCGCACGTTCCGTGAAGTGGATCCCGGTGACGGAAAGACGTACACCGAAACCACAATCTCTGAATACACGCGTTCTGGGTGGGGCCCCGGTGGCGCTGACTTGGATTGGTACTGCACCTCCAACACCGAAGCGCATGTCGGCCGTGAGCCAGTGTTCCGGTCAAGCAGCGCCGAGTTAATCGCGCTCATGGGCGAAGCCGGTTACGCCTTGCTCGTCAATCACTGTGACGCATTCATCGCGGCGGGCCGTCCGGTGCCGCACCCGGCGGATACTAACTGATCCGTTCTGGCTCCGGCCAGTGACCCACACCACATTACTGGCCCACAAGGGGGCAAGAATGTAGTCATGCACCTGGATCACTTGTCCTTTGCCGTTGGATCGAAGAACCTCAAGGACACGGCTGCCGAATTGTCGTCGCTCTTCGGCGCAGAGTTCTTGCCCGGCGGAACTCATCCACGTTTCGGGACAATCAATATGGTGTTGCCTCTCGCCGACGGGCAATACGTCGAGATTGTCGAAGCCCTCGATCATCCGGCATCCGATAAAGCGCCCTTTGGCCAAGCGGTTCGCGAGCGCACTGCATCGGGTGGCGGCTGGCTCGGCTGGTGTGTTTCGGTGGATGAGATTGAACCCGTTGAGCACAAGATCGGCCGTCATGCGGTTCCAGGCAATCGGCACCGCCCGGACGGCTACAACCTGACGTGGCGCCAGATTGGTGTGAACGGCACGAAGGCCGACCCGCAACTGCCGTTCGTGATTTGCTGGGATGTACCGGCCGAAGAGCACCCTTCGCAGATGGCCGAAGCCACGGTCCGCCTAGTGAGCCTCGATATTGCTGGAAACCCTGAACGTATTTCGGACTGGCTTGGCGAAAAGGCGATCATCGCGCTGGATGACGTCAACGTGAATTGGGTGGCACCACATGGCAGCCCCGGCATCATGGCGGCCGTGTTTGAAACACCGAATGGCGAAGTTCGACTCTGATCGTTTTTCACGGTGGTTCTCGCCCGGACTTTTATCAACAGGCCCCGGTTGTGGCCGGTGAATGTCAGTATCGGCATTTAGGCTGACTGGCATGGCTGTCAAAACGAAGAACGCATTCGCGTGCGCTGAATGCGGTTGGACTACTTCCAAATGGGTCGGCCGCTGCGGCGAATGCCAATCATGGGGAACAGTCGATGTTGCTGGCGCCGCACGCACTACTCGCACTACGCCAGGCCCGGTGAGTTCCCCGGCCGTCCCGATCGCCGAGGTCGGCATCCAAGACGCGAAAGCGACATCGTCTGGCATTGCTGAACTCGATCGAGTTTTGGGTGGCGGCGTGGTGCCCGGCGCCGTCATGTTGTTGGCGGGCGAACCCGGTGTCGGCAAGTCGACTCTGCTGCTCGAAGTCGCGGCCAGGTGGGCAGCAACCGGCCGCCGCACCCTTTATGTGTCGGGTGAGGAATCGGCGGCTCAAGTTCGCCTGCGGGCCGAACGCACCGGCGCATTGCACCCCGAGTTGTATCTGGCAGCCGAAACCGACCTCGGTGGACTCTTGACACATATCGATGAGGTTGAACCGAGTTTGTTGATCGTTGATTCTGTCCAAACGATGGGTTCGTCGAGCATCGACGGCGTCCCCGGAGGGGTCACTCAGGTTCGCGAAGTCGCGGGCGCGGTCATCAATCGAGCCAAAGCGCAAGGGATCGCCACGCTGTTGGTCGGGCACGTAACAAAAGACGGTTCGGTGGCGGGCCCGCGCGTACTGGAACACCTCGTCGATGTGGTGTTGCAGTTCGAGGGCGACCGCACTTCTCGATTGCGGTTACTGCGGGCGGCCAAGAACCGTTTCGGCCCGGTCGACGAAGTGGGCTGTTTCGATCTCGTCGATCGCGGGATCGTTGAAGTGCCTGACCCGACTGGCCTGTTCGTCTCGCATCACGCCTCGCCCGTTTCAGGGACGTGCGTCACCGTCACGATGGAGGGAAGGCGGCCGCTGCTGGCTGAGGTGCAAGCGCTGACCGTACCGGCCACGACTCCGTCCCCTCGCCGCACATCGAGCGGCTTGGACTCGGCCCGCGTCGCCATGATCCTTGCCGTACTGACGAAACACGGTGTCGCTTTGGGCTCTGCAGACATTTATACGGCTTCCGTGGGCGGGGCACGTTTGACGGAAGCATCGATCGACTTGGCGGTGGCGCTAGCGGTTTTTTCAGCAGCCGGCGAATCGCCCTTGCCTGCTGGTCTCGTTGCGATTGGTGAGGTTGGTTTGGCTGGCGAGGTCAGGCCGGTTCGCAATGTCGAGGCACGCCTTCGCGAAGCCGCGAGGATCGGATTCACTCACGCGATCGTTCCTGCCGGCACCGAAGATCTTTCGGGCATCGGGCTGTCGGTAGCCCGTGTTCACGACTTGCGTTCGGCTTTACGGGCGATCGGGCAATAGCCCGTTCACTCCATCCCGATGTTTCAGATTGCGTACGAAAGTCACTCTGACTAGATTTTGAAGCAACCTTTGGTCCTAGAATGCTCTTGGTTACACCTTTTGTGGCCACGAGGGGAAAGTCTTAATTTATGACGCTCAACGCAGAACTTCGCTCGATGCTGGCTTCGCTTGCGCCCGGCACCGAACTGCGCAGCGGACTCGAACGCATCCTGCGCGGACGCACGGGTGCGCTCATCGTGATCGGATACGACCGCATGATTGAGTCGCTGTGTTCGGGTGGTTTCACCCTAGATGTGCCGTTCACCGCGACGGGTCTGCGCGAGTTGGCGAAGATGGATGGCGCGATCATTCTCGACGCCGAGGCTAACCGGATCGTGCGTGCCGGGGTTCATCTCGTTCCCGACCCGTCTATTCCGACAGAAGAAACCGGCACACGCCACCGCACTGCGGATCGGATGGCGAAGCAGACCGGCGCTCCCGTGATTTCTGTGTCGGCCTCGATGCACATCATCGCTCTCTATTTGGATGACAACCGGTACGTTCTTGAAGAGCCGGCTGCGGTTCTTGGTCGCGCCAATCAGGCACTACAAACGTTGGCCCGCTATCGCACGCGTCTCGATGAAGTGACCGACGAACTCACTGCGCTCGAGATTGAAGATCTCGTCACGATTCGTGACATTGCTTCGGTGGCGCAGCGCCTTGAGATGGTCGCGCGCATTGCTGATGAGATCGACGCCTACGTACTCGAGTTGGGTACCGATGGTCGCCTTTTGGCGATGCAGACCGAAGAACTCGTTGGTGACGTTCTTGCCGAGCGTGAACTTGTGATTCGCGACTATTTGCCGACGGGTGAAGAAGGCGAAGTCGAGGCGATCCTGGAGGCCTTAGACGGCATCAGCCAAGAAGAACTCGTGGATCTGAATCTTGTGGCGAGCGCTTTGCGTCTCGGCGCGACGATCAATCTCGATGCGGCGCTCACCCCGCGCGGCTACCGCGTTTTGGCGCATGTGCCTCGCCTACCGTCTTCAGTTATTGATCGGCTTATCGAACATTTCGGCAGTTTGCAGCGCCTCATGGCCGCGAGCCTCGACGACCTTCAAACGGTCGAGGGTGTGGGCGAACTTCGTGCCCGTGGTGTCCGCGAAGGGCTTTCACGCCTTGCCGACTCCTCGATGATGGAACGATTCGTCTGATCTCCTTGGCTGCGTAGGCCGCTTGTGGCCTAGTCGTGGTTAGGGGCCGTCGGCGCTGGCGTTGGCGTGTTTGTTGGCGTGCTCGATGGTGTGGTTGGCGAAGGCGCTGGCGTGCCGCTCGCAGTCGGCGTTGGGGTTGGGGTTGGTTTGGGTGCTGCCGCCAAGACGAATTCGGTGGTGTCCGGTTCCCCGCCTAGCGTCCCGATCTTCATCACAAATGTGCCGCCGTGGACGAACCCCTCGTCGGCACTGCACGCTTTGCCTGAACCCTTGCCACTCCACGTAGTGCGCACGAGAGTCCCGAACCCTTGAGCCACGAGCACCGGGTTCGACAGGAAGGATTCGCGGCACACTGACGAGTCGTAGACAGCTTTGTCGTTTGCTTCGATCACGACGAGCAGGTCGCGTTTGGCGGGGGTGAAGGTGCAGGCGTGTGCGTCGAGCGAACTGATCAGAAATTCGACGTTTACCGGTCCGCCTGCCTGCTGACCTTCGGGCACCATCGCAAGGATCCTGACGTTTTCAGGATCGCACTTTTTGGTGGCGGTGATGAGTGAGATGGGCACTGCTTGCCCAAGTTCTGAGGTCGGATCGGGGTTGTCGGCGGGGGCATCGGTTGGGCCAGGCGTTGCTGACGAGGAAGTACCAGCCGACTTTTTCTCGCCGTTCTCGTCGTTGCCAAAGACAAGACCGACGAGTTGCACGGTCCCCCAAATGAGAGCGATAAGGATCGCGAGAGCCACGAGCCGCCTGCGCCAATAGACGTCACGGCTGACCTGAGGAGAACTCACCACTCCACCGTAAACGGGCGCACGCGCCAGCAGTGTTCAACGCGCCACGGCCAGCCCAAATTCAAGACCAAGTTCAAGCTTGAGATTCGCCTTTGGCTGTGGATTCGGGCACGTAACTCAAGATGTCTCCGGGCTGACAGTCCAACGCGGAACAGATCGCGTCGAGTGTTGTGAAGCGAACAGCCTTCGCCCGGCCCGCTTTCAAAACCGAGACATTGACGGGGGTAATGCCGATGGTTGTGGCCAGTTCCGCGACCGACATTTTCCGGCGCGCCAACTGCACATCGAGGTTCACGACGATCGGCATCAGATGACCTCCTCGAGGTCTCGCGCAAACGTGGCAGCTTTACGAAGAAGTTCTTTCATCACCAGCATGAGCAACCCAAGGCCAATGCCTCCGAAGAATGTGACGGTTGCGAACAACAGAAGCGAGGGGTGGCCTGCACCGCCAACTGCGAGTACCACTTGCGAGCCGACTGCGAGGACCGCGACGGCGAAAAAGGTACCGGTCAGGACATTTACGATGGCGAAAGCCCTCGGATCAAAAATTGCCTCGTGCGACACGAGTGTGAGCAGCCTCCACATGCACATTAAAGCGACTTGCACACATAGAACAATCGCGATGCAGCCCACGATTCCGAAAACTTTCAGATGCGCGAATTCTGGGTACGTTTGCGCGGTTTCAGTCGCGAGGAAGGGAATGATGACGATTTGCCCGAGAAATGCCAAGGCCATGAAAAATACGATTGTGCCTCGCGTCGCGAGGATGATTGCTTTTTGCATTACGTTTCCTATCGTTCATCGATATCCAACTATCGAAAAACGATAGCACAAACGGCAACCGATGCAACCTAACCTTCGCATTTCGCACTCTGAAGAATGGATCCTGAACAATGGAGCCTGTGTACTGGAGCCTGATCGTGGGAGTTCGGCGATGAATGAATACAAGAGACTCGCGTTGCTCTCCGTTGGCTTATATGCACTCGCCACCTTGGTGCTGTTCGCTTCGTTTTGGTTGAAGATCGAGTTCGTGAGATCTCACAACGGCGGCGAAAAACAATACCTAGATGATTTAGCCCTCGTTGTCCCGTTCATGACCGCGGTTGCAGGGGTTCTGGTACTCATCGCTTCGATTGCCACGCTCTGCTTTCGAAACCGAAAAGGCCTCAGTATCGGGTTAGGTATCTCAGCGTTACTGCACACGCCCGCCCTGTATTTGACTGGATATACGTTGATATTCGGAATCCTCGAGGGGTCACCCAACGGCGGCGACCTAATCGCCATAATCGGCGCTGGCACTGCAGCAGCACTTCATGTCGGTTTGATGTGGAGCGTTTGGAACTTCCTGCGCCGCACAAGGCGCAGCGCACTCACTCAACCCTGAGACGACTTGCGGATCTCACCTTCCTCAACTTCAGGTACGCGTAAGTCTTCGTGCGGTATTTTTGACTTCAGCGAACTCACTCGAAGTGAGCGCAAGCCGCAGTTGTCAGGGGGAACAGTGACTACCTATAAAGAACTCATGCTCAGATCGATGGGCTGGTACATGATCACAACCGCGCTCTTCGTCGTTTTCCTGCTGATTGGAAACGTGTTCGGTACAGGAGAGGACATGATGTTCTATTTCGTGTTGTATCTCATCCCTGCCGCGTCTGCTGTGGTTGGTGGCGTCGCGGTCCTGCTCTCGTTCGCTGCCTCAGCATTCGGAAGCAAAGGCCCGATCATTGGACTCGCCATCATGCTGCTCGCTCACGTCATCGGCGGGCTCATCGGCAAGGCCCTCGGGTGGCCTTCAACATTTGCAGACCTCACGACTGAGCCAGATTTCATCCTCTCGTTCGCCGGCTTGTTCGTGATGGCCCTACACTTCGGGTGGGTCGTGTATTGCGTTTGGGCATCAGCCAGAATCTGGAAAACTAACCGGAAGAATCAAGCAGTCGCCACAACTAAATAGGGGGAACCAGTGACTACCTATAAGCAACTCTTGTCCAGATCGATCGGCGTGCACGTATTAGTCACGCTGATTTATTTCGCCGCCATGGCCATCGGCGTCATCATCGTCTCTGATCGTGCACCGGCAGGCGTAGACACCACCTACTACGGGGTGGAATTGCTTTTTCCGGCCGCTTCCGCAGCCATTTGCATCATTGCGAGCCTGCTTGCGGTTGCAACCTCTGCTTCCTCTCAACCCGAGTCAGGGTCGGCACTCTCCATTTCCATTTTTGGCCACCTCTTGAGCGGCGCGACTGCCGCATACATTGGGTTCACCACGTGGACAATGATTTCCGCCGATCCATTCTGGTTGATAATCGCGCTATCTGGCATTTTGGCGACTCTCTCCCACTTCGGTTGGATCTTCTCCGTTCAACGTGAGCCGACGAAACCTCAAGGCTCACACCACGACCCCATACTGGTAACGACTCAGGCCGCATTGCAGTCGTGACCATGAGATGATCGTTGCGCCATGGCCCCAGCACAATCTGATCTGAAGTTCACGCACACACGCATACGTGCGTGGTTCTACGAAAATCAACGCCGTTTGCCGTGGCGAGACGACCGAGCCCCGTGGCGCGTGATGGTGTCCGAGTTCATGCTGCAGCAAACGCCCGTGGCGCGCGTGCTTCCCGTTTTCGAGACGTGGCTCGAACGCTGGCCGACACCCGCTGATCTTGCTAATGCGTCGTCGGCCGAGGTGCTTCAAGCGTGGGGTCGACTTGGTTATCCGCGCCGGGCACAACGGCTCCACGAGGCGGCACGCGTGATTGTGCGCGACCACGACGGAGCCGTCCCGAACGATCTCGATGCGCTGCTGGCTCTGCCAGGCGTTGGCGACTACACGGCCGCCGCGATCCATACCTTCGCGTTCGACGGGCGAGCCATCGTTTTGGACACGAACGTGCGGCGCGTGTTCGCACGGCTTGTCGCCGGCGTGGAACGACCATCGGCGTCGATTACCCGGGCTGAACGAGACCTTGCTGCTAGCTTGCTCCCCGCTGAGGATGCACACGTCTGGGCGGCCGCCACGATGGAACTCGGTGCGGTCGTATGCACTGCCCGAACCCCCGATTGTGCTGCGTGTCCCGTGCGCGAGATGTGTGCCTGGCGAGCGGCTGGCTATCCGGAGTCTGAACTGCCAAAGCCGCGTGGCCAAGCCTGGGCGGGCACGGATCGGCAATGTCGGGGCCGGCTGATGGCAGTGCTTCGCGAGGCGGACCAACCAGTCCCGAAACCCCTACTCGATGTGGTGTGGCCACACGCCGATCAGCGCGAACGGTGTCTCGATTCACTGCTTGACGACGAACTCGTTTCGCTGACCGCTGATGGCCTGTTCGTACTTGGCGCAGGCGACTAACCCCTTGCACCCAATAGAGGTCCCCATAACTTCCCCAAAACGCGCATGGCCCCCACCGAAGTGAGGGCCATGCTTGCGCAGTGAGGGTTACTCGCTCGAAACACCCGATTCGATCGCTCCCACTTCGCTGAGTCCTTCAGTGAGTTGGAGGGTCGCCTTCTCCGTCGCGGTGAAAACATATTCACCGTTCACGTAATCAACAACAACGATCTGACCGGAACGCACTTCACCGAACAGCATCTTCTCGGCGAGCGCGTCTTCGATCTCACGCTGAATCGTGCGACGCAACGGCCGCGCGCCCATCACCGGATCGAAGCCCGTGGCCGCGAGTTGTTCCTTCGTGGCCTGGGTGAGTTCGATGTCGACGTCCTTCTCGGCTAGACGTGCCTCGAGCGAAGCCACCATCATGTCGACCATCTGCAGAATCTCTTCTGGAGTCAATGGCGGGAACACGATGACTTCGTCAACACGGTTCAAGAACTCAGGGCGGAAGTGCTGCTTGAGTTCGGTCGAAACGCGTTCCTTCATGCGTTCGTAACTGCCAACAGCGTCGCCAGCCTGGCTGAACCCGAGGTTGACACCCTTCGCAATTTCGCGCGCACCAAGGTTCGTGGTCATAATGATGATCGCGTTCTTGAAGTTCACAACCCGACCTTGACCGTCAGTGAGGTGTCCCTCTTCAAGGATCTGCAACAGCGAGTTGAAGATGTCTGGGTGGGCCTTTTCGATTTCGTCGAACAGCACCACACTGAACGGACGCCGGCGCACCTTCTCGGTCAGCTGGCCGCCCTCTTCGAATCCGACATATCCCGGAGGGGCACCGAAGAGACGCGAAACTGTGTGCTTCTCGCTGAACTCACTCATGTCGAGTTGAATCAGCGCGTCATCGTCGCCAAACAGGAAGTTCGCGAGCGCCTTACTCAACCACGTCTTACCAACACCAGACGGGCCAGCGAAGATGAATGAGCCGCCTGGACGGCGTGGGTCCTTCAGACCCGCACGAGTACGGCGGATCGCGCGCGACAGCGCCTTGACCGCTTCGTTCTGGCCGATGACTCGCTTGTGGAGTTCTTCTTCCATATTGAGCAAACGGCTCGACTCGGCTTCAGACAACTGACCAACCGGAATACCCGTTGCGTTAGCGAGAACTTCCGCGATCAACGCTTCGTCGACGACGGAAACCGTGTCGAGGTCACCCGACTTCCACGCACGTTCGCGTTCAGCGCGTTCAATCGTTAGGTTCTTTTCTTCGTCACGCAGAGCAGCGGCGACTTCGAAATCTTGAGCGTCGATCGCAGCTTCCTTACGACCACGCACATCTTCGATCTGGTCGTCGAGTTCCTTGAACTCGGCCGGCGCCGAAGCGCGACGAATACGCAAACGCGCACCCGCTTCGTCGATCAAGTCGATCGCCTTATCTGGTAAGAAACGATCCGAAACGTATCGGTCGGCCATCACAGCCGCCGCTTCAAGCGCTTCGTCTGTGATGGTGACGCGGTGGTGCGCCTCGTAACGGTCGCGCAGACCCTTCAAGATCTGGACCGTGTCAGCAACAGACGGCTCATTGACAAGCACCGGCTGGAAACGACGGTTCAACGCCGCATCCTTCTCAAAATGCTTACGGTACTCATCGAGCGTCGTGGCACCGATGGTCTGCAGTTCGCCACGAGCCAGCATCGGCTTGAGGATGCTCGCCGCATCGATCGCGCCTTCGGCGGCACCCGCACCAACGAGGGTGTGGATTTCGTCGATGAACAAGATGATGTCGCCGCGCGTACGGATTTCTTTGAGCACCTTCTTGAGGCGTTCTTCGAAGTCACCACGGTAGCGGGATCCGGCCACGAGAGCACCGAGATCGAGAGTGTAAATCTGCTTGTCGCGCAGGGTTTCAGGAACGTCGCCGCGCACGATGTCTTGAGCGAGGCTCTCGACGACAGCGGTCTTACCGACGCCCGGTTCGCCCACAAGTACGGGGTTGTTCTTCGTGCGGCGGCTCAAGGTCTGCATGACGCGCTCGGCCTCAGCCTGACGTCCAACAACAGGATCGAGTTTGCCTTCGCGGGCCGCCTGCGTGAGATTGCGTCCGAACTGATCCAACACGGCCGACGTGGCCGGGGCGGCTTCGGATCCACCCACTCCAGCACCCTCGGCTTCCTTACCTTGGAAACCGTTGACGAGTTGAATCACTTGCTGGCGCACGCGGTTGAGATCGGCGCCCATCTTGACGAGGACTTGAGCGGCAACGCCTTCGCCTTCGCGGATCAGCCCAAGCAGGATGTGCTCGGTACCGATATAGGTGTGGCCCAACTGCAGCGCTTCGCGCAGGCTCAGCTCGAGCACCTTCTTGGCGCGCGGCGTGAACGGAATGTGACCGCTCGGGGCCTGCTGGCCTTGACCGATGCTTTCCTTCACTTGGGCGCGCACGCCATCGAGCGAAATATCGAGGCTTTCAAGCGCCTTGGCGGCGACTCCTTCGCCCTCATGGATAAGACCGAGCAGGATGTGCTCGGTGCCAATGTAGTTGTGGCTGAGCAGTCGCGCTTCTTCTTGGGCAAGCACAACTACTCGACGGGCTCTGTCGGTAAATCTCTCGAACATTTCGTCCCCTCTTGATGGACAGTCATTTCAGCATATCTGGCTCGACCTGAGCTATATACTTCTAGTCCTTACGGTTAATTCAACGACGGCGCGAATCGAGATGTTCCCAAGTTCGCTGACAGCGGAAAGTTTCGACTTTTGCGTCACCTAGGAATCTCTTTCGGACCGGGGCAACGTGGCAGGAAGTTATGCGCCATTTTGGATCAACACACCGAATGGTCAATACGCGTTGATTTCGCAAAGAAACCCAACCTAGGCATTACAGGATCGCACCTGTATCTCGCGCAAGTCGCCCATCCTGAATAGCAATTGTTCGTGAAGCTCGTTCGGCCACTTCACGGTCGTGCGTGATCATCATGACCGTTTGCCCGTTTTCGACTAGGGCATCAATGCTTTCTAGAATCGCTCTGGAATTGGCTGCATCCAAGTTGCCCGTTGGTTCGTCACAGAGCAGGAGCGGGGGTTCGCTCACGAGTGCTCGTGCAATTGCTGCTCGCTGCAATTCACCGCCTGAAAGCCTCGTTGGCAATGCCTCATAACGGTGACTCAATCCAACGATTTCCAGCTTACTGCGGGCGGCCTCCATCCGGGCTTTCCAAGGGATTCCTTGGTACATGAGCGGTAGGGCCACATTCTCTAGTACGGTTCGATAACGAACAAGGTGAAAGGCTTGAAATATGAACCCAAGATTTCTTGACCTGAACTCGGTTCGTTCTTTATCTGACAACACTGCTGTTTCAGTTCCGTTGAAAAGATATTGACCTGATGTCGGGACATCGAGCAACCCGAGCACGTTCAACAAGCTTGACTTTCCCGATCCTGATGGGCCGACGATCGATATGTACTCTCCGGATCGAACCTCGAAGTCGATGTCTACGAGCGCTTGAACAGATGGAGGCCCCACATAGTTCTTGCAAACTTTACGAAGTTGAATGAGGGCCGATGATTGCTCCAGTGCTTTTGGAGCCGCGCTCGGCGGTACAGCTCTTCCTAACCTCATGTGTTTCCTCCGGGGGCTATCAGTTGGCGCGCAGTGCATCTGCGGGTTCAATGCGCGTAGCACGCCACGCGGGGTAGATTCCGGCAAATAGGCCAGTAACCGCGCCTAAGACAACACCGGCAACAAACAGCAGCGGATCAGCCGTTGGCGCCCATCCTTGAATAGCAGATCCGATAACGATGACGATTGCCCCCAAGCTGCTGCCCATGAGCCCACCCAGGGCACCGAGGGCAGACGATTCTGCCATGAACTGGGTAACGACGTGCGCCCTGCGAGCACCAATAGCGCGTCGAAGTCCAATCTCGTTAGTTCGCTCCATCACGCTGACAAGCATGCTATTCGCGATGCCCACTGCGCCCGCGAGCAAGCAGACAACCCCGACGATAATGAGCAGAGACTCGGTGTCGTCACCTATCTGATCGCGCAATGCTTCTGGTTCAGCAGAGTAGTCGACGCTGAGGGATTCGGGTGCCTCTGGTTTGATCGCAACGGGAGCTTGATTGGCGATTGTGCGTGCCGCTCCTGGGAAAGTCCGGATACGAACCTCTCTTGGTCCATTCACACCGAATGCACCCCTCGCAATTCCCGATGGCATCACGACGCTCGAAAGATACTCACTTGGAGCACCCTCAGCGTCGAAGATGCCCAAAACGCGAAAGGTTCGGTCATTGAGAAAGATGATGCCATTCCGCTCGATGCTGATGATTCCGAGCCGCGATGCCAACTCCTGCCCAACCAGGACAACAGCCTCCCCTCTGTCATCGTGCCCAGCATCAAACATTCGTCCCTGAGAGATCGTCAAGTTTTCCGCCTCAAGGAAGTGCTCAGTAGCAGAAATGACGGAAATTTCAGACTCCGCGGGCGCGACCGGGTCGAGTACTTCAATTGTTGCAACAGTTACGGGAACTTCGACCTTGGCAACAGCCGTCGCCGCTTTGACTCCATTAAGATGCTGCACGTTGCGGTAGGCATCCCAACTCGCTGGGTCTTCGGTGACATCGACTTTGTCCTTTTGAAGTTCGACGGTGATGTGAGTTGCTGCAGCAGAATCGAACCGCTTTGTGATCTGAGCGCTTGCCGTCGTCGTCAGGCCCACGACGGCAACGAGGGCCGTGACCCCAATCGTTGCTCCGAGCGCAGTGAGAAAGGCCCCTCCTGGTCTCGCGAGGAGCGAAACCACTGCGTCTTGAAGTACTAGCCGTGTAGGTTTCACTTCTTTGCAATCACAATGCGGTCGCCAGGTTTCAATTGAGAACCCACCGGCCTGATCTCTATCAACGAGTTAGCAGCTAACCCCAAGCGAACTTTCACACGCTTAGATACCTCGGCACCAGGCGTGTCATCGGTAATGAGGTCGACGTACGTGCTGCCATCATCTGCTGTGTAGACAGCAGCAGGCGTGACGGCCAAGACCTTGCCCTTCGTCGCCGAGACTGGGATCCGTACTCTTACGTTCGCACCAACCAAATCCCGGATATCGTCAGAACTAGTTATCTTGATCGGGATTGTGCCTCTCGAATCTACTCGATTAGCGACCTTTGAAACCGTACCGCGAGCCTCGACACCTGAGATGGCATCCGAAACCGAAACTTCACTTCCTTTGCGAATAAGTTTGGCCTGGTCTGGGGGGATGTTGGCGACAACAACGGTCTTGTCACCTGTGAGCGTATAAATGGAGTCGCCTGGGACTTTGCCAACCCTGGCGGCAACCGTTGAGACCCGCCGCGGCAGCCGTGGGATGAACACGACCTCACCGCGTGGCACCATAACGGGCGCGTTCGAAGCGCGGGACCTCATTACCTTGGAGGAAGCGCCCGAAGTGTTTTCGCTCATTTCGCCGGAATCGCTGATCGCGTCTGCCTTCACTGCTTCGTGTCCGGCACTTGAGTAAAGAGCAACAACCGCCCTCGCGGTTGCTTTGTCGAAAGCCCGGTCCGGGCTGCCCCGGAAATGCCCCATCTTGGACAATGCTCGCTCCAGTTGTTTGACATCATCTCCAACTGCACCAAGTGTCAAACTCCGATACATCGGGGTCGATCCTTCAATGGCAAACACTGGTCTTCCGGAAATCTCGACAAGCACCGTTCCATTGGTAACCCGACTTCCAACCTTCGCGACTGATCCGGTGTAGACAGCTTCTCCCTCGAGGTAGCCAACTTCTCCACTCGGGCGGATGTCGACTGAGTCTGCCTCAACCACGTCGCCGCGCGAGGTGACGACAGACTCTAGTTCCTGCTCTTGGACTTCCTCGGAGATCACCGACGGAACTAATGCTGCAGCACCAGCGCTATCTGGCCGGTTGATGTAGGACATCGCGGCCCACATCAAAGCAGCTGAGAGAATTGGCAGTCCCGCGAGCAGCAGAGCGGAACGGATACGTTGCTTTGTCACTTTGAGAGCCGCTCATAACCAGAATCCAGAAGAGCACTCCAGTCGTCTCGGACGGTGTCGAAACACTCAATATAGTCAACTGCTGCACCGATCTCGAATCGACGGATCTCATCAAGTTCTCGGTTCGGATAGCGAACAACAGGAACATCCGTTTCGTTGACCGGCTCGTCAACAACAACGATCGCGTCCATCCGGTCCAAGACGTCCTTCTGAATGACGCTGTCAAACTCAACTAGTTCGGCGTTCTCCCATCCGCGACCGCTCATACAGGACGCCCACTTTTCACCGATCTTGTCGAACTCGGGGCTCGTAAAGACATACGTTCGAATAGCCTCAGTGGCGCTCTGCTGCTTTGCTTCACGCTTCCCAAACTTGCCTTGGGCGGCTTCCTCTGCCGCTGCGCGGCAACCTTCTGGACCGTCAAGCGCAAGTTGATAGGCAACATGTTCAGAATCGGCAAGCGTCGCCTTGTATTCATCGTTCTTAGACAAAGCTACGTCCGTGGCATCGCCTCGGGACAAGACAGTCGAGATGCCGAACCCCTTTTCCTTGGCCTCAGCAACGGTCAAGGTCACTTCGAGAAAACGGGCGTCGGTGTTGTTACCTGTTGGCATCGAGATTTTAGATTCATCTAGCGCATATGGAAAGTACGAGAACCCTTCCTTCTTCATGCATGAAGCAACAGAGTTTTCTGTAAAGTCCCATTTGTCTTGCACTAATTGCCGAATGCCAGCATTCGTCAAGGCTTCTGGCGCTTCATTCTTCTCTCCGCACCCAACTAGAATTGCGCTTGCGCTTAGCACAATCGCAAGTGTGCTCACGAACTGCGACCCAGCCTTTGCCCCACTCATGATTTGACTTTGAGTGTAGGGGCGGCACCGTGTGAGGCGAAAAAGAGCAAGACCTTGGCCGAAGCGTCCGTTTCAGCCACTGTGTACTTAGCACCCGGGTTGTCGACAAAAGTCTTGTAGAAATAGAGCCAACTGTATGCGTCTTCCCCAAGGTTTGGTGTCGCCTCATCGACCAAGCGCTGAACCCTCGCATGGTCGTTTTCGCTGATTTGACCTTGGTAACGATTACTGACGGAGGCGGCAACATTGAAGAGCCCAATTTCCGACGATGTAATCCCCCGATTGAACTCAGTGTCTTCTAACGTTGAGATAACCGCTTCCCAGGATTCCTTGAACTGTTCGTCCGTGCACTTGAGTTCAAGTCCGGTCGCTGCCCGCTCAGCGACAATGAAGTTTGATTTCGACGTCCATGCCGCCGGCGTACACTCGATTTCCGAGTCAGCGAGACGGCTTTCGGCAGCTTTCACGAACTCCGTGACATCTTTCTTGCGAAACTCCAAGTCTTGCGACATAGAGAGCAACATCGCCCCCGAAGTCAACGCCGGAGCAAGTTCGGCTTTCGTGTTAATGGCGCTAGGTCCTGACGCGAGGATCTTGTCAATAAGTTTTTTTAGTTCAGCCCGCTGGGCATCAGTGAGAAACGCTTGATTGCTTGCCGAATCCACAGAGGTAGCCGCCGCGAGAGTGATGAGCGACATGTCATCAAACCCAGCCTCGGCCATGGTGTCAGCGAAACCCTTATCCCAGAGGGCTCGGTTCTTCTCATAATTCACTTCGTCCAAGGCTCCGGTTACACCAATGCCGAAGGCGCTCAAGCCAATGACTGATATTTGGTAGTCGAACAACTGCCCCCCATCAGTAACAACAAGTGATACGCCTTTGGTATGCGCTACCCGCTCCGTCTTCTGCGCGGTCTCATTCTCCTTAGTTTTCTCAGAAGTGTCCGCGCAAGCTGAGAAGATCAACAATCCCGCAAGTGCGATGCCGATCATTCTCAAGTTTGGAATCCGATTTTTCGTGTCGTGTTTCATCCTGACCGAGCGGTCCTCTCAAATAAGCAATACGAATGGCGAATAGGTGCGGCCCTCGCCTTAGCCAGGGCCGCACCCTCAAATGCTCTAGATCTCTTCTTTGATTAAGAGGCCCGAACAGTCCATGACTTCACGTTGGATCCAACTCTGTGCCGACCCGTTGACGAGCTATAGTCGTGATATACGACAACGTTGCTCTTGGCGCCGCAGACGCGTCCGCCACCTTCGAAAGTCGCTCGGTCATCCTTGTGCTCGCCAACCGTGATGGTGCAACCCTTGCTAGTAGCCGAGACGGTGATGCTTCCCGTCTTGTACCCAGCGGTGGCTGAAGTGATGGAAGTCCCGCCCCATTGATGCTTTCCGACAACAGTACTATGTGTAGAGCCAAAGTCGCGCGAATAGTGGCGAACAGTGGTCACCCAAGATGTGCAAGTCCATGTGCCACAAGACCTCTGTACATCAGCGTACAGCGAGGTATACGCCTCACCGTGGCCCTTCCAGTCTTTGGTGTCCGAGATCTTTCCCGCGTTGGCAGGCGTCATCATAGTCGTCAGCATGAGCATGACGATTCCAAGCCCCGAAAGAATTTTCAACGAAACATTTTTCATGTTTCCCCCTCATTTACTTATCTGATTGGGTTCAATATCGATCAATATTCAACCCCGAGAGAGAGTTTAGAACACCCCCCCGTGCCAATTAACTTTGAAAGTCTAACATTGTGAAGCGACTTGGGTGCAGCAATTTGGCGATTCCCAACTCATTCACCCATTTGGCTCCGAATTGCGGAGTAGGTGACTTGTTAAGAAATTGTCACCAAGACGCATACCAAACCCCTAACCCCGATCACGAATACTGAACGGAACTTTCGTAGTTAGGTAAATCTCGTCTGCACAAATCTCAGACTTCCCGTCGCGACGTTGGGAACAAGATCGCTTCACGAATACCAACGTTTTGCAGCAACATAACGAGACGGTCTACGCCCAATCCCATTCCACCGGCAGGTGGCATGCCGAACTCGAGCGACCGCAGGAAGTCTTCATCAACGTCCATGGCCTCCGGATCTCCTGCCGCCGCTAAACGCGCCTGCTCTTCAAGTCGCTCACGTTGGATCACTGGATCGTTGAGTTCGGTGTAGGCCGGAGCAAGTTCGACACCGTTGATGATGAGGTCCCAGGCTTCTACGAGGCCAGGCGTGGTGCGGTGCTTCTTCGCCAATGGGCGGACGGCTTCGGGGTAGTCGCACACGAACGTGGGTTGAATGAGTGTGTGTTCGACTAACTTCTCGAATAGTTCGAGAACGACTTCGCCAGAGTCCCAGCCTTCGCGCAACGCAACTTCATGCCTATCCGCGAGTGCCACGAGGGTGGCGAGATCCGTATTTACATCTACTGGCTGGCCGACGGCTTCGCTCACGAGTTCGTGAATCGTGGCGCGCCGCCACGGTGCTTCTAGGTCGATCTCGCTTCCATCGCGGCCAGTAACAACGGTCTGGCCAATCTCACGCGCAGCGTTGATGACGAGATCACGCAGGAGCGCTGCCATCGTGTCGTAGTCGCCATACGCTTCATAAACCTCAAGCATCATGAACTCGGGGTTGTGCGTATTGTCGACTCCCTCATTGCGGAAGGTCTTGCCGATTTCGTACACCCGATCGATGCCGCCAACGAGTGCACGCTTGAGATGGAGTTCGAGCGCGATGCGCAACAGTGCCGACTCGTCGTAGGCATTGAGGTGCGTATTGAATGGGCGGGCCGCGGCCCCGCCGTTGGTGTGCTGAAGAACTGGAGTTTCTACCTCGATGAAGCCATGGTCATCAAGCGTCTTACGCAGCGACTTGAGCACCGCAGCCTTCGCCAGAACGTTTTCTCGTGCCTTGGGCCGAACAATGAGGTCGACATATCGCATCCGCGCGCGAACGTCCTCGGAAAGTGGCTTGTGCTCGTTCGGTAGTGGGCGCAGTGTTTTTGCCGCTAGCTGCCACGCTGAAGCCATGACGGAGAGTTCACCGCGACGACTCGTGATGACTTCACCACTGACCGCGAGGTGGTCGCCGATGTCGGTGAGTTTCTTGTAGTTGTCGAGGGCTTCTTCGCCCACTTCAGCGAGCGAAAGCATCGCTTGGATTTCGCTGCCGTCGCCTTCGCGTAGGCGCACGAAACACAGTTTGCCGGTGTTGCGTTGGAAGATGACACGGCCTGCGATGGTGACCGTGACGCCGCTCTTATGGTCGGGGCCAAGCGCTTCGGCGTCGTAGTTTTCGACGAGGGAGCGGATGCTGTGGGTGCGGCCGATCGAGATCGGGTACGGCTCGATGCCCGCATCGATGAGGCGTTGACGCTTCTCGAGGCGCACCTGCATTTGTTCGGGCAGGTCGTCTGCGTCTGGTGTTTCTGAGATTTCAGGGTTGTCAGGCGTTTCGCTCACAAGACACGAGTCTAGTCGCCTGCGTACGGGCTAGGAATTCGCGATCTGCGATATGCGCCCGGGCGTCATGTCGAGGAGCCTAGCGGCATCGCGAACCGTGAATCCTTTGTGAACCAGTTCGCTCACTACCGCTGACGTTTGCTCGGCAATCTGGGCCTCGCGTGCGGCCAGTTCTGCTCGCGCTTGCCCGAGCCGAAAAGCCCGCTCTACGAGTTCGTCACTGAAATCAAATTCGAGGGCGAAATCAACGTTCGCTTCATCGGGCAAATCCTCCATCAGCACGATCACTTCGCGGATTGATTTGAGTAATACGTCGATGGAACGGGCATAGGTGTGGGCGCCTGCCACCTCCGGCACGTCGGCAAGCCAAGCATCGCCTTCTCTGCTGATGAGGACTGTGTAACTCATAGCAACCACTTCTTCCCTAGCGCTGGTGCGAGATCCTGCTGAATTTTCCTCAGGGTTCCCGTCGGGATGTCTCCAGGGTGTTGAGGCACGGCGGTACTCGCCGTTACTCCGTTGACTGTGATCTTGTATCGCTTGTGAGAACCGACTGTCCGCACATGAACACCTCCAGCCCGTTCGATTATTCGATTAACTTCTTTCGCTCGCACAAGTTTATGTTTAGCGACTAAACAAAGCAAGAGCAACGCGTTTTCCACAGGGCACAACCCTGTCAGGCAGGTCGTCAACACGTGCTTCACACTGCGTTCTGGCCTGTGGATAGCAGCGGGCGGCGCTCCGGGTTTGCACGTATCGTCCGGCACAGGGTGTTCGATGCGTGCTTCACGCGACAAGCCAATCCGTTACCCCCTCTATACATTGACTATCTAGTGGGGGTAAATATACTGATGGTTAAAGCAATGAAGTACCGCGACCTTGCGTCAGCACTCACGAGGAACGGCTGTCGCAGCAGGCCCGGTAAAGGCGACCACGAGAAATGGTTTTGCCCCTGCGGCAAGCACATTGCGGTGGTCACCAAACCCGGCGAAGTCTCCCCCGGCGTCGTCGCAGACACGATGAAGAAGCTGACTTGCCTCCCGAAAGGATGGCTGCAATGAACACCATTTCTGTGCGGGCCGTGAAATGGGCCGAAGGCTGGGAGTTGCACATTGAGGGCGAAGGCGTCACCCAGTCACGCACGCTCGAACGGGCTGATGAGCAAGTGCGCCATTATCTCGAAACCCTTCACGGGCGTAGTTTTTCATCGGCAAGTGTCATGATCACCCCTGACCTAGGAGACCTCGCGCGCGAAGTGAAATCCGCGCGCGATGCCGTCGTTGCGGCCACCGCTGCTCAAGAGCGCGCGGCGAGAGAATCTCGAATGGTCGCATCAAAGTTGCGAGAGCACGGTCTCAGCGTGAGCGACGCAGCGACGGTCATGGGCGTCTCCCGAGGTCGCGTTTCTCAACTCACTCGGTGAGCCATTTGCGCGGCCCTGCCCGGGCCAGTCTCTCCCATACTTCACTCCAGAAACATGAGGAAAATCTTCTAATCACTCGGCCTTTCGTTTACTACAGTTCGTGACATGGGTTCTACTTTGCGCCGCATGACTGCTGCCTTCGTGACGCTGTTTGTACTTTCGGCCACGATGGGAGGCACCCCCGCTCACGCGGCCGCTAAGAAGCGCTCGCTCAGCATGGCTCCCTCTGCGTCTCAACCACTCGCGGGCACGGCGGTCTCGTTCAACGGCTTTCTGACCCGGTCACCCTCCAACACGAAGGTTTATTTGGAACGCAAGTCGGGCACGAAGTGGGTTCGGGTAGCCACGGTCCGCACCACCAAGAGTGGTTCGTTCCGTTACGTTTGGCGGGCGTCCGGCACGGGACTTCAAACTTGGCGCGCCCACGCTCCCAAGACATCCAAACTAAAGACCGCCTACTCCAAGACGCGCGTCATTGGCGTCTATCGCCCGGCGGTCGCAACGCTCGACGTCAGTCCAACAACCGTCTCCTCAGGCCAAACTGCGACGCTCAGCGGAACGGTTGCCCCGTTCGCGGCCGGAACCGCGGTGACGCTGCAACGCCTCGACGGATCAACGTGGGTCACTGACGGCGCAAGCTCGACAGTCTCAACTTCTGGCGGGTTCCAGTTCGTTCGCACGCCAGGCACCAGCGCCTCATACCGCGCACTCGTGGCACGCACCAACACCTTCATCGCCCCCGCAATGAGCCCTTCGGTAGCGGTAACCGTCTCCACTCCACCCCCAGCAAGCACAAGCCCCACGCGCGTGCACGTCACGAGCGATGGCAGCGAAGCTCAAGGGCAAGTCAGCGATGTGGCGATCTCGAGCGACGGCCGTTATGTCGCGTTCTCGTCCGACGCACCGAACTTGGTAGCCGAGGATAGCAACGGCACCACCGACGTGTTCCTCCACGACCGCACCACCAAGACCACCACTCTGATCAGCAAGACCGCGTCGGGGGCTGCGGGCAACGGCGTCTCGAGCGGCGTCTCAATTTCAGGCGACGGTAATCGCATTGCCTTCGACTCTTCGGCTACCGACCTAGTCACAAACGACACCAACGACACGATGGATGTCTTCGTCTACGACCGCACGAGTGATCAGATGACGCTCGTGTCCCGTAAAGGGTCCGAAGCAGCCGACAGCTACTCGTATGTTCCGCACATTTCCGAGGACGGAAGTTGTGTCGCCTACGTGTCGCACGCAAGCAATCTCGCCGGCAATGACAACAACGAAAAGTCAGACGTGTTCGTCACGAAACTCAGCACGATGAGCACCACCCTGCTCAGCACCACGAACAGCGGTGCAAGTGGCAACGAGGAGTCGCATTCGCCATCGGTGAGCGCGAACTGCGCGCTCACCTCGTTCACGTCCGAAGCCAGCAACCTCATTTCGGGCGACTCGAACTACGTGTCTGACGTGTTTGTACGCAACATCGCCACAAACAGCACCACTCTCGTCAGTCGGAGTTCGGGCGGCCAGTTGGGTGACGATCATTCCGCTGGGGTCTCGAAGCTTTCAGCGAACGGCAAATTCGTCGCTTACCCATCGAGCGCCAGCAACCTCGTTGCGGGCGATACGAACGGGACGACCGACGTGTTCGTCACGACTCTCGCGACAGGTGCCACCAAGCGTGTCAGTGTCAATTCGGCCGGAGTGCAAGCCGACAGTTTCTCGATGTCGCCGTCAATCTCCAGTAACGGTCGATTCGTTGGGTTCCAGTCGTATGCATCAAACCTTGCGCCCGTGGGTGACATTCGCTTCGAAGACACCTACCTTCACGACACGACAACGGGCCAGACAGTCCCGGTCGATGTCGACTCGAACGGCTTCGCTGGAGATTCGTCCTCAACATCGGCAACGGTCTCTTCTGATGGCGCTTTCGTCGTTTTCTTGTCGAGCTCCACGAATCTCATCGCGGACGACAGTAACTACACGATCGATGCCTTCGTTGCCGCCGTGAGTGACCTTTTCTGAACGACGCGTCGAGCGAACTCCTCAATACACAAGAACAGCCCCAGCGCGAGCAGTATGTGCCGGGGCTGTTCCGTGTCATCATGAGCCGTTGCGATTGATACCCCTAGGGGTATAGCGTTTGTAGTGTCAACATCCGTTGACCCCAAACGTTCACCGAGGAGTCACCATGAGCAAGAAAGTTCTCGTACTCGGATCGAGCTTCGCTGGCCTGACGGCCGCGTTCGCCCTCAAACATGATCTGAAAGACGATGTCGATGTCACTGTCGTGTCGCCCCGCAATTTGTTCGTTTTCAACCCGAGCCTGATTTGGCTGCCGTTCGGCAAACGTGATCGCGAAGACATCAGTTTCGATGTAGCTCCCGTGCTCGACGAACACGGCATTGAATTCGTGCACCAAGCCGCCACCGGTATCGACCCAGCTGCTCAAACGGTCGCCATCGCCGATGGCACGAGCCAGAGTTACGACTACCTCGTGATCGCCACCGGCTACTACAACGACCTCGATGTGGTGGACGGCTTCCGTGAAAACACCACCACGATCACGGCACTTCCGGCAGCCGAAGAGTCTGAGCAGGCGTGGCTCAAGTTCCTTG
Source organism: uncultured Aeromicrobium sp. (assembly GCA_937873005.1). Classification (GTDB taxonomy): domain Bacteria; phylum Actinomycetota; class Actinomycetes; order Propionibacteriales; family Nocardioidaceae; genus Aeromicrobium. The sequence continues at coordinate 1,280 of CALMUY010000173.1, read as the reverse complement.
AGAACCCTGGCGATATCGTCATCGGCGCCACCCAAGGCGCGAGTTGTTTTGGCGCCGCATACGAATTCTTGTTCAACACCTCGTACCACTTGAAGAAGAACAAGCTGAAGGATCGCGTCAAGCTCACCTATGTCACTTCTGAACCGTTCCTGGGACATTTCGGTATCGGCGGCCTGCCGAACGGCGACAAACTCTTGGGCACGTTCCTCAAGAAGGAAGGCATCGATTTCAGGTTGAATGCGTCGGTGGATCACTTCGATGACGGCGCGGTCACGCTCAGCGACGGCGAGAAGTTGGCTTACAACTACAGCATGTTCATTCCGCCGTTCTTGGGTCAGGATTTCTTGAAGGACGTGCCTGGCCTTGCTGATCCGAAGGGTTACATTCCTGTTCGCGACACCTACCAAACCAACGACCACGACAACATTTACGCCGTCGGTATCGCCGCTCAGGTGACGGCGCCGTGGCAGACTCCCACTCCTGTCGGCATCCCGAAGACGGGCTTCCCCACCGAACAGATGGCGCACGTTGCCGCGGTGAACATCGCTAGCCAGATTCGCGGCCAAGTGCCCGATGAAACCAAGGAGTTCCAGGACATTCCAGCGGTCTGCGTAATGGACGCGGGTAACAACGGCGTCATCATTTTGGCCGACAAGATGCTCCCGCCACGCAAACACGGCGTACTCATCCCCGGCCCCCAAGCTCACGTGATGAAGCTCGGTTTCGAGAAGTACTTCTTGTGGAAGATGAAGGGCGGTCATGTGGCGCTGCCGTGACCGCTTGAAGCCTTGGGGCGCTCGGGGCCTCAGCTGATCGGACGCCTAGCCTTTGAGCCGCTTTCAGAGGCTAGGCGTTCTCTATTTCGTGAAGCTTGCGCCACGCGCGCACTGTTATCGCGAGGACCACGCCTGCCACAACGACGGCAGCGGCACCGGTCCACCAGTAATTGAACGGTTCGGGCACCGGCTTCCACTTGTCGGGCCACAAGAATGCAAGGGTCGACGCCCACATTGCTAAGTGAAACCGTTCAAACGTTGTTGCCGGCTCTTCTGTCACTTCATCGGCGCTTGCTTCGAGTTCGACAGCCTCAAATTCCTCGTCATGTCGCGAGGCCAAGTGTTTGAGATAGAACCACGAACCGACCATGGTGATGACGAGTATGAAAATCGCGGCGAGATCAGGAATGTCCTTCGCGGTGACACTCGGTTCACCAATCTGCTTGTCACCAAAAAGCGCCAAACACACGCCCATGATCGCGAACGCGACAAGGAACACAACGC
>CALMUY010000172.1 GCA_937873005.1 uncultured Aeromicrobium sp. | reverse complement strand
ACCACCGAGATCTACACTCTTTCCCTACACGACGCTCTTCCGATCTCTTCGCTGTGGCCCACGAAAGCGCGGTGGAGCGCAGTCGACTCATCCAGCACATCGCCCCACATCTTGTGCGACCCATGCCGACGTGGTTCCCGCTGTTGCCGGACATGGATCGCAGAAGCGAGTTGTTGATTCGAGCCGGTTTCTTGGCCGGCGACACCTTGCGTCGGGCCGCGAAAACGCCGGTTCACTTCTTGCCGAACTCCAGACGCATCAGCGCTGACGAGGTGCGCACTTTTTCGGCTGGGGTGAAGCGAGATGGCTTGCGTGGGGGACTGCTCCAATGGGATGGAAATCTTTTTGATGACGCGCGACTCGTCATCGCGGTGGCGCGCACGGCGGCTGCTTACGGTGCCAGGATCTTGACGAGGTGTGACGTTCGTGAAGCCACTGGTACGGGCGTCACGGTTCGAGACACTGTGTCTGGCGTCGAATTTGAGGTCAAGGCACGAGTCGTCATTAACGCGACGGGCGTGTGGGCCGGGCAACTCAACCCGGACATGCGGATTCGTCCGAGCCGGGGCTCGCACATCATCGTGAATCAATCGGCGCTTGGGGGACTTACGGGTTCGCTCACAGTCGGAGTTGAGGGTTCAACGTCCCGGTTTGTTTTCGCGATTGAAGCACCACACGGCAGGGCACACATTGGCCTCACGGACGTTGAGACTGATTCGGTGGTAGACGTTCCTCACGCGACCGAGCCTGAGATCGATTTTCTCTTGTCGACGATCAACACGGCGTTGGAAACTCCGCTCACGCGGGCCGAGGTGCGGGGAACGTTCGCGGGTTTGCGACCCCTAGTGGACCACGGCGAAACCGATAGCGCAGACGTGTCTCGTCGGCATCTGGTGACCACTGACGCGAGCGGGATGGTCACCGTGACGGGCGGGAAACTCACGACCTACCGAGCGATGGCTGAGGAGGCTGTCGATGCTGCGATGATCGCGGGTCGGTTCCTGTCACGTCCATGTCGTACGGCCACGCTCGGACTCGTCGGTTCGGGCTCGTCGCGCGCAGCGTGGGTACCTTCGTGGATTCGGGCTGCGCACGGCAGCGAAGCCGAAGATGTTGTTGCGCAAGCTGGGGCCAACCCGCAACTACTCGAACGGATCGGGCCCGGACTTGATTTGAGCGCGGCCCAGTTCTTGTTCGGCCTGCGACACGAAGGCGCCATGAGCATTGACGACCTAGTAGATCGGCGCACTCGTTTAGGTATGTGTGCAGACGATCGCGAGACAGCTGTGGACGTAGCTGAGTGGGCGTTGGCGACAGTTCACGGCGAAGCGTGATGTCCGTTATTGCGTGATACGCAGGGCCTGCCACGTGTCGTTAACAGGGAACGTCTCTGCCGGTGACCAGCCGTAGTCGCTGATACCAGTGGTAACGACGTCGGTTGGCAGAGTTTGCGCCGCATACAGAATCCAGGCACGTGCCACTGAGCCCATCCGCGGGAGGGTTTCGTCGAGTGTCCGGTGAAACTCTTGGGGGTGTGAAACCACGATCACGGCCGTATTGATGCCGTGTGGGCGGGTTTGCTCGTGCGGTGCTTCAGGCTCTGGCTCAAGGAAAACCGCACCCCAGGTTTGGTCTTGGACGTCGTCTGTGGCGTGATCGACGAAGTCGTGGGTGGTGAAAATCTCGACCCCGTCTGGCAGCGGATCAAGCAAGGATGACTCTTCGACCGTGTCGCCGATGAGCCAGACACGTGAACCTGATTCGATTCCGAGCAGTGCGGCAACGGGAAGATGCGTCATGGGTTGATCCTACGCGCGCTCAAGTCGCGAATCTCGCGTCCGGCAGCGATTCCTTTGCCTTCGAAACGGGTGATGGGGCGGCCGTCGAATCGCTCATCCCATGCGCCTGAGTATTCGAAACCGGTGGCGCTCAGGAGCACATCGTGCATTTGGTCGGCGTACTCTTGCCAGTCGGTGGCGAGCCGCCAGACTCCGTTGGGTTTGATGACGCGGGCCGCGAGGGGAACGAAATCGTCGGTGATGAGGCGACGCTTGTGGTGGCGTTTCTTGTGCCACGGGTCGGGGAACCAGATACGCAGTTCGTCGAGGCTGGCTTCGGGCAGCATCGTGTTGAGCGCGGCGGCGGCATCGACGATGGCGAATCGGATATTCGTGATGCCGAGGTGTCGCATCGTCACGAGCGCTTGGGCCACCCCGGGGATATAGACCTCAAGCCCTAGGAAGTTGATGTCTGGATTCTCATGTGCGGCATGGACGAGTGCTTCGCCTCGCCCGCTACCGATTTCCATGATCGTGGATGCTTCTCGCCCAAAGGTTTCGGTGAGATCGAGTTGGAACTCGGGGTCAACGGATGTGCTTGAGGTGTGCCGGGGGATATCGAGAACGTAGGTGCTTGCAAGGTCGTCCCAGGCGTCCTGTTGGCGCTCGGTGAGACGGCCGCCGCGACGCGTGAAGGAAACGATTTCCTTGTGGAATCGTGGGTTTGCGGGTTCGCGAGTGGGAGCAGTCACGGGATTGATCCTAACGGTTGATGACTCGGAGGTTTACGGGCGAACACGCCGGTACCTACGCTGTGCGCACTACTTTGCATTGCGTGGTACTGTCGTCTGCATGGATGCCACACAGTTACTCAAAGGAGTGCTCGACGTCGCGGTTCTCGCGGTGGTCGAGACGGAAGACGGCTACGGCTATGACGTCGTGCGTCGCTTGCGCAGCGCGGGCCTGACTGAAGTCGGAGATGCCTCGGTTTACGGAACTTTGCGTCGCCTTTATTCGGCCGGGGCGCTGACGTCATATGTGGTTCCCTCCGAAGAGGGCCCACACCGTAAGTACTACGGAATCACTGATCAGGGCCGAACGAAACTCGACGAACAACGCCGGAGTTGGAACGAATTTTCACGAACTATGGACCGCTTGCTCACAGGAGTTGCAGCATGAACACCACACCACTCACCGATACTCGCGCCTACGCTGCCGCGGTACGCGAAGCGCTGGCCGACCTGCCGGCGGACGACGTCGACGAACTCACCGAGGGGCTCGAAGCCGATCTTGCCGAATCATGGCAAGAAAATGGCGGGCAGCCTCTCTCGGACCCGGCCAGCTATGCGAAAGAACTGCGCCAAGCAGCGGGGCTCCCCGACGCAGTGCCGACCGGAACAGCCCTTTCGCGCGCTAATCGGGCAATCTCGACTCGCTTGTCGGCCTTGGCCGTTTCCATCCGACAATCACCCGCTGGTGCGGCAATGCTCGACTTTTTCGTCAGCCTGCGTCCGGCCTGGTGGGTGCTGCGTGGCTATCTCGCCTACCAACTCTTTGCCCTATCGGTTCTGGGGAGTTGGGCACTTCTTCCCACCAGCTTCCTCGGCGGCATCTTCGCCTTGGCGCTTATCGGGGGTAGCGTCTGGCTCGGCCTTCGTTCCTGGGGGCGGATCATGCGGGGCGTGATCACGGCTGGAAACTTATTCGCGGTGTTCGCGCTTTTCCTTGTGGGTGGCTCACTGAATCAGCAACTCCTGGCCCAACAGGCGGATCCCTCAGACACCACCTACGGCGACCCCGACCCAGTGGGCCTCTACCTTGGCGGAACCCAAGTAACCAACCTATTTGCCTACGATGCCAACGGAACGTTGATCCCGCAGGTGCAACTATTCGATCAAGACGGCAACCCTGTGATTGCCTCGATCGAAGGCGAAAGTGGCTGCCTCGAATGGGTGCAGTCACCAGAAACGACGGACGAGGCCTACGGCTGCCCGACTACTGGAGTATGGGTGCCAAGTCAACTCGAAACCGGTGCGCCTGCTTGGAACGTATTCCCGCAGTTGATGACTGAAGAGAGCGACACCCAAGGCGGCAAACCTAAGGAAGGCGCTGAACCGGTTGTTGCCAAGCCTCCGTTCGTGAAGGTGCCTGCACTTGATCTCACCAAGGCGGCCCCGCCGGCGAATCAAGATCCGAAGACCACGGAGTAGTTCTCGCGGGCGGCTGGCGCTGGGTGAGACGCCCGCGCCGGTCGCCCGTTTTGGGATGGATTCTGTACGCTAGATGCACAATAGCTGCTCAGCCAACATCCGGAGGAAAAATGCAGAGCAAGAACCCCGTCTTTTCGCGAAGCGAAGGTTTCAACGGCAAACCGTTCGATTCGGGCGACAACTCACAGATCATCGTTAATGGCGATGTCGGTGGGCCAGGTGGATTCGGCCTGCCACCCGCAACTGGCCGAATGACGATTGAAACGGTCCTCGAAAAGTCCGCAATTACACTCGGTCTCGTGATGGCGTCCGCCGCTGCCACGTGGTTCTTTATCGGCGATCTGTTCGTTGATGGCTACTACGTCGATTCTGAAAAGATGGCGCTGGCAAGCGGCCTCGCCATGGGCGGCGCGATCGTCGGCCTCATCCTTTCGCTCGTTATCTCTTTCCGTAAGAAGTTGAGCGTTGGCTTCATCCTCGCTTACTCGGTCGTTGAGGGCGTTTTCATCGGCGCATTCTCGAAGATGATTTCGGCCTACGTTGGCGATTCAGCGATTGTATTCCAAGCAGTTATGGCCACGATGATCGCTTTCGGAGCCACACTGGCGGCTTACAAGTTCTTCAACATCCGGGTCACCCCGAAGTTCCGCAAGATGATCACCATCGCTGTCTTCGCGTTTTTCGCAGTCACGCTCGTCAACTTTGTGTTGAGCATTTTTGGAGTCCTCGAGAATGGCGGCTTGCGCAGTTTCGGCACGCTCGGTTTGCTCGTTTCGGCATTCGCAGTCGGTTTGGCAGTGTTTACGCTCATCCTTGACTTTGATTACATCGAACGAGGCATCGCGATGGGCTTGCCGGAGCAAGAGTCATGGCGTGCGGCTTTCGGTCTCACCGTCACACTTATCTGGATGTACATCGAGATCTTGCGCATCTTGGCAATTCTGCGAAGCAACTAATTGCGCTAACGTCCAACAAGAAGCCCGACATCCGTGTGGTGTCGGGTTTCTTGGTGTTTGGTGATCGATTTGTGAAGACTAGTTTGCACTTCGTCCAGGTAGCACTCGAGCGAGGCGCCCCTTGCGCACGACTTCGGTGCCGGCATGCTCTGAGGCTTCGATTGCTGCCGTGTTGACGCTCATGATCGACTCGTGTAGATCTGCGTGGGCTTCTTCGTGATCGCGCGCACGCCACGAGGCGACGGCCGCTGCGACAAGGAAACTCGATACATGGGCGTACCCCGCCTTCGAGGGGTGGTATCTGTCCTCGCCAAAGAACCCCTCGCCGAGTTTGAGATAGAGCGGGCCCAACAAGTCGCCCACCGAAACCACCCGGGCGCCGGCTTCTACGGCCGCAACCGTTTGTGCTTTCGCTAGGCGTCGGCTCCAATGGCGAACCACCGTGCGTAAGGGTGGAAGGATCAATTTGATCGTGCCGAGGTCAGGACAGGTGCCGACAATAACTTCGCAATCTTCAGCGCGCAGCGCCCGGATCGCAGTGGCGAGTCGTTCACCTGATGTCGAAGGACGAACCTGGTGCCGAATATCGTTTGCTCCAACCAGAATCACTGCAATTTGTGGACGATGATCGGCCGCCGCGTTGATCTGGTTGATCAAGTCTTTGGATTGCGCGCCCACGACCGCCGCCGAACGCGCATTAACAGGCGTATCGAGCACGTACGAAAGGCTGTCAGCGATGAGAGCAGTGGGTGTGTCTTCGGCCTTTTTCATGCCGTAGCCGACAGCGGTTGAGTCGCCGAGCACTAACAGCCGAATTGCTTCGCCAGGAAAGTCGATCCCATAAACCGTGCCACTATCTGGGGGGACTTCGCTCGTCGTACCGACTCGTTTCTTGGTGATGAGCGCTTGGCCGATCAGGAATGCGTAAATGCTCGCCAAACTCAAACTCACGCGGAGAGCCACTTTGGCAGACTGGCGTGTCCGGCGGTGACGAAGCAATTTCACTCCGTAAGTCTAGTGCGGATGGCTAGAACGGCTTGGTAACTGTACTCGGATGGGTCATTTTTGACGAGTGGCCCACCGCGCTTGATTGCTTGCCTAAGATAGATAAATGAGTGTGTTTTTGCCCAATCTTCGGGACGTTGGCGGTATGTCCGCGGACGGCGGGCTGGTCAAATCGGGGCTGCTTTTTCGCAGCGCAGTACCGTTCGCATCGGACCTCGTTCCCGAAGGCATTACTTGGCCGCCGACCACGATTATCGACTTGCGGTCGAGCAAGGAATCGGTCATTGAAAGCGGGCATCCGCTTGCCGGCGCAGGCGTGGAAATCCACAAGATTCCGCTACTCACCGAACTGAGCCCCGGCGAGGTGCCGGTCGACAACTTGGTGGACTTGTATCAACTTGTTCTCAAGTCAAATTCGGGTCGGCTTGTCCAAGTTGTCGAGACCGTTGCCGACTCAACAGGAGCCACACTCGTGCACTGTGCCGTTGGTAAGGACCGCACAGGGATCTCTATTGCGATGGTGTTGTCACTGATCGGTGTGCCGCGCGATGAGATTGTCGCGGACTATCTTGAGACGGCCAAGAACACGCTCGATATTCGGATGCGGCTCGCGGCCATGTACGGGCTTGACGAACCCGTGCCCGAATCTGATTTTTTGCGCACTCCGGTTGAAGCGATCGATGGTGTTCTTGATCTGTGGGAGCGCCACGCCGCCGGTGCTACCGGCTGGTTCACCGAAGTTGGTGGCACCGACAACACGATCGACAAATTGAGAGATTCGATGGTGCATTAATGGGTGGAATGACGATTGAGCCGCGGCTCGTTCCGCTTGGCGGAATACGTGCGCTTGAAGTGCGACGCACCTTGCCGACGAAGGGTTTGCCCACGATCGGGCCGTGGTGTTTCCTCGACCATTTCGGGCCGACGTTTCAAGCGATGGATGTGTTGCCGCACCCACATATCGGTCTGCAAACTGTGACGTGGTTGTTATCTGGTGAGATCGAGCATCGCGACAACCTCGGCAGTAACGTGCGCGTCAAGCCGGGACAACTCAACATCATGACGGCCGGTCGCGGTGTGGCTCACTCAGAGTTCAGTTGTGATATCGCCGAGTCAATGCACGGGGTGCAGTTTTGGGTCGCGTTGCCGGAGTCGGAGCGCGGCGGCAAGGCAGACTTCGAACACTTCACCGAACTGCCGATCGTTGACGGAGACGGCTGGGCAGCAACGGTTTTCGTTGGTGAGTTTTACGGCGCTAGGTCCCCGGCCACGACCTTCAGTCCGATTGTGGGTGCACAAATTCAGTTGGGTTCAGGGCTTCACGAAATCGACCTCGACCCGGCGTTCGAATACGGACTACTCGCTGTCGACATGTCGGTGGTCATTGACGGCGAGCAACTTGAGTCGAAGTCGCTCCGGTTCCTTGCTGCGGGCGAATCCAAGCTCACGATTGAGGTTCCCTTCAGCACGACCGTGATCTTGCTCGGAGGAGAACCATGGGAAGAACCGCTCATCATGTGGTGGAATTTCGTGGCGCGAACCCACGACGAGATTCATCAGGCTCGCGAAGACTGGGAGTCAGGGCACGAACGCTTCGGCAGCGTAGACGGACATGACGGAAAAGTGATTCCCGCGCCACCGTTGCCGCCAGTGCGGCTCAAACCTCGCGTCCGCAGACTGCCTTAACGGTCTGTGACTGGCCGATCAGTGCCGTCGAGTTGTGCGCTTCCTGATTCGACGCTCAGGTGTCGGTCCAACGCCACCCACAAGAATACGATCGAAATCGTCGCCCAGCTGGCGTCGATCAATGTCACGGGCCAGATGAGTTGCAGGGCGAGAAGATGGCGAACTGCCGTCGTCCACGTCAGCAAGTACAAAACGAGAAGAGTCACGCGCGTGGTCCGGTTAAGGGCGTTTTCCGCAAGGTAAAGCGCCGGAACTAACACCATGATGAGGTCGTACGCGACGAGATGAGGTGAGGCCAAAATCATTGCCAAAATGGCTCCCGCCCACACAGCACGAGGATCAGCCCCCGCCTTCGTCCAGCCAAATATTTTCCAACATGCGAAAGCGACGACAGCAATCGTGATGAGGGTGCCGAGACCATTGACGAACGCGGCTGCTTGGGGCGGAACCAAGGTCACAGCCAAGGCAGGTAGGCCGATCATTTTCCAGGCTTGATCGATCTGAACCATCTCGGCGTACATGGGGCTGCCCAACGCCTCGAACCATGCGGCGAAGACTTCGCGTCCAAAAACGAGATAGCTGAGCGCGAGGGTCGCGAGTCCGGTGACAGCACCTGTCGCGAGGGCCTTCCACATGCGCATGGCAATCAAGACAAACGGAACCATGATGAACAGTTGCGGTTTGATTGCACCGAGCGCGAAAAGTACGCCCGCCCAACCCTGGTGATCGGCCAGAGCTAACCGGATGCCAGCGGCAAGCAACAGGAACGTGACGGCACTTTGTTGACCTGCGCCGAGGAGTTCGAAGACCGGATAGGTCGACAGCAAGAGCAGTGTCGTTGCGAGGCGATGGTTGCGAAAGAAACGAGGTGCGAAGGGCTCGATGAGACGGATCGAAACTACAACGCACACGATTGAAATCAGTGTCCAAATGAGTCCGGCGGTTCGGAACGACACGAGGGCCAATGGAGAATAGACAAGGGCTACGTGCGGCGGTGAGACGAACCAAGAAGGCGCGTCATTTCGCACGTGTTCTTGCTGAAATGCCCACTGGGCGTGCACATCGAAGAGCTCATCCATGCGCCCATCACGGAAGAACCGAGCCCCCGTCCACGGGGCCGCGAAATCTGGAAAGAGAGCCTGCTTTTCGACCGCTACCAGCAGCGGAATGCCGATCATCACGCCGATCAGGATCACTTGACCGATGAGGATGGCTCGTGGATACAACTTGAGGCGTTCCGCAGTGATAAACCGGTCGAGACCGTCGGCGATGGCGTCGATGCGGGTTCTCATAGGGACGATCGTATGCGTCGGCGAAACAGTTTCGACCGACGTGGCCGCCAAGCGTTACATGTCGTAGTTGATTCCGGTGGCGTGCAGGGGGCAATAGCCGTTCGGATTCTTGACGAGGTACTGCTGGTGGTAATCCTCGGCATACCAATACTCAGCCAACGCCGTTATTTCGGTGGTGATGGTTCCGTATCCGTTTCTGTCGAGCACGGTCTGGAAATGCGCGCGCGATGCCAGCGCCAAGGCTTCCTGTTCGGGGCTGGTCGTCAAGATGATCGAACGGTATTGACTACCTCGATCGTTGCCTTGGCGCATGCCTTGAGTTGGGTCGTGGTTTTCCCAAAAAACCGTCAAGAGGTCTTGGTATGTCAGGATGCTCGGATCAAAGATGACGCGCACCACCTCAGCGTGGCCAGTTCGTCCTGTGCACACTTCCTCGTACGTCGGATTGGGGGTAAACCCGCCGGCATAGCCAACTGACGTCGACCAGACGCCGGGCAGTTGCCAAAACGTCTGTTCTTCGCCCCAAAAACAACCCAACCCAAAGATGGCAACGTCGAAAGCTGCCGGGGGGTCGGTCTCGATGGGGTTGCCAGTCACGAGATGGCGAGGCGGCAGCGCAAACGCACGGGTGGTGCGGCCAGGCAGTGCTGTCTCGGCGGTTATTGGTTCACTATCGGATCGAAAACTGAACATCATGCCTCCCACAATATGAACCATGCCCGCATTGGGTTTCTTCCCGTAGGCTGATTTTGTGACCGACGATCAAAACGTACCTGCCTCCCGCTACGGCATCCCTCGAGGAGTTGAGGTTGCTGCCGCCTGGTCCTTGCGACTGCTCATTATCGCTGCAGGTGTTGCCGGTTTGATGTGGCTACTTGCGCGGTTGTCGGAAGTTTCAGTCCCGATTGCCATCGCGTTGCTAGGGACCGCATTGCTCATCGGGATTGTTGATCGTTTGGCATCCTGGGGTGTGCCGCGCATCGTGGGCGCACTCGGTGCTGTAGTTCTTGTCGTAGCTGCACTTGTTGGTGCTTTCTCTCTCATCGGGCAACAGCTTTCAACTCAATTCGATGACTTACGTCTCGCGTTGGTGAAGGGAATCGCTCAAGTCCAAACCTGGGCGCGGACGGGCCCCCTACAGGTGAGTGATTCGCAACTTGAAAGTTGGATCGACAAACTCCAAGACATGATTGCCTCGGGTGGCAGCGAATGGCTCGGGCAAGCGACGCAGGTTGGCTCCCAGATCAGTCATTTCGTGGCAGGTATTTTTATCGTCCTGTTCGCGATGTTCTTTTTCCTCTACGAAGGCGAGCGAATCTGGACATGGGTGGTGAGTTTCTTCCCATCCGCAGCGCGCGAACAGATCGGCATTTCGGGTCGTGTCGCGTGGATGTCGCTCACCGGGTTTGTGCGGGCCACCGTGTTGGTCGCGCTTGCCGATGCGCTCGGCATCATGCTCGTCGCGGTTCTGCTGGATGTTCCGCTAGCTGGAGCGATTGGCGTTCTCGTTTTTATTGGCGCGTTCATCCCGATCGTCGGTGCGCTCATGTCGGGGCTTGTGGCGGTGTTGGTTGCGCTAGTTGCGCACGGCTTCTGGACGGCCGTGTTCATGTTGATCGGCGTGATCGTCGTGCAACAGATTGAATCGCATGTATTGCAGCCGTTCTTGACGGGCCGGTTGGTGGCGATTCACCCGCTCGCGATCATCTTGGCAATCGCTATCGGGATCGCTGCCTACGGCATCGTTGGTGCACTTCTCGCGGTTCCTGCTGCTGCCGTATTCAACAGCATTGTTCGCCAGTTGCGTTCTGCTGCTGCCGATCGCGAAGCGAGCGGCGGCGACACTGAAGCCGAACCCGCGCCGGGCTGATCGACCAGTTGGCCCGCTCGTTTGGGTGTTGGGACGTATTCGGCCGTAGGCTGAAAGTGTGAACTTCGATGATGCGTTAGCTGCGCAAAAAGATCTCGTCGGCGTCAGTCTCGTGACTGAACTGCGCGAGTCGAGATGGTTGTCTGAGGCTACCGGAGGTGACGTGCGACTCAAGTGCGAAAACCTGCAGCGAACTGGCTCGTTCAAAATCCGTGGCGCCTATACGCGAATGGCGCGACTGACCGAGGCCGAACGTGCCGCTGGCGTAGTCGCCGCGAGCGCCGGCAACCATGCTCAAGGTGTCGCGCTTGCTGCACAGTTGTTGGGCATCGATGCCACGATTTACATGCCTGAAGGGGCAGCGCTCCCTAAAGTTCAAGCCACGCTGGGGTATGGGGCACGTGTGGAGTTGGCAGGCCTTGATGTGAGCGGGGCGCTCCTCGCGGCGCAAGAGCGTGCCCACGCAACGAACGCGACTTTCATTCATCCGTATGATCACGAAGACATCGTTGCCGGTCAGGCCACGGTAGGGCTTGAGATCATTGAGCAGTTCGCTCACGTCGACACGATTGTCGTACCGATGGGTGGGGGCGGACTTGCAGCAGGAATTTGTCTGCTCAAAGAGCGGTACCCGCACGTCGAGATTGTGGGCGTGCAGGCTGAAGCTGCGGCAGCGTGGCCGTTAGCACTCGCGCACGGAGCCCCGCGACACGCGAACTTGGGATTGACGATGGCCGACGGTATCGCTGTCGCTGATCCTGGCAATGTCCCATTCGATGTGATCCGTGACCGGATTGATCGCGTAATTACCGTGACAGAAGAGTCGATGAGTCGGGCACTCATCGGCCTGCTCGAACGCTCGAAGTTGCTTGTGGAGCCTTCTGGTGCGACGAGCGTGGCTGCGTTGTTGCAACACCCAGATGAGTTTGGCGGCAATGTCGTACCGATCTTGTCGGGCGGCAACATCGACGCGCTATTGCTTTTGGAAGTGATTCGCCACGGTCTGGCGTCGGCAGGTCGGTTCATGATGTTCCGGGTGCGAATCACTGACCGGCCAGGCGAACTGATGCGTCTGCTGACGGAGCTGGCCGCCAAAGACGTCAACATTCTCAACGTCAATCACGATCGCGGTTCAGAAAAGTTGGGCATCGGAGAGGTCGAAGTTGCCATGCAGGTGGCAACGAGAGGGCCCGAACACCGCGAAAGCGTCCGGGCCCATCTGTTGGCGTTGGGTTACGAGCTGTACTGACGTTGGCGCGAGTACGTGTCAGAAAGGCTTTGCATCAACGATTTTGACGTTGATCGTGCGGCCGTTAGGGGCTTCGTAACTAGCGCTGTCGCCAGCAGACTTTCCAAGCAGGGCAGTGCCGAGCGGGGATGTTGGCGAATACACTTCAAGTTCGACGTTGGAGTCCATGCTGAGCAGTTCGCGTGAACCGAGCAGGAACGTTTGGGTGTCGTCGTCGCCTTCGAACTGGATGGTGACTTTCATGCCGACTTCGACGAGTCCGTCATCGGCGGGTTTCGCACCGACAACTGCGCGACGCAACATCTCTTCGAGGTGCGAGATGCGCGCTTCGGTCTTTCCTTGTTCTTCGCGAGCGGCGTGATAGCCGCCGTTTTCTTTCAAGTCGCCTTCGTCGCGGGCGGCCGCAACTTGTTCATTGATGCTGGGGCGGACAACGGTCTTCAGGTTCTCGAGTTCCGCGACAAGACTGTCGAGAGCTTCTTGGGTAACCCAGACGGTTTCGTTCGTTGTCATGTGTGTCTCCTTTCCGCACCGAAGCGCGGAAACGTTCGTGAGCCTTGCGGCCCCTCAATATGCGGCACCCCGGGGGTTGTCCCGGGGTGAAATTCCTACTTTAGCAAAAATTAGCGAACTTCGCAGGAACGAATCTCCGCGGTGACCGCCCGGTACTGGGTGCGAATCGTGGTGGTGACGCGGGTCGGATCTGGCGCATCGGCTGGGATGACGACTTCTTTTTCACCGACATACACCTTGTCAATCGCTTGGGCATAGACCGTGCACACCACTTCGACCGGTTCTTTGCGATAGACGCGCAGGGAGACTTTCGTGTGGTTGTCGTCGATGACTTCGTAGCCATACACTTCGGCCTGCCACGGACGATCGTTGCTCGCTGCGGACCACGCCGCCCACGCGACTCCGAGGCTTACTCCGATTGCCGCGATCACGGGCCAAAACCACTTCGGGGTGGGCTTGGCGCTGCGTCCGTATCGCGATTCGAGATTGCTCATGGTTCTAGTGTGTCAAACGCATGGAAAGATAGGGGTCGTGGTTGATTCCAATGGTTTGCGTTTGATGCATGTTCACGCCCATCCTGACGACGAGTCGAGCAAGGGCGCGGCTTCAACGGCACGTTACGTGTCTGAGGGAGTCGACGTTCATGTGGTGACGTGTACGGGTGGGGAGCGCGGCTCTATTCTGAATCCCAGTTTCGAGCACCCGGGCATCATCGACAACCCCGAATTGATTGCGTCGATCCGAAGCGAAGAGATGGATCGGGCCCGGGAGATTCTCGGGATTTCGCAAGATTGGCTTGGTTTTGTGGATTCTGGTTGGCCCGAAGGTGACCCGAAGCCTCCGTTGCCTCAGGGGTGTTTTGCGCTTGTGCCGCTCGAAGAAGCGGCGGCACCACTCGTTAAGTTGATTCGTTCGTTCCGTCCGCACGTGCTGACCACGTACGACGAGAACGGCGGCTACCCGCATCCTGATCACATTAAGTGCCACGAAATCAGCGTGTACGCGTTTGAGGCGGCCGCTGACCCAGAGCAGTATCCGGACTTGGGTGAAGCCTGGCAAGTGAGCAAGTTGTACTACCACCACGGTTGGTCACACGAACGCACGGTGGCGCTAGATGTGGCGATGAAGCGTCACGGTCTCGAGTCGCCTTACGCTGATCGACTTGCGAAGTGGGACGTCGATCCGTCACATGAGTCGCGCGTGACCACGAAGGTGCGCTGCGACGACTGGTTCGAGGTGCGTGATGAAGCGCTTTTGGCGCATGCCACGCAGATCGATCCGCACGGTTTTTGGTTTGCGATCCCGCGTGAAGTGCAGGCTGAGGCGTGGCCCACTGAGGACTTCGAACTCGTCAGGAGCCTCGTGGAAACGACGCTGCCCGAAGACGACTTGTTTGCAGGCTTGCGCGGAGGCGGGCTTGCGCTGACGCAGCCCTTGCCGCACTTAGGCCTTCGCGGCTACCGGCGTTTTCGTCGAGATGCCAGCCGTCCAGGTGCTGATGCCGCCGTCGAGGTTGCTGCTTTCGATCCCATAGCCAGCCAAGACGCGTGTGGCGAGGTAGCCGCGCAAACCGACCGCGCAATGCACGATGGCGCCTTGGCTGATTTCGTCGATGTGGTCGCGCAGGGTGTCCAGTTCGATGTTGATCGCTCCGGGGATTGAGTTCGCGGCGAACTCGGCGGGCGTGCGGACGTCGATGAGTTGAGTGCCGGACGCAACGAGCTCATCGACTTCGTGCCATTGCACCGTTGTGCTTCCTCCGGTGTGTTGGTTGGCGTTGATGTAGCCGAGCATGTTGACCGGGTCTTTTGCGCTGCCGAACTGCGGCGCATAGGACAAATCGAGGTCGATGAGGTCGCTCGCCTTCAAGCCACCGCGCATAGCTGTCGCGATGACGTCGATGCGCTTGTCGGCACCTTCGGCTCCGATTGCTTGGGCGCCGAGAATGTCGTCGGTGGCAGGGTCGACGATCAGTTTGAGCCGCAGGGTTTTCGCGCCGGGGTGGTAGCCAGCGTGATTGAGCGGGTGCGTGTGAATGACCCGCACT
>CALMUY010000171.1 GCA_937873005.1 uncultured Aeromicrobium sp. | reverse complement strand
TCAAGAGCACGGCTGAGTTCGATTCGCCTTCGGAGAAAAGCACCGAGGAAACAGTCAAGCCAACGGGTTGCGATATTTCGTTTGTGCAGACAACGAACACCGGACTCGGAACGCGGCCACGCAACCGGCGCAGCGGTACCTTGCGTTCAGGCGGAGTAGCGAAAGGGTGTTCTGAGTGAATGCTCACCCTTTGACCCTATGCCTACCGAAATGAATGAGAAAACAGGAGGCCCGCCGACCAGATGGTCGACGGGCCTGCCTTGCTGGTGCACTTCGATCAGAGTAGCGAGCGCAAGACGTACTGCATGATTCCGCCGTGGCGGTAGTAGTTCGCCTCACCAGGCGTATCAATCCGAACATCGGCCGCGAAGGTGGTGATATCGCCCGCTGGCGATACCGCTTCAACGGTGACGGTTCGGGGTGTGCTGCCTTCGTTGAGTTCCGTGACTCCGGTAACCGTAAACGTCTCTTCTCCCGTCAGCCCGAGCGAATCGGCGTTCTGACCCGCTGGGAACTGCAAAGGAAGGACGCCCATGCCGATCAGGTTCGAACGGTGGATTCGTTCATAGGACTCAGCGATTACGACGCGGATACCGAGAAGAGCAGTGCCTTTTGCGGCCCAGTCGCGTGAGGATCCTGAACCGTATTCCTTGCCTGCGAGGACAACGAGAGGCGTGCCGGCGGCTTGGTAATTTTGCGAGGCCTCAAAGACCGTCGTCACTTCACCATCAGTGCTGAAGTCACGAGTGAAGCCACCTTCGGTGCCAGGTGCAATTTGGTTGCGCAACCGGATATTCGCGAACGTGCCGCGAATCATGACTTCGTGGTTGCCTCGCCGCGAGCCAAGTGAGTTGAAGTCGCGTGGCGAAACTCCGTGATCCGACAAGTACTTGCCCGCAGGGCTGTCCTTCTTGATTGCACCGGCGGGCGAAATGTGGTCAGTGGTGACCGAATCGCCCAACTTCAGCAGCGCACGTGCGCCAACAATGTCGGTGACTGGCGATGGCTCGAGTCCCATGCCATCGAAGTAGGGCGCCTTGCGTACGTATGTGGAATCCGCATCCCACGCGAAGGTGTCGCCTTCTGGCGTGGGCAAGTTTTGCCAACGCTCGTCGCCGGCAAAAACGTCTGCGTATTCAGCAGCAAACGTTTCAGAGGAGATTGCCGAAGCAATCACGCCTTCTACTTCTTGCGGCGATGGCCAAATGTCAGCCAAGTACACGGGCTGGCCCTGTTCATCGACTCCCAAAGGCTCGCTCGTGATGTCGATATCCATGGTGCCCGCGATGGCATACGCCACGACGAGGGGTGGGCTAGCCAAGTAGTTCATCTTGATATCGGGGTTGATTCGCCCTTCGAAGTTACGGTTGCCCGAGAGCACCGAAACGACCGCGAGATCGTTCTCGTTGACGGCGGCGCTGACTTCTGAGATCAACGGACCTGAGTTACCGATGCAGGTGGTGCAGCCGTAACCAACCAAGTTGAAGCCCATCTTGTCGAGATATGGCGTCAGACCCGAACGCTCGTAGTAGTCAGAGACGACTTTCGAACCCGGTGCGAGGGTCGTCTTGACCCATGGCTTGCGGCGCAAGCCCTTTTCGACAGCTTTTTTGGCCAGCAAACCTGCGCCCACCATGACAGATGGGTTGGATGTGTTCGTACACGAGGTGATTGCGGCGATGGTGACTGCACCGTGATCGAGCGTGAAGGTTTCACCGTCAACGGTGACCTCAATCGGGTTGCTCGGGCGCCCGCCGTCAGCAGGTACACACGACATGTAGTCGCGGGCCGGAACTGTGCCGGGCGCGTGAGAGGCCGGCGAATCTGATGCTGGAAACGACTCGTCGAGTACTTCGTCGTAGTCACCAAGTTCTGGCTCGAGGTCGTGCGTGACATAGGCCGCGAGTGCACCACGGAATCCCTGCTTGGCATCGGACAAAATCACGCGATCTTGCGGACGCTTTGGACCCGCGATGGACGGGACCACGCTGCTGACGTCCAACTCGAGATACTCGGAGTAACGCGGTTCGTGATCTGGATCGTGCCACAAGCCTTGGGCTTTGGCGTAGGCCTCGACGAGAGCGACGTTTTCTTCGCTGCGGCCGGTGAGACGCAAGTACTTCAGGGTCTCGTCGTCAATCGGGAAGAGTGCAACGGTCGAGCCGTATTCGGGGCTCATGTTTCCGATCGTTGCCCGGTTAGCCAGCGGCACTGCACCGACACCCGTTCCGTAGAACTCGACAAACTTGCCAACAACTCCATGTTCGCGGAGCATTTCGGTGATGGTGAGCACGAGGTCAGTTGCAGTGGAACCCTCAGGCAATTCGCCCGAGAGCTTAAACCCAACGACCTTAGGAATCAGCATGCTGATCGGTTGGCCGAGCATCGCGGCTTCGGCTTCGATTCCGCCTACGCCCCAGCCGACAACGCCCAAGCCGTTGACCATCGTGGTGTGGGAGTCGGTGCCGACACAGGAGTCGGGGTAGGCGACTACTGATCCGTCGGCGTCTTTGGTGAAGACGACACGCGCAAGGTGCTCAATGTTGACCTGGTGCACGATGCCGGTTCCGGGGGGAACAACTTTGAAGTCATCGAATGCGCCTTGGCCCCAGCGCAGGAACTTGTAGCGTTCACCGTTACGTTCGTATTCGAGTTCAACGTTCCGCTCGAAAGCCTCAGGCACGCCAAACGAATCTGCGATGACCGAGTGATCGATCACCATTTCTGCGGGTGCGAGTGGATTGATCTTGCTGGGGTCGCCGCCAAGTTCGGACATGGCCTCGCGCATCGTCGCCAAATCGACGACACATGGTACGCCCGTGAAGTCCTGCATGATCACGCGTGCTGGCGTGAACTGGATTTCTTTGCTGGGTTCTGCTTTGGGGTCCCATGATGCCAGCGCGGCGATATCGTCCTTTGTGATATCTGCGCCATCTTCAGTACGCAGCAGGGCTTCAAGCAGGATCTTGAGACCGAACGGGAGCGATGCGACATCGAGCCCCTCGCCCTGAACGGCATCAAGACGGAAGTAGTCAAAACTCGCGTCGCCAACACTCAGGGTTTCTTTTGAATTGAAACTGTCCACACTCATGGGGGCTCCTTCATAAAAATCTACGACTTCATCGTGACGCTAATACGGGTCATGCGCCACCAAGGCAGACCTAAATCACGAGTATCTTGATATCAAGATATCACGAAGGCCCTAGTTCAGCGCAGGTGCATGAGGCGTGTGAGCAGCACTTTTCCGGTTGTCACGTTTTGTTCCCAACGAATACCAATCCCGAGCAACAACGCACCCAATGCGCCGAAAATAATCCAGCGATCAAGATCGGCGATGTACGGGCCAACATTGATTGAGATCACGACGAACAAGGCAATTGAGCCGATCACGACCGGCGCCAACCAGCGCAGCACAAGGCCGACGCCCAGGCACACGAGAGCGGCAAGTCCGAACACCAAGGCACGCAAACCGACAGGTTCTGAGACGACCTCGGGGACCGACATAATGAAACCGATGAAGAGTCCGGGACCCAGGGCTACCAGTGAACGTACCTCGGGTTCCACAAACATCGCATACAGTCCACCCGTCAGCACGAACGCAGCGATGGGCAATGAATACCATTCGACGGCAGCAAGTTCCCACATGGCTGCTTGGGCAAACCACGCTGTGAGCGTGAGCAAGACGGATCCCACGAGCAACCACTGTCGATTGCGATCCGCGATCGCCACAATCGCGCTGGCTGCCGCCAAAATGAGCGCGCCAATGACAAATTCGCGCGTATCGACCGAGATATAGGCCAAGGTCGAAAGTGCCAAGGTCCACGCGGCAATCTCGATGCCGATGCGTAGCCCTCGAGCGTGCGCTAGCAACATGCTGGCCACGAATGTGCCTGCGCACAGCGCAATTGTGTACGCGTCAACGTAGGCCCAATCTGCGTGAAAAACAGCGGGGAGATCGGCAATCGCACGGATCAAGAATGCTGTGCTTGAGGCCGCGAAAGGCAGCGAAAACCCGATGCGACCCTGCGGTGCTGAGAATGGATCTCGGGCACCGCGAGACTCGACCAACCAAGCGGCAACGGCGAGCGCAAGCCCAATTCCGGCGGTGACAAGGACCTGTTCGGACAACGTACCGGGAACGAAAGATGCCGCTACCCAAGCGGGAACAAGAGCAGCAAAAATACCCCACGAGTGAGGCAAGCCGAGCCAGACGATCGGGATTACGCCCAGCGCCGCAACACCAAAGGCGATAACGGGCGACGCGCCAAGCAGAGTCAATATCGGCGTCAGCGCAAAGGTGGTGAAACCGGCCAACACAGACCAGAGCCAATCTGTTTCCAACGCGAAGTCTTGATCTCGTTCAAAACGTCGCCAAGCGAATCCGAACGCAAGCAAGCCACCTGCCACGACTGCTAATGCGATAGCGGTGGCACTGTCTTCCCGAGTTGTGTTTTCGAGTAACTCTGAAGCAGTCGAAAGAGTTGACAAGGCGAAGCCGCCAAAAGTGACAAGCGCGATCACGGCTAGCCCTAGATTGAGCCAAACCAGCACTGGCCGACTTGCACGAAGTCCAATCTGAGCACCGACAGAGACTGCGAGCACCACGCCCAGTGCAAGCAGGTACGGCGTCGAATTGTTCATCTTGAGCGTCGAATACGCAACTTCATTGACCAGCATCGAGAAAGTAAAAGCAACTGTGAGCACTGCGTAACTCGCCCACCAGGCACGGGTTTTCGCAAACGCGAAGGCACCAAGCGCGGCAATCAGTGCATAGGTCAATGTCGGTGCTACATGGACCAAGCGGATGTTCGTATGGGCATCAGCGAGTAGAGCCCAAGAGATCGGAGTGAACGCCATGGTCCACAACCCGGAAAGCGTCAACGTCATCCACCACATGATCCGCTGGTGGGTCAGGTAACTAAGAGCCACAAAGTGGGCCATGACTACGAGACCAACGCCAAGTGCCCACGCAAGTTTCGTGCCATCGTATTCCCAGAAGCTCGACGTCGCTCCGATCGCAGTAATGACACTGGCCAGCCCTGTCATGATCTCGACCGAGTAGAGGTTTCGTGCCATTCCACGCGAACTGAGCCGCTGGCAAGCGGCGTTCAACAGCAGCACCAAACCGCCCCACAATAACGTGGTGTCGTCGCTATCGAGGTACCGGAAGAACAGCAGGTTATCGTAGTAGGCGGCGGCGATATTGATTGACATCATGGCGAACACCAGCACGGCCAGCGTTTCACTCGTGGCCGGAAGCCGGTGCTTAATTGAAAAGTAAAGCCCTGTGGCGAAAGCCAGCGTGAGCGAACCCAGTATGAGTGCGCGTCCACCGATGCCGAGGGAACCCCATGTCAGCGATACGAAAATGGTGGCCGCGACGATGAGTGAAAGTGCGCCCAAGCCCAGAAGAATTGCTCCGGGCGACACCACGAATGAAGCGCGGCTCACCGTGGG
>CALMUY010000170.1 GCA_937873005.1 uncultured Aeromicrobium sp. | reverse complement strand
ACTTGCCGGAACTGGCTACTTTTTTGGTGCTGGCACACTTTCGAACACGTTCGATATTCCGGGCATGCCATCATCGGACGTTGTCGATGAGTTGAGCGAGAAGCTTCCGGCCTTTGCGGGTGCAGCAGGCACCGTGGTCTTTCATACGAAGGATGGCTCGGCTTTTACAGCCGAACAGCGCACGCAGATCAGTGGCCTCGTGGCGTCGGCCCAAGATCTCGATACTCTCACTGAGGCGATCGACCCGTTTGTGACTGAAGTCGATCGCGCCCAAAGTGCAGCGAAGTTGGCTGATGGAACAAAACAACTCGATGCGGCGCGCAAACAAATCGCCGATGGGCAAAAGCAACTGAACGCGGCGCGCGTCGAAATCGACGGTGCGCAAGCCCAACTAGATATGGGTAAAGAACTCGCGGCCACGTACGGCCTTGATACGAGCCAGTTCGCTGCGCATCAAGCGCAAATTGATGCTGGACGCGCAGAAATCGACAAACAACAAAAGAAACTCGATTCGGGGCGTGCAGAGCTCGAAGCCAACGCTGTGGTGTTGGAACAAGGCCAGACACTGCAAGATTTGGCCGCAGGAATTCAGATGGTGTCCGATGACAAGTCAGTCGCATTGGTGCAAGTGATTTTTTCCGAAACACGCCTCGAGTTAACACCCGAATCCCAAGACGCTGTCGTGGAACACTTCACGTCCTCCGCGATTGATGGCGTGGAGGTCGATTTCTCGGCCGACATTGTTCAAGGCATTCCCCAAGTGCTGGGTGTCGGTGAGGCTGTTGGTGTTGCCATTGCCGCCGTGGTCTTGTTGGTCATGCTGGGCTCTGTCGTAGCAGCTTCCTTCCCCATTGTTACCGCGATGGTAGGTGTCGCTGTCGGCGTCATGTCCGCCTTGGCGTTCTCAAGCACGTTCGAGATGGCCTCAGTTACGCCGGTGCTCGGTGTCATGTTGGGTCTCGCTGTCGGCATCGACTATTCGTTATTCATCGTGAACCGTCACAGGAAGCAACTCCTGCAAGGGTCAGAAGTCCACGAATCGATCGGTCTGGCAAACGGCACGGCCGGAAACGCCGTGGTCTTTGCCGGTTCAACCGTGGTCATTGCACTCGTGGCGCTCAACATCACTGGAATCCCTTTCCTCGCTTTGATGGGCACGGTTGCTGCCATTTGTGTCGCCGTTGCCGTCTTGATTGCGATCACCTTGACTCC
>CALMUY010000169.1 GCA_937873005.1 uncultured Aeromicrobium sp. | reverse complement strand
GTTCGGCTAACTGCCGTCCCGCATTGACATCGATAAAAACAAAACCGCGCCGATCTGTTGATCGACGCGGTACTTGTGGGCGCGGTGCTTGTGGGCGAAGAGGGACTCGAACCCCCGACCTTCCGGGTGTAAACCGGATGCTCTAACCAACTGAGCTATTCGCCCGCGAGAAGAAACGCTACCGCACGCTCCACTGAAGCCGTGCAGCAGTCGCCCCGTTTACATCTTTCCCGTCTCCAAGAACCGTTGATGCCACGACAGCGCTTCAGTCAAGATATGCGGAGTGTGCCTTGCGTGCGGGCGCTCTTTGCATGCTCGTTCCACGTAATCACGCAGTGCGTCTCGGTAATCAGGGTGCGCGCAGTTTTCAATGATTTGTTTGGCGCGCGAGATGGGCGAAAGCCCTCGCAAGTCGGCGAGCCCCCATTCGGTCACGATGACATGCACGTCGTGTTCAGTGTGGTCGGTGTGGCTAACCATAGGCACAATCGCCGAAATCGCTCCGTTCTTGGCGGTCGATGGCGACAAGAAGAAGTTCAGGTACGAATTCCTAGCAAAGTCACCACTACCGCCGATGCCGTTGATCACAGCGCTACCCATGACGTGCGTTGAGTTCACGTTCCCGTAAATATCGGCTTCAACCATGCTGTTCATTGCGATGACACCGAGCCTGCGAATGATCTCGGGATGGTTCGTGATGCTTTCGCTTCGCAACAAGATTCGACCACGATAATCTTCGATGTTGTCGCGGAAACGCTGGAAACCGTCGGGCGAGAGGCTGAATGAAACAGACGATGCCGCCTTAAGCACACCTGCGTCCAATAAGTCGAGCATGCCGTCTTGAAGCACTTCGCTATAGGCCACGAGGTCTCGATAACCGCTCGATTTGAGGCCGTGGAGCACAGCGTTCGCAACGTTGCCCACGCCAGACTGGATCGGCAAGAGTTCTGCCGGCATCCGGCCCACTTCGATTTCACGAGCTAAGAAATCGAGCACATGTTGCGCGATCGCTTCAGAGACGCTGTCGGGTGCCGTGAACTCAGATCCCGAATCAGGTTCGTTCGTTTCGACCACGGCAACGACCTTGTCCAAATCAACGCGAAGGTACGGGTCCCCCAGCGTTTGCATCGGTTCAGTCAAGGCGAGCGGTTGGCGCTCAGGGGGAACCGCCATGGCGTGATAGATGTCGTGAAAGCCTTCGAGCTCGCGAGGTTGCCAGGAGTTAACTTCCAAGATCACTTTGTCGGCTTGGTCGAGCCAAGCCTTGTTGTTGCCGACCGAGGTGCTGGGTACCAGCCGACCGTCGGGTAAAACCGCGACGACCTCAATCACGGCAACGTTGAGCGGCCCATAGAATCCGAACCGTAACTGCTGGGCCGAGTGGCTCAAGTGCGGTTCGATGTAGTCGACTTCACCCGAGTTGATCTGTGCGCGCAAGTCTGGATCTGAGTTGTACGGGAGCCGTGAGGAAATGGCGTGCGCCCTAGCCAAAACGCCGTCAACTTCTGGGGACGTTGACGCTCCAGTCCAGAGACCGATTCGGAACTCTTCACCACGCGCATGGGACTCTTCGGCGCGTTGCGCGAGAGCCGCCGGAACGAGTTTCGGGCACCCGGCGCCGGTGAATCCGCTCATGCCGACGTTGTCACCATGGTTGATGAATGTCGCCGCCTCGCGTGCGGTGGTGACCTTGGCGCGCAACTTCAGCGATTCGATGCGATTCATGAGTGCTTCCCCATGCAGATTCGTCACAATTCGCCTCCATGTTTGTGCCGGAAATCCGGTCGTGGAACAGGTTTCGCGTACAAAAAGTCCGCGCCGCCAGAGTCTCGGGTCTCTAGCGGCGCGGTGGTATCTATCTAATCACATGTGCGGTTCAATTGCACGCTTGGGGGCAAAATTCTCAGAAAAATCTAAGTTTTTGCTTGCATCTCTGCAATAGCCGCTCGGTAGTCGTCCAGCGAGCGTCCCTGGCCGAGTTCATTTTTGACCACCCAACGCACGATTCCCGTTGCGTCAACGAGGAAACTTCCGCGCTCAGATGCGCCGATTCCCTCATGAAAAACGCCGAACTTACGGGAAATTTCTCCGTGCGGCCAGAAGTCACTGACGAGTTCAAACTCGTAACCCTCTTGCTTAGCCCACGCCGCTTGGGAAAAGCTCGGGTCGCACGACACACCAATGACCTTGACGCCTAGATCATTGAATACCGCGAGGTTATCGCGGATCTCGCACAATTCACCCGTGCAAATGCCGCTGAACGCAAATGGCACGAAAACAAACAGGACCGGATCGCCAAGGAGGGCGGCGCTGGAGACTTCGTCTCCGGCGTGATTCTTTGCTACGAATTCGGGGAGCGCGTCCCCCACCACAAGTGTCATGATCTAGCGCCTTTGCGTTGAGAGTTTGGTAACTACCCAGTCACCGGAGACCGTCGTCGTGGTGATGGAAACACCCGCAACGGGTGCAGCCTCGCCAATGTCGGCACCCGAAACGTAACCGTCGCGGCCGACCTTTGGCGTCAAGAGCCAAATGAAACCGCCCTCGGCCAAGTCCTGAAGCGCATCAACGAGGTCGTCGGTTAAGTCTCCATCACCATCGCGCCACCACAAGATTACGCCGTCAACGACGAGCCCGACGTCACCGTCAACGAGTTCGTTTCCGGTGTGAGCCTCGATCGCCGTGCGAAGCGAGTCGTCTACGTCCTCGTCCCAACCCAGTTCCTGAATAACTGTGTCCGGCACAAAACCTAACTTGCCCGCTTCCACGCGGCCCTCCTGTCGTTGGCACCGTGTCGTTGACGCTGAGACAACGCTCTTGAGTGCTCACGGAAATGCTTTCTGAACTCACATTAGCGAAACTGACGGCCTTCGGCTTGTTTCTTTTGGCGAGTCCCACCTTGTGGACGCGCTTTTTTTGGGTTCAGCACCTTTTCGCTCCACGGCATAGACTCAGAGATAGAGAATGACTCACGTCACACCCGACACGAAAACAGGAAGTTCACCATGGCGCAACCCGCTAACGAACGACCGCCCATCATTCACGGCGGCATGCCCACCCAGTTGCCCGACAGCGACCCTGACGAAACCAACGACTGGCTCTCCTCCCTTGACCAAATGGTCGACGAACGCGGCCGCGACCGTGCTCGCTATGTCATGTTGCGTCTCCTCGAACGGTCCCGCGAGCAAGCAGTCGGTATCCCCGCATTGCGCAGCACCGACTTCATCAACACGATCCCGCCCGAACGCGAACCCGAATTCCCCGGCGATGAAGAGATCGAACGTCGCATTCGCGCCTATATCCGCTGGAACGCAGCCGTCATGGTGTCGCGAGCCAACCGGCCCGAACTCGGTGTGGGTGGACACATCGCCACCTACCAAAGCGCCGCGAGTCTCTACGAAGTGGGATTCAATCACTTCTTCCGTGGCAAGAACCACCCCGGCGGTGGCGACCAGATCTTCTATCAAGGACACGCCTCGCCAGGCATCTACGCACGTTCATTCCTCGAAGGCCGCTTCGATGAGACCCATCTGGCCAACTTCCGCCAAGACCACTCCCGCGGGCCCGGGGCCGGGCTCACGTCCTACCCACACCCGCACATCATGCCCGACTATTGGGAGTTCCCGACCGTCTCTATGGGCCTCGGCGCACTCAATGCGATTTACCAAGCACGGTTCAACAAGTACCTCAGTAACCGTGGCATCAAAGACACGAGCGAACAGCGCGTCTGGGCGTTCCTCGGCGATGGCGAAATGGGTGAACCCGAATCGCTGGGCGCCATCGGTCTCGCGGCCCGTGAACAACTCGACAATCTCACCTTCGTCATCAACTGCAACCTGCAACAACTCGACGGGCCAGTGCGCGGCAATGGCAAGATCATGCAAGAACTCGAGTCCTATTTCCTTGGCGCAGGCTGGAACGTCATCAAAGTTGTGTGGGGTCGCGAATGGGACGACTTGCTCGCCCGCGACAGCGAGGGCGTCCTTGTCAACCAAATGAACGCAGTACCCGACGGCGAGTTCCAGACGCTTTCGATCGAGTCTGGCGCATACAACCGAGAGCACTTCTTCGGGCCCGACCCACGCCTGCGTGCCATCGTTGAACACCTCAGCGATGAGGACATCGAACGCCTACCGCGAGGCGGCCACGACTACCGCAAGGTGTATGCAGCGTTCGAATCTGCCGTCGCCCATACGGGCCAACCGACGGTGATCCTGGCGCACACCATCAAGGGCTGGTTGCTCGACTCACTGCAAGCGCGCAATGCGACGCATCAGATGAAGAAACTCACGAGCGACGACCTCAAGAACTTCCGAGATCGTTTGCGAATCCCTGTCACTGACGAACAAATCGATGACCATTCGAAAGCGCCGTTCTATCACCCCGGCGCTGATCACGAACACATCCAATACATGAAGGAACGCCGCCGCGTGCTCGGCGGTTCGCTACCGCAGCGCCAGGTCCGCGCAGCAGCACCTGTGTTGCCGCCTGCGTCGATGTACGACGAACTGAAGGCCGGCTCGGGCAAGCAAGCCATCGCGTCCACGATGGCCTTCGTTCGGCTCCTCAAAGACCTGATGAAAGACAAAAAAATCGGCTGGCGGCTCGTCCCGATCGCGCCAGACGAGTACCGCACGTTCGGCATGGACTCGATGTTCCCGACCGCCAAGATCTATAGCCCCCACGGCCAAACATACGAATCCGTGGATCGCCAGTTGCTCTTGGCATACAAGGAATCAACTCAAGGCCAACTGCTTCACGAAGGCATTAGCGAAGCGGGCGCATTGGCCTCAGCGACGGCTGCGGGCAGCGCCTACGCGACGCACTCGGTAGCCATGATTCCGGTGTACATGTTCTATTCGATGTTCGGATTCCAACGGACCGGCGACAGCATTTGGGCCATGGCCGACCAAATGGCGCGCGGGTTCTTGATCGGCGCCACCGCAGGCCGCACCACGTTGACCGGCGAAGGTTTACAGCACGCCGATGGGCATTCACCGCTGCTGGCCAGAACCAACCCGTCGGTCGTTCACTATGACCCGGCCTACGCGTACGAAGTTGCTCACATCGTGGAGAGCGGACTTCACCGCATGTATTCGGTCACTCAAGAGCATCCACAAGGCGAGAACGTCATTTTCTATCTGACTGTGTACAACGAGCCTCTCGTTCAACCAGCCGAACCCGCAGGTGTAGACGCCGAAGGGATCCTGCGCGGTGCGCATCGCATTTCGCCAGCAGGAGAGGCGCCGGCCGCACGCATCCTCGCCTCGGGTGTCGCCGTTCCATGGGCACTCAACGCGCAACAACTGCTGCTTGAACGCTACGGCGTTGACGCCGAAGTGTGGTCTGTGACGTCGTGGAACGAAATCGCGCGCGATGCTGAGGCTGTCGAGCGCTGGAATTTCAACAATCTCGCTCAAACACCGAAGAGCCCCTGGATCACCGAAAAGCTCGGCAGTTTCGATGGCGTGAATGTCGCAGTGAGCGACTTCATGCGCGCAGTCCCCGATCAAATCTCGCGTTGGGTACCGGGCCGCTGGCAATCACTGGGCGCCGACGGGTTCGGATTCGCCGATACCCGAGCAGCCGCTCGACGCGTATTCCAAATCGATGCTGAGTCAATCGTGGTTTCGGTCTTGAGCGAACTGGCCACGGGCGGCCGCATTGACCGCACAGTCGCCGCCCAAGCGTTCGACGATCTGAACGTCGGAGACCCCGAATCGACAGGCGTCGAGACGACCTAACACCTTCGGCTCGTCTGGGTTGTCGAGATTGACCCGTTCGGGTGTAGACAGTGCTCCTCTAGAATGGTGGTCATGTTGTCTGAATGGTGGCGCTGGCTGCGCGAATGGCCGTACACCTTTGGTGTCGCTTTGTCGCTCTTCGTCGGCATTTTCACCATCGGCATGTCTCAGTCACTCGGGATAGAACTCAAGGACCCTGAAGGGTTTTTGGGGCCCGCATACGTGCGCTTGCCACTCATCGCACTCGCATTCTTTGCGCTGGGCGTGCTACCCATGGCGATTCGTCGGGCAGGATTCAAAGGGATCAAACGAGGCGTCATTGAGATCGTCCACGAGCAATGGACATGGGGCCGAGTTCTTCACATTGGCACCGGCCTGACCACGTTTTACGTCTGCTACGTGTCGTATCGCAACCTCAAGAGTTTCCTACCCACCCTGATGGGCGATATTCGCTTCGATCGGTTCCTTTTCGAACTCGACTACTGGCTCATGTTGGGTAACCCGCCAGAACAGGTTCTGCACACGATCCTCGGTACCGGCATTTCCGCACAAATCTTGTCGATTGTCTACGTGAGCTACTTGATGGTCGTTCCGCTCTCACTTGGCGCGTTCCTGGTCTTGAACCGCGACGTATCGCTCGGCGCTTGGTATGCGACCGCGCTGAGCCTCAACTGGCTTTTGGGTGTCGTGAGTTACTACGCAGTGCCGTCACTTGGGCCCGCCTTCTATGAGCCTGCTCGTTTCCAGATGCTTCCTGAGTCTGGCGTCACGAGCCTGCAAAACAGCCTTGCAACAAACGCCACGAACTTTTACGAAAATCCAACCGGGCCGGCCATTTACGGTATCGCTGGGTTCGCATCACTTCACGTGTCAGTCGTCTTGACGGTGTGCTTGTTCTTGCGTCGCACAGACCAAGCCAAATGGTTGCAGAACTTCGCCTGGACCTACATGGTGCTGACTGGTATGGCCACGATCTATTTCGGCTGGCACTACTTGGCTGACGTGCTCGGCGGCGCGTTGATTGGTTGGCTATCTGTCGCGATCGCGGGCTGGGCAACCGGAAACGGCTTCCTCCATCAGAAGCACCACAAGCTTCAACTCACGGCCGAAGACGACGAAGTCGTTCCCGCCTGAGTTGGGGCAGTGCCCTCACTGCCCGTTCGCTTTTTTGCAACTTCGTCGAACGAAATTGGCAAGTCGCCTCGGCGCATCAATGCCCGCCACCTGCCACGGTGGTACGCCGCTGGTGCTTTCTCAGCACAGAAGTCGATCACGAGTTTGATGAATGCTTCTGGATGGTCCTTGTGTGGGAAGTGACCGGCGTGTTCAAAAATGTGAACTTCAGATGTGGACATCATCGGCAAGTTCTGTGCGTGGTTGACCGGCAGAACCAGGTCGTCGTGGCCCCAAATCAACATCACCGGCATGAGTTTAGTGAGGTAAGCCCGGTCACGCATGGTGACGAACTGGCCACGCCAATCCAGTACTGTTCGCGCTAGGCGTTGAATCGCGAGGGTCTGTGCTGGGTCGGCAAGTTTCTCGTATACGTCTGCAATTTCGTTGAAATCGCGGAACACCATAAGCGGAAGTTGAGACATCGACCGGAACGTTGACGCCACGATTGGCCGGATCGGCTTGGCTGTAATCGCACGCGTTACGAGCCCCGCACCCGGCAACGTGATAGCGCGAATCAGTGGTGTCACTTCGGGGCCAAGTCCACCGGTTGACACCAGAATGATGCGTTCGGTTCTTTCCGGGAACTGGTAGGCGAACTGCATGGCGATTCCGCCGCCAAAACTGTGCCCGACGACGGTCGCTTGGGCGATACCAAGGACGGTCAGCAAATCACGCATGCCGTTGGCAAACCCACCAAGCGAGTAGTCGGCGTTGGGCTTGTCGGATTCACCGTGTCCAAGTAAATCGGGTGCGATCACAGTGAAATGTTCAGCAAGTTCATCGATAACGGGCGCCCAGGTAGTTGAGTCGCAGGCCATGCCGTGCAACAGCAGGAGGGCCGGACCGCTGCCCTTCATGCGGTAGGCGCGGCGGTAGCCATGGATGACGACATAGTTGACGTCGTCTCCCAAGTTTTCGTCGCGGGGGTCCGTCATATTGGTCATCGTAGAGGAAACTATGTGACCTATGTGACATTGGGTACGAGGACTACCCAAAGACCATCACATTGGGCCGTAGAATCTAGTTGTGACTAGTTCCGAGCCCCCCAAAACGAGCCCCATTGCTGCATCAAGTTGGCTCGCGATCATTGGTGCGGCCATCGGAATCATCGTCGGCATCGTTGTCGCAGGCGCACTGTCGCTTAGCGGACTCACTTCGGCAAGCCTCCCCGAACTACCAACGTTAAAAGACCACGCCACTCCAACACCGATTGCACGCCCAAGCTCCACCCCCTCTCCCACATCGTCGGTTCCGCAGCCAGAGCTCACCTCACGTCACACGAGCGTGGCACCCGGTCAGCGTTTCGACTTGAGCGGCCGACTGCCTGGTGCCAAGCCTGGCACTGAACTTCAGATTCAGGTTCGTGATGGCTCAAGCGCTTGGACAGACTTCCCTGTGACAGCTGAAGTGAAAGACGATGGGACGTTCTACACGGAGGTCTATACGACCCGCACGGGCTCCCGCGTTTTTCGTTTGATCGACCTCTCGACCGGCAAGGCAACACCGACTTTGACGATCAAGATCGGCTGACGCTCGCGCTCGTACTCAACCGACGCTTTCCAGCCAAGAGCTCTGCCTGCGTGTCCGTCCGGCGCGCAGACACAGAAAAACCGCCTAGATCACTTGGTGCAGCCAGCGCACCGGCGCTCCGTCGCCCGCATGCCGGAACGAGTCGAGCTCCTCGTCCCACGGAACACCCAAGAGCCCGTCAAGTGCCTGCTCCATGCTGACTTCGCCCAAGGCGGCCTTCACTCGAAAAGCCTTGATGCGGTCTTCAGGGATCATCACGTCGCCGTGAATGCCGGTCACAGCATGGAAAATGCCCAAAGTGGGAGTAAATGAATAACGAGCGCCTTCGCTGCTCGCTGTCGGTTCTTCAGTTACTTCGAAGCGAAGGAGGTTCCAACCACGCAAACTCGATGCCAGCGTCGCCGCGTTACCGATGGCGCCCTGCCACGAGAGTTCAGCCCGATAGGTTCCCGGTTCGACAGGTTGCGGGGTCCACGCCATATCGACTTTGGAGCCGAGAACATTGGCAGCAGCCCATTCAATATGAGCGCACAACGCCGAGGGCGCGGAATGCACGAAAAGAACACCCCTTGTTTGGGGGGCGTTCGCAGGCACTGTATTCATGAGAACCTCCCTAGTTGCGCCTTCCCCAGCGTCCTTGAGAGATTCCGACACTATTCTTGCCTAGAAACACCGAAATAACAAGGTTTCACAAATTTGTCGCGTACAGATCGCACGCGTCCACTCGCAATCTTCGACACCCCAAGGCCCCGATTTGTTTGGTAGGGAGAGCGGGGCTCGAACCCGCGACCCAGGGATTATGAGTCCCTTGCTCTAACCAACTGAGCTATCTCCCCAATAGCCAAGACTCTGTCATACCGGCAAGTCACGGCTGCAACGTGGTCTGCCACTTTTCTTGACACCGGATCGTGACGACAGGCTAAATCCCACACAGAAAGCCCGTAATCTTGAATCATGTCGATTGCCGAACTCACCAGTCTGATTCACGATGCGAGAAACATCGTGGCGTTCACTGGTGCTGGCGTATCGACCGAGTCTGGCATCCCCGACTTTCGTTCACCCGGCGGCGTGTGGACCCGCTATGACCCTCGTGACTTCACCTTCGACCGCTACCTCGAATCGGCCGAGGTTCGGCAAAACTCGTGGAAAATGCGCGAAGAGTTTCTCGCGCACATGCCACAACCCAACCGAACCCACCACGCCCTCGCGCTCCTTGAGTCGCGCGGGAAGCTGAACGGAGTCATCACTCAAAACATCGACGGCTTACATCAAGATGCCGGTACCCAAAACGTCATCGAGATTCACGGCAACGTTCGAGACGTGACATGCATCGGGACAGCCCCTCGCAATGGGGTTCCTGCAGGGTGTGGGTTCATCGAGCGTCATGAATGGGTCTTCGAACAAATCTCAGCAGGAAATCTCGACCCGATTTGCCCAACGTGTGGCGGGTTCGTCAAGACAGCCACCATTTCGTTTGGGCAAGCCATGCCATCGGGCCCCATGCTCGAAGCATCACGACTTGTCGAAGAATGCGACTTGATGCTTGCCATCGGCTCATCGCTCGAAGTGTTCCCGGCCGCCCAGTTGCCGCTCGACGCAAAGGCTGCGGGGGCGGTCGTCGTCATCATCAATCGCGATCCAACCGACATGGATCCCTTTGTTGATCTTGTCCTCAATGGTGAGGCCGGCGAAATACTGTCTCGTGCGGTTCATTAGTCGGTTAGGAATTCAGTTGGCCGTTCGCGAAGTTCGCTCGAGTAGTGGGCTACTGTCAGCCTGTGACGATGAGTGAGCGTTCCGCACAACGAGGGGGCCTGAGAGCACGACTCAGCAACTGGGGTCGGCCACCTCGCGTCATCGGAATTGATGTGGCACGCGGACTCGCCATTGTGGGCATGATGGCTGCACATTTGGCCGCCGTTCCAGAACTCGAATGGAGCGAACCGAGCACGTGGGGCGGAATTGTGGCCGGACGGTCTTCGTTGCTTTTCGCATTTTTGGCCGGAGTTTCGCTGGCCTTGGTCGCACGCAATCCTCGGTATCACAGTGATGCCGGACGAGCTCGCTTCCGATCCGAACTCGTTGGCCGTGCCTTGGCAGTATTCGCGATTGGTTTGATTTGCGAACTCATGAACACTCAGATCGCCATTATTTTGACGGTGTACGGGGCGCTATTCCTGTGCGTGATCCCGGTGGTCTGGCTTTCCACCAAACGACTCATCATCGTGGCGTTGGCATTCACATTTCTCGGGCCGCTCGTGGTGCAGATTCTTCGCATCGTGAGCCTCGAAGCTGCTGGATCTGGCCTGATGTTGATGTTATTCAACGTGTATTCGCTGCCCGTTTGGTTTACCTTCATGGTGTTCGGAATGATTTTCGGGCGGCTACGGATCGAATCGATCAAAGTAGCCGCTTCAGCGATCGTGATGGGCACCTTTTTCGCTGTTGTTGGATATTCCGCTGGATACCTCGGTGATGCGTGGCTCACCGAGTATCAGATCCAGATCGACAAAGAGTCGAAGTCTGAGTACGAGGCGTCGAAAGACACGTCGTCGAAGGAAGATGCGTCGAAGGAAGACTCGTGGGATAAATCATCTGCCGACGACGTGTCCGTGACTGACGAAGCCACATACTCAGATTTAGTACGCGAGTCGCTCCGGCTCACACCCTTGAGAGCAGCACTCGTCTCCTCGTCTCCGCATTCGGGTGGCACGTTAGAGATAGTTGGTTCCGGTGGATTCGTGGTGGCGGTCGTTGGCTGGTGCTTGCTCATCGCACGGCCCTTGCGTTGGCTCATCCTTCCAATCGCTTGTGCAGGCTCAATGCCCCTCACGGTCTACGTTGTTCACGTCATGAGTTTCATGGTGCTGAGCAAAGGCCCCGGCCAATACTTCGACAACGGCTCAACCGAGATGTGGGCGTGGAATGCCGCCGCGATTCTTGTCTTCGCTACTGCCTGGGCCCTGACGCTAGGACGGGGGCCACTTGAACGTCTTGTTTCTCGGTCAGCGCGAGCGATGGCACAAGGCACGTAGAAAAACAAAAAGATCGCCGAGGCGCAGTTCCTTGGCGATCTTCTCAGGTGCTGAATATTCAGCGGTACCGCTCCCCCGGTTGGACTCGAACCAACAACCCTTCGATTAACAGTCGAATGCTCTGCCAATTGAGCTACAGGGGAATGTGCACCGTTAAGGGGCACGATCAGAAACTCTATCAAGTCTTTCTTTCAAGTGCGCAATCGCCTTGGCTTCAATCGACCGCACTTGCCATTGTGTCAGCCCGAGGCGCTGTGCCACGAGCTTGCGCGATAGTGGTTTTGCATCATCAGCCGCGAATCCGAACCGCATCGATACCACGGCGGCTTCCTCAGGTGGGAGCATCGCAATCAAGGTTTCAGGCTGGCTTACAACAGGCGCCGAAGCAGCATCTTCCTCCCGAATCTCAACGGGAGCCGGACCCTGGTGCGGCGTCATGGCTCGCGCAATCCACGGCCACGCGAACGTGACAAGCCGTACTCGGCGGGTCGGATCGAACGAGTCGACGGCACGGACAAGCCCCTCATTTCCGGCCGCGACCGCTTCGTCGAAGCGAGCACCCACGTGACCTAAACGACGAGCATGCAAGCCGACCCAACGAGTACCCGCTTTAACGAGTTGTTCGCGTGCCCAAGCGTCACCGGCTCTGGCTGCCCAAGCAAAAAATGCTTCGGTCTCCCGATCGAATACTGGCGGCTCGACGTAGTCGGTTTGAAGGTCGGTGGTTGAGACAGTCATGCCCCAACCGTGCCGGAGGTTCGAAAACCACGCGACGAAACTCTCGCCCACTGTGGATGGTCCCAAAACTCACGGGCCTTGCGGATAATCAATGTCACTGCTCGGCCACTGCAAGCAACCGATTAGCTCTCAAACTCAATGATGCGTTCGTGAAAACCGCGGCGTTGCGCTTCAAGCGCAACGAGTTCGCCAAAAATCTTGTTATATTCATCGGCGCTATCGATCGGGTTCGTCCGCTGGAGGCGCGACTTCACGTCGACGATTCGCCGCATCACCGTCAATTCCTGAAGCCGACAAATCACCGCACCAACAACGTTCGACATATTCGCAGTGCCAGCACGAATTGGTTCGACTGCAGCGACACCCACCACCTGTTGCAACCCGGAGTCGCCAACGGCGTCGCTCAGGCGTGCGACCCACGAAGAGTCAGGCGCCGAGGGAATGCCCAGACCAGAAGCCGTCGCCCAGATGGCCTTCGAAGCCGCGTGCGTGAAGTCGTTATCAGCAACATCGGTAAGCCACGGGGCCGCAAGGTGGGGGTACTGGATGATCACCTTGAGCGCTTCGCGTTCGTCCGAAAGCCCCGGAGCACCGAAGCCT
>CALMUY010000168.1 GCA_937873005.1 uncultured Aeromicrobium sp. | reverse complement strand
CACCGAGAAATTGGGTGGGGTGGTGCCGGTAGCGATTTGAACAATCATGGTAAGCAAGGCAGCGAGATGCGTGACAAGTTGCTGCTGTCCGAACTAAGAGATTCTCGATTGGAAAGTTTTCCAACACGCCTCGAACGTTTGTCGATCGATTGGTGAAGCCTCTTCTATGGGAAACCGCTCTGGCGAATCGGTCCAGAAGCCACGGTTTTGATGCCACGGACCTGCCATTATCGGTTCACCGCTTGAATCCAAGGCAAGCTCACGTTTCACGACTCCGCTCTCGTCGACTTCGACATACCAGACCACAATATCGGGATACAAGGCTTCGAAATCCGGATTGGCTGAAGGTACAAAAAAGATTAATACGCGAATGAGCCGCACTCGCCAACTCGGAGGTGGCCATCGAGTGGCGAGAGTGGTTCGAAAATATCGCATCTAGTTTTGAAGCCCCCGTAGGGTGGGCAACTCGTTGCCCACGCGTCACTCAACGCGATCTGGGACTCCCGACGCCAACCCACCTCCCCAGTCGTCCGTGATCACTCCATCCCGGATGGAGCGGTGAACCGAAGAGTAAGGCCAATCAATCGCTCTGGCTACGTAACCGTGCTTCACGGGATTGAAATGACCGTAGTCAACATGCGCTTGCAGGTCGCGGTCATCGCGAATCTGATGCTCCCAAAAGCGTCGCTGCCACAGCGTTGATTCGCGGTGCGCTGATTTCGATTCGTTCATCAAATCGGCACGTTGCAATCTAGCACCAACGCGGCGAGTTACACCGCGTTTGATGACATTCCAGCGCACGGAAAAATCAGCATCGCCATCAGGTAGCGTCCACATGCAATGCATGTGATCCGGGAGTAAAACCCACGCATCAATTTCAAAGGGATGTTGTTCGCGGGTATGACGAATTGATTCACGAAGGGCCACGCGAACATCGTCGTCGCATAAGAATCGTTGTCGTCGATATGTTACGACCGTAAAGAAAAACGTACCACCCGTAACACGAGATCGTCGGAAGTGCGACATGCGTTTTAGTTTAAGCGACGCGTGGGCAACAAGTTGCCCACCCTACATGCGTGTATCGGCCGCGATAAGTCAAGTTGGCTCACTTTTCGTCACTCGCCTCGGTAGAGTGGGCAACTCGCTGCCCACGCGGCACTCAAGCCACCGGATACGTCCCCGGCAAAAGAATCTGCCTGTCGACGTTCTGGATGTTGGTGTGTCCGCAGAACGCCATGCTCACGTCCAGTTCCTTGTGAATGATCTGCAGCGCCTTGGTGACTCCGGCCTCGCCCATCGCGCCCAGGCCATAAGCCATGGCACGACCGATCCAGACGCCTTTCGCGCCTAGCGCCCATGCCCTGAGCACGTCCTGGCCGGAGCGGACGCC
Source organism: uncultured Aeromicrobium sp. (assembly GCA_937873005.1). Lineage (GTDB taxonomy): Bacteria > Actinomycetota > Actinomycetes > Propionibacteriales > Nocardioidaceae > Aeromicrobium. The sequence continues at coordinate 35 of CALMUY010000168.1, read as the reverse complement.
GCCGTCCATGTGCACCTCGATCTTGTCGCCTACAG
>CALMUY010000167.1 GCA_937873005.1 uncultured Aeromicrobium sp. | reverse complement strand
TCCTCGGTGGACGGCCCGCCATGATTTCTGCCGCGACCGCTGCCACCGCGCTCGTCATTGCACCGCTCGTCGCAAGCCACGGCGTCGACTATCTGATTGCCACGGTGATCCTGGCTGGAGTTTTCCAGGTGGCCCTGGGCCTGATTGGGATAGCGAAGCTGATGCGGTTTATTCCGCGTTCGGTGATGATCGGGTTCGTCAACGCGCTGGCAATTTTGATCTTTTTGGCTCAAGTTCCTGAGCTGTTGGGCGTGCCGTGGTTGGTGTACCCGCTAGCGGCACTAGGTCTGGTGATCATTTTCGGTATGCCGCGACTCACCCAAGTAGTCCCGTCGCCGTTGGTGGCGATCGTGGTGGTCACGCTGATCGCTGTCGCGCTCTCGTTGAGCGTTCCCACGGTTGGCGACAAGGGCGAGTTGCCCGATTCGTTGCCGACTTTGTTGATTCCCGATGTGCCGTGGACGTTAGAGACTCTTCAGGTCATCGCACCGTACGCACTCGCGATGGCGCTCGTGGGCTTGATCGAATCGTTGATGACCGCCAAGTTGGTTGACGATATCACCGACACTCGCTCCAACAAAGTACGCGAATCTTGGGGCCAAGGATGCGCCAACATCATCACCGGATTTTTCGGCGGCATGGGCGGTTGCGCCATGATCGGCCAGACCATGATCAACGTGAAAACCTCCGGCGCACGGACTCGCATCTCCACGTTCATGGCTGGCGTGTTCTTGCTGATTCTTACCGTGGTTCTTGGCGATATCGTCGCGTTGATTCCGATGGCAGGGCTCGTCGCCGTGATGGTGTTTGTGTCCATCGCGACCTTCGATTGGCACAGTATCCGCCCCTCCACTCTGCGGATGATGCCGAAGAGCGAGACCACGGTGATGGTCGTGACGGTGGCAGCGACGGTCTGGACGCACAACCTCGCGATCGGCGTGGTGGTGGGCGTCCTGGCAGCGATGATCGCGTTTGCGCGGCGCGTGGCGCACTTCGTCACGGTCGAACGCCGCATCGTGGAACACTTTGGTGCTGAGATCGCCCACTACGAAGTCAACGGGGAACTGTTCTTCGCCTCGTCGAACGACTTGTATACACAATTCAACTACGCCGAAGATCCCGATCAGATCGTGATCAACCTCGACAACTCGC
>CALMUY010000166.1 GCA_937873005.1 uncultured Aeromicrobium sp. | reverse complement strand
GCGAGTTGTCGAGGTTGATCACGATCTGATCGGGATCTTCGGCGTAGTTGAATTGGGTGTAGAGATCGTTCGACGAGGCGAAGAAGAGTTCGCCATTGACCTCGTAGTGGGCGATCTCAGCGCCAAAGTGTTCCGCGATGCGGCGTTCCACCGTGACGAAGTGGGCCACCCGCCGAGTAAACGCGATCATCGCCGCCAACACGCCCACTACCACGCCGATCGCGAGGTTGTGTGTCCAGACCGTCGCTGCAACTGTCACGACCATCACCGTGGTCTCGCTCTTTGGCATCATCCGCAAGGTGGAGGGGCGGATGCTGTGCCAATCGAAGGTCGCGATCGAAACGAAGATCATCACCGCAACGAGCCCGGCCATCGGAATCAATGCGACGATATCGCCGAGCGCAACCGTCAGAATCAGCAGGAAAACTCCCGCCATGAAGGTAGAGATCCGAGTGCGCGCGCCCGACGCTTTCACGTTGATCATGGTCTGGCCAATCATGGCGCAACCACCCATGCCGCCGAAGAATCCGGTGACGATGTTGGCGCAACCCTGCCCCCAGGATTCACGCACCTTGTTGGAGCGAGTGTCGGTGATGTCGTCAACCAACTTGGCGGTCATCAACGATTCGATCAGACCCACGAGCGCCATCGCGAGTGCGTACGGTGCGATGACCTGAAGAGTCTCTAACGTCCACGGCACATCAGGAATCAGGAGTGTCGGCAGCGAGTCGGGCAACTCGCCCTTGTCGCCCACAGTCGGAACGCTCAATGAGAGCGCGACAGCGAGCAGCGTGACCACCACGATCGCCGCTAACGGCGACGGGACAACTTGAGTGAGACGCGGCAAACCGAAGATGATCACCAAGCCGAGTGCCGCGAGCGGGTAGACCAGCCACGGCACGCCAAGTAACTCAGGAACCTGGGCCATAAAAATCAAGATCGCCAGCGCGTTGACGAACCCAATCATGACCGAACGCGGAATAAACCGCATGAGCTTCGCGATGCCGATTAAGCCCAGGGCAACTTGGAAGACTCCGGCAAGAATCACCGTGGCAATCAGATAGTCGACGCCGTGGCTCGCCACCAGCGGCGCAATAACGAGCGCGGTGGCAGCGGTCGCGGCAGAAATCATGGCGGGCCGTCCACCGAGGA
>CALMUY010000165.1 GCA_937873005.1 uncultured Aeromicrobium sp. | reverse complement strand
GACCAGTTCACCTGAACCAGCCGAACAAGTTGTCACCTATTCATGCAGCAGACCCAAACTCTCGAATAACTTCCCGTATAGCAAGGTGTATGAGGCGTGTGCCGTGGCGCGAGCTGTCGATCCCGAGATGCAGGCGGGCGGGCAAGGACCCAACCCTTCATCGGCGATGCCGATCCTCGTGGAACTCTTGGAAGGAAAGAAGGCGCGAACGTGAACCATGCCGGTTCTAACGTTTACCGCAAGTCTGTTGGACGGCTCAGATCTGCGGTCGGTTGGGCGGCTTACCGGTGACGTCAACAGTTGGCTTCCTCAATATCGCTTGCTACCTAGTTCGAGTCACAGCTTGATGTTGAGGGCTTCTTCGATCCGCTTGATGGCGCCGTCTTTGAAGTAGTTCGAATGCGTGACCTTGACGCTCTCTAACGAATCGGAACCAACGAGCACGATATCGATCGTGTGCGAATCGCGATACTTGGTTTCTGCGTCCGCGTAGGCAGAGGTCGCAGAATCAAGATCCGTGCCGAAGTCTGTCAGTTCCACCATCTCGTTCTTGCCGTGATCAAACGCGATCAAGAAATTCAAAATGGCACTCATGACTCGTCCTCTTCCAGTTGCTTCGCCGAATCTGGATTGGCAATGCTCCATGCGCTAGCTTCGGAAAACTAGGGCCTGAACCTTGATGCAAGTACTCGAGTCTGGCGAACTAATTTCGGCGATTCAATTCTCAGGATCATCGACCGCAACGGAAACAGTTCCGCGCAGCAGCATTGGCAGCACAAAGGGCTCGGCGCCAACGCGGCCGAACGCGTTGCGGAGCGATTCGCGCACGAAGGGAAACAGCATCATGACGGCAACTTGCTCAATAAATGCAGCCAACACGTTCGGATCGTCTGGAATTGGTGTATTGGATCCGAAACGTCCAACTGTCGTCACTTCGGCGCGCACATCAGGGAGATCGATGGCTGAATTCATGGTGACCAGCAAAACGGAATTATTATCCGAAAACACGGTTCCGAAACTGAACGAATAAGGTTCGCCTTCCAACTCGTCTCTGCTGCCTGGGAGAGCCTGGACCATTTCGCGAGTTGTGGAAATATCGAGAAGTTTCAAACTCTTAAGGACATCATGAAGGTCTGTCATTTCTGTTTCTCTAACTCGTGAGATCCTGAAAAGTCAATTGCAAACCGAAATGAATGTGCCTCACGGTTTCGGACTAATTCAACATGACTTTCGTGCCAATCAGCTTGCAAAGTGCTCTCTAGAAATTCCGCAAATTTCCCGGAGAAACCGTACATGGTTCGGTGCGTGTCAGCGCGAGTCGAAAACTTGGAATGAATACTTGCGTTGATTTCTGAGGTTTGCGCCCGGCTTGGGTACTCGGTACCTTCTTCTGGATCGGGCACGGTACCGGTCTCGCGAACCCACGTGAGTACATCTCCCCACAGCCAAATGCCGTGGCCGATAGCATTGAATTTGGGTGGGAAGCGAATACCTTTGAGCTTCGTGCACTATTCCTGAATCTTCAGGTCGCTGACATTGGCAGGGTGGATTTGTGGCATGCCTTTGTAGTCCGCGATTTCGCTAGTTGGACAAATCGTTGGCGTATGTCGAGAACTCGGTGTGTCCGAGCAAACCTGGCACAGGTGGCACAATCAATACGGCGTAATGAAGGCCGACGATGCCAAGCGCCTCAAGGAACTGGACCGGGGGAACTTCTGAGCCCCAAACGACGTAGGCGAGCCGTGGACTGGCATCGAGTACAACAGTAATGGACCACACAGCTCGCTCGGCGACCTCACACCTGGGGCCTTCAAGCAGCAGTGGACCAAAGCCCAACCAGCACTCTCATAACCGCTGGACCACCAAGCGGGGCCCAGTCGCTAGATAAATGAGCACATCCACTAATAGGAAAAACTATAGATTCGTTTATAGTAAAAACTATAAATACGATTACAAGAAATCCTATGAATGCCCGGACTCGTGTTGTTGGAGGTGTTGATGTGAAAAAGAAAGATCTCGTGTGGCGTGAACTCATCGATGCGGCGATTGAGCGAGGACAGCGGCGTTGGGAGAACGTCGAGGACCTCGCATTTCGCGCCGGTGTCCCATCGCCCACTGCGGCCTACGCGCTCCGTCGCCTGATCGAAATCGGTGCGGTGCGGCAACATCACGCCGGCTTCGCCGTGGTGAACCCCCAAAAAGTCCTGACGTCGTTCTGCGCATCGAGGTCGATTGTTGCTGACACCGTGGCAACAGTGACGCTGCGGGAGTCGGTACTGAAGAAACTGGCAGACTCCCAGTTAGCCGAGCGGCTCATCAAGGGCGGACCGGAAGCAGCCATCATGCATCTTGGCGGAGTCAACACCGTCTCCGACTACACCGAGCGCATCATCTACGTTCGGGACGAAGCCGCTTTGAACGCATTGCTTGAACACGCCGACCCGTTCGAACCCAATCGAGCCGAACCGAATCGAGGCCAGATTTCGGTACTCATCGCCGACGCCAGGGCTGCCCGCACTTGGCGTTCACATGCATCATTCGCGCAGACATATGCTGATCTTTTCGTAACACCCGGCTGGCAGTCATCAGAATTCCGTATCGCTCTTCGAGATAAGTTTCTCGATAACCGAGACTGGGACCAGCAGTAGACGATGACAGAACTCACCCAGGAAGAACTAGAGCGCGTCGAGAATCTGCTCGATCACCTTGGTTATGACCTAGATCCATCAATCCTGATCGGCGGTTGGGCCACGCAAATGCGTGTGGGCGGTGACGTCAGCCGAGACATCGACCTAATCATCATGGACCTCGGACTACAACAGAAACTTCGGGAAGTGTTACCCGATTACAGTGAGAACACGATCCACAGCGGCGGCCGCAAAGGTCGAGGAACGAAGGACGGCGTGCACGTCGATGCATATATCCCGTTCCAATCGGCGCTCGGAACCAAGCTTCGACTCAAGGTAGAACGGCTAATTCATCACACCGAAAAAGCGCCCATCAGAGGTTGGCTCCTTCTGAACATTCATGCCCACACCGCGACGAAATTCGCTGCGATCCTTGACCGGCCTCACACGGAGAAGGGGGAGAAGGACGCTCGCGAGATCGACCGTCTTCTGGCGAAGGGCGCGAGCCCTAAAGAGACAATCGCGGTGCTCATCGATGCGACCGGCGGTGAACGTTCGAGCATTCCCGACTTAATCAACGAAGTGTTCGAGCTGCTACTGGATCTCGCGAAAGTGAATAAGAAGCGGCGTCGCGAACTCGGCGCCGCCAAACGTATCTGGGTAGACGAGGCGGAATTCCAACTCCGCGGGCTCACCGAGTAACTGGTTCTTGACGCCCCGCGCCTTGACAGGACACGAACTCCCCGAGAAAACGCTGCGCCAACTCCCACGCTGTTTCCGGCGAGCCAGGCGAGCGTGTCCTTACGCCAGAAATCTCCCGCTAGTGCACCGTGGGTGAAGTCAGCGACGCATTGGCGCGACGGGCTCTCCCTGGCAGAACGGATTCGCTGAGTCCTTTAGCGGCCGATTCCGCGACGAGTTCCTCACCTGTGAACATATCGACACGCTGCTCGAAGCCCAGGTCCTCGCCGGAGACTGGCGCATCGAGTGCAACAGTTGTAGACCACACGGCGCGCTCGGCGACCTCACACACGAAGCCCTTAAGCAGCCTCGCGTAAATTTGACGCGCGCAGGAACAAGAAAGCGACTGCCGCATGGGGAGGACGCTCACATGGGAAACGACGCACGGTGGTATGACTTCTCCTCGTGGAATCTGTCGTTTCAGTGGTTGCTTGTGGTACTGGTGTTCGGCGGATTCTTTGTCGCATCATGGTGGCTTTTTCGAAGCGATCAACGCGAGAGCCAAGAGAGAGACGAAGAGCCACTGAGCGCATTTCTGCACCTAAAAGCGGAGTGGGGTTTCCGCGGCTGGGTTGTAGCGTACGTGGCTCTCGTTTACTTTCTCGGGCTGATACCACCAACGGTGGCGGTATTCGTTTCCGAACCGAACTCATCGTTGTGGTCGGCGATCATCGTTTCGCTGATCGCAGTGCCAGCGGTGGGAACGGTTTACCTTGTGATGTGGAAGTCGGGAGTGCATGAGGTGATGGCTTCCAACACTCGCGATCAGAAGTCCGACGCCTCGGACGGGCTCTTCAAGCAAGTGCTGGCGGCCCTGAGTTTCGGCGACTGGTTCATTTTGGCCCTCTTCACGTTCGTCTTGCTGATTCCAGGCGTCGAAGTAGCGAGTCTCGTGCTCTAATGCGGTGTAATCCATTGGACTGACTCCGGTGACAGGGCCGTCGGGCGCGCGATGTGGCTTGGCACACTGCCTGACCGGTGTTGGTATCGTGACGGCAATAGTCCCGCACCCAAGTCTCTCTGAAGCTCACATTGGAGCGGCCGGTTTCATGAGGTGGACAACCAACGGGAGAACCATGAGTGAAATGTCGAGCAGCGAGCAGGATCCACTCAGTCAGCTGGCTCACGAGTCGCAAACAGACGCCTCGTTCGAAAAAAGCCAAAGGCGCAGGGTCGCCTTGTCGACCTTGGCCGTGATTAGCGCCGGGATTTTCCTCGCTTCTTTGTTCGATGCCCTGTTCGGCGGCGATCAACCGGGGCGTTTCGTGACAGCGTTTATTTCGCTGAATGTCATGGTCGTGAGCCTCATTCTCTTGAGGTTCCTGAAACCGAAAGCACCCGAAGCGGACGAGTTGTAGCGTGCGGCAAATGCCAGAACCGGTGCAAAGTCGCGCCCGGCACAGCATGAGAACCCAACTAGTAACCGCTGGTGTTTAAGGCAGACTGTCACTATGGGAACGCTGAACTACACCGCGACCGTCTCCCTCGACGGGTATGTGGCCGATGCCAACGGCGACTTCGACTGGTCGGGACCCACGGAGGAAGTGTTCGACTTCCATGTGGCGCGAATCCAAGACGTCACCACCGAAATCCTCGGACGCAACACCTACACCCTCATGCAGTATTGGCAAACATACGACGAACCCGACGGCACCGACGCCGAACACGAGTTTGCGCGACGTTGGCGCGACATCACCAAAGTGGTCGCATCCTCCACCATGACGAGCGAACAACTCGGCGCCAGCAGCGACCGGCTCGTATCCCGTCTCCCCCTCGATGACATTCGAGACGTCACCGCCAGCGCCGACGGTGACGTTGCGATCTTCGGCCCCACCACGGCCGCCCCCGCGATCAGAGCCGGACTTATCGACGTGTTCGAGTTCTTCACCGTGCCGATGATCGTAGGTGGGGGACTGCGGGCGTTGCCCGACGACGTGCGACTCGCATTGAAACTCACCGACCAGCGCACCTTCAACAACGGGCTCGTCTACACCCGCTACGAACGCGCGTGAACGCGCGGTGCTGAACGTCACGAGCGGCCGGGTCAAAGATCCTTGGCTTGCTCCAGTACCGAACGCAACTGCTTGACGAGGTCACTTTGCTCAACCCCCGCAAGCCGTGCAACCGCCAGGTTGTAAACCTCGTCGTCAGAGCGTTTTGCGATAACCCAGACCACACAAACTGTGCCATCGGGTTCAACGCGATACACGATCCGGCAATCCTTGTTCCCAACCACCAGTTTTCGATAGGTGGATAAATCTCCTGAACCCCGAGAACCTAGGGGAGCCCCTCGTTTCTCGGGTTCGGTCTCAAGTTTCCTTAACGCCTTGGCCACGATCTTGCGAGTCGCGCCGTCAAGGTCGCGGAAGTCTTCTCGGGCGTCAGCAGTTAAATGGACTTTTGATCGGCTCGACATCCGTCTCAGTTCTCGCCATCAAGCACGACATCAAACTCGTTAAGGACCTCGTTTAGATCGAAACGTTCGCCACTATCGACTGCTTCGCGCGCCATCGTTGCCGCGAGCAGACGCAGATCGCTCGCGAACTCTTCCAGATCGCTCAAACGCGTCATCGTGTCGATGTGAGAAACCACTACCGCAGGCTCTGAATTCTTTAAAATCAGCATGTCGTTGCCTGCTTCGGCTTGGCTCACGAGCCAAGAAATGCCTTTCTGGCTGACCTGAGATACCGAAACGATATTTTCAACATTTATTTTCATTGTGTCCCTCGTTTCTTCTCTATCTAAAGTATTGCCTAGATTTCTAGATATATCTAGGGGCCGAGTGAAAGGTCACCCGAAATTCCCCATCGACTGGGTGTGCCTACCGCGCCGAACAACGCCTGGGAACTGAACTAGGAGCTCCTGAGTTCGAGCCGCTCTGACAGGCTCCGCCAGTGATACCAAAGTGGTATCATAGAAAAATGGCAATGACGCTGAGGTTAACCGACGAGCAGGATCGTGCACTGGAAACGCTCGCTCGTGCGGATGGAGTGAGTAAACAAGAAGCAGCAGCGCGCGCCATCACGGACGCCGCAACTCGCCGAGCGCATGAATCGCGAGTAAACGAGATTTCGGCAACTGCTCGCGTGCGATATGCAGACCTCTTGGAGCGGCTCGGCCGGTGACAACCTACCTCACACTCGAAGATCTCGTCACTCTCGTGAATGATCTTCGCGTTGGCCCCATTCGCGATATCGGATTACTCGACTCGGCAGCACACCGACCGTCAAGTGTTATCTATGGGCATGAGTCGTATCCCTCGACCGACCTGAAAGCCGCGGTGCTGCTCGAGTCGATCGTGCGCAACCATGCCCCGGTTGACGGGAACAAGCGCCTAGCATGGCTCGCCGTCGTCGTCTTCTATGCACTCAACGACATCGACCTCAATGCACCCGACGACGAGGCCTTCGACCTTGTCGTTTCGATGGCAGCAGGGGTTACCGATGCCGCACGTGCCGCGGAAAAATTTGCCAACTGGTATGGGTAGCGTTTTCGTAACGTAACTCGCGGAATATTTCGCGAGGGTGCCCATTCGGGTTCGCTTTACCGATAGGGTGAAGCGACCAGTACATTAGCTTGATTCAACCGAGGGGACCCCATGAGTGAATACCCACCACCGCCAGCAGTCAACCCGTACGGCGGACAAACGCCACCGCCCAACAACCTCGTGTGGGCGATCCTGACCACACTGTTTTGCTGCCTCCCGTTCGGAATTGTGTCGATCGTGTACGCGGCGAAGGTCAACGGACAAGTCATGTCAGGTGACCTCGCCGGTGCGCAAGCGTCTTCGGCTGCTGCCAAGAAGTGGGCCATCATCGCGGCCGTCTGCGGCGTGCTCGTTGGCGTTATTTACGCTATCGCCTTTGTTGCGCTCATTGGCGCTGGCGTCGACAGCAGCACCACCTACTGAACGAGGCACTGAACTGAAGCAACACGACGACGCCCTCGCGCCCCCGAAATCTTCACGGGGGAGCGGGGCGTTGTCTTTTGCCGCAGTCACGGCTGCCGGCTTCGGTGCGATCGGCCTCTTGGCGACCGTCTCGCCCGAACAACCCGGCCACTATCCCACCTGCCCGTTCCTCGCAATCAGCGGACTCTATTGCCCCGGCTGCGGCAGCCTGCGTGCGATTCACGCATTGACCCAAGGCGACGTACTCGGCGCGCTAGAACGCAACCCGCTTGCCGTAGCGCTGTTGCCGTTTGTGGCGTTCGCGTGGGTGATGTGGGGGCTGCGTATCGCCGGCCGCACCACCTGGTCACCGTCTCGCATCCGCCCCGGCTGGATTTGGGGACTGCTCGTAGTTGTGCTCGCGTATTGGATCGCCCGCAACATCCCCGGCTGGGACTGGCTCTCACCCCAGTGACGCCCGTGGCGCGGGAGCCATCGCAATGCGCCTAATCCGTGTTAAATTGTTGCTTAAGGAAGTTAATAACTAGTTTAAGGTGTCGCTCATGGCTCGTCGCCCAATTTCGATGATGTCTGCGGCCGCCGATGCCACCCGCGTACTCGGGCAACAGATTCGCCAAGCTCGTCACGAGCGCGAATGGACCGCAACCGACTTAGCCGAGCGCCTTGGCGTGTCGCCAACAACGGTGCATGCCATCGAGACGGGTGCGCCAGGAACCGCAATCGGCACAGTCCTCAACGCAGCAGTACTGACCGGCGTCCCACTATTCGGTGTCGAAGACAAAGCCGAACTTGCGCGCATGCGGCACCGAGGCGAAGAACGTCTATCACTGATCGGTCAGCGTGTGCGCCCGCCGAAACTCAAGGACGACGATGGCGACCTCGACTTCTGACGTCTACGTCTGGACATGGCTTCCTCGCGCAACCGAGCCGATCGTCGCCGGCAGACTCCGTCGCGTTGGTGGACGACTCGAGTTTGGCTATGCGCGTTCCTACCGCGACAATCCCAACGCGATCAGTCTTTACGGGCCCGAACTACCTCTCGCTGCCGGCTGGATCGAACCAGCACACGGCCTCACCCTCGCGGGCGCCATTCGAGACGGATGCCCAGACTCATGGGGGCGACGTGTCATCGAAACGCGCCTCCAGGCCGACGAAGGCACCCATCCCGAAGAGTTCTACATGTTGGCCTCGGGAACTAACCGGCTCGGCGCCATCGATTTCCAAGAACGGCCCGACGTCTATGCGCCACGAATTGACGAGGCACCGCTGGCCGAACTGCATGAAGCCGCCGAGCGCCTCCAAGAAGGAATCCAACTCTCGGACTCGGTAGTTGAAGCGTTGATCCACGGCACAAGCATCGGCGGGGCCCGACCGAAGGTACTCGTTCGAGACGAAGTCGCCGGCGAGTGGATCGCGAAGCTGTCGGCGACTTCTGACCGGTTTTTCTCGGTGCCGAATGCTGAAGGTACCGCGATGTCGCTTGCGCGTCGCGTGGGTATTGAGGTCCCGGAAACTCGGGTTATTACCTCGCTCGGACGTGAAGTGCTGCTTGTCCGCAGGTTCGACCGCGAACCCGACGGTCAGCGTCACCATGTCGTCTCGGGGCTGACGATGGCGCTAGAAGACGAGAATGCTGCCAGGTACGTCACGTATCCAACCCTCAACGACGTCCTGCGCGCGCACGGAGACACGACAGCAGGGCCGGCACTGTTTGAGCGAATCGCGTTCAACATCGCCATCTCCAATTCAGACGACCACGCCCGAAACCAAGCTGCTTTTTGGGACGGAAGATCTCTGAAACTAACGCCTGCCTACGATCTCGCACCAGGGCCACGCTCGGGCGAGACTGCGACGCAGGCGATGGCCTACGGTTCCGACGGAGAGAAGGCCTCGAATTTCGCCAGCCTCTTCCGGCACGCGGGAATGTACGGGCTAAACAGCAACGAAGCGCGTGAAGTGATTGACCGGATTATCGACACCATCGAGTCGCACTTCGCTGAAGCAGCAGACGAAAACAGAGTGTCCTCGGCCGATCGTGACTACTTGTGGCGCAGGCAGTTCCTCAACCCCGGCGTGTTGCACGGGTATCGGCCCCTGCGCTGACCACGGCGCTAACCAGGGCGTTGACTAGGGCGCCGACTGCGGCGGGCGCACTGCCAAAGAGTAGGGCGTGCCGTCGTTAGAAGCGAAGGTATGGACAGTCTCGCCGATAGACTGAAAAGATGCGCATCGACCTGCATACTCACTCGAACCGCTCCGACGGCACTGACAGTCCCACGGACCTCATCCGGCACGCTGCTGAAGCGGGCCTCGACGTCGTGGCACTTACCGACCACGACGTCACCGTCGGCTGGGACGAAGCGCGCGCGGCTGCCAACGAACACGGCATCCGATTCATCGGTGGCATCGAAATCTCGACCGAAATTGGCGACCACAACTTCCACCTGTTGGCGTACGAACCTGACCCCACCTACGCGCCGCTGGCCGACGAACTGAACCGCGTGCTCTCGGCTCGTGAAGCACGCATCCCCGAAACGCTCGCGCGACTCGCCGCCCACGGCATCAACCTCACCATTGAAGACGTGCGCGCCCAATCGACAGCTGCCGCCTCGCTCGGCCGACCCCACGTGGCCGACGCGATGGTCGCCACCGGGCAAGCGCGCGACCGTGATGAAACGTTCGCGCTCTGGCTCGCTCAGGGGCGCCCCGGCTATGTGCACAAGTACTCGATCGAACTGCACGAAGCGATCAAACTCGTGGTCGCGGCCGGCGGGAAACCCGTGCTCGCACACCCCTTAGCGCGCGAAAGCGCCGACATGATCAGCACCGAATTCTTCGCAGAACTGCAAGGTCTTGGATTGGCCGGCATCGAAGTGGACCACCTCGACCACGGTGTCCTTGAACGCGCCCAACTGCGCGGAATCGCCGACGACCTCGGCCTCGTGAAAACCGGATCGAGCGATTATCACGGCACCGGAAAAGGCCCGTCGTTCGCACTCGGAGCGAACATGACCGACCCTGAAGAACTCGAAAAACTGTTGGTCCTCTAAGGCTGCGCTACATCGCGGCAACTCGTTTCGCGGCAACCCCGTGAACCTAACGTTGGGAAGATTCGAGCGCCTTCGTGATTTCTTGAGTGAAGACGGGACCTAATTCTTCGCTTTGCTTCACGGTGACGTGGTTGAGGTCGCGGTAGGGGAGCAGTCCATCCTCGCGAACTGTCGTGCAGGTGGATTTCGGGCAAACTTCGTCCGTCACGTCAAAAACGTAGGCGCCGGTTTCGGCACCAACAGTGGTGATTACGTCGGCGATCAGGCGATGTGCCTCGGGGAGTTCGTTGAAAGTCATGGTCTGGCGGCAGCCATCCCGCGCGAGACGCGTGATCGAGCACGAAACCCAACTCAAAGGTCTTTGGGAAAAAATCCAGTGCGGTATCGTCTGGACAATCACAACGGTATGCCCCGATTCTTGGAGCTCGTTGACGGCCTGAGTCAAGGACAATTCCAGTGAGCGAAGTGTTTCGGCTCGGCTGGCGCCGGTCCGAGGGCCTTCCTTACGCGTATCGTCAAACAGGTATTGACGCCACGAACTAGAAAGCACCACAATCCCCGGCTCGGCTTCAGTGTTCAGAAATACACCAGCGTTTTCAGCAAACGCTCGACACGTTGGCTCTTCAGCATCGAATGAGCGTGGCCTGATGTCGGGATACGGGCATCCGTGATGCGTGACACCGACGAACGGGCGAGACAGGGTCGTGCTGCTTGCGAGCAACGCTTCAGAAAACTGATCGGCATTTGAATCGCCCACGAGATAAATGGGCGGACCGTCCTCGGCGTTGTTCCAACTGCACAACCAAGGGCTTTCCCACCCGTTCGCGAAGCAGCCTTTCGCCTTCGCCAAATGGTGCGGCTCAAGTTGTGCGTCGAACGCGTTGAGTGTCGAGTTGCCCACATTCGTTTGCGCTGACACGAACAGAACCCCAGACAAAAGCAACGCCGGCACAGTCGTGATCGACACGAAACGCACAAGCGGGAAGCCGCGATGTGCCTTATGGGTGCGCAAAGGCTGCTCGATCCAACGATAAGACGCGTACGCGGGGACAAGCGAAATGAGCGCTGCGGTCGTCAAAATCCATGGAGAGGGCGACCACAGGATGTGCGCAAACACGATGAACGGCCAATGCCATAAGTAGATCGAATACGAGCGATCCCCGATGGCCACCATGGCGCGAGACTCCAGAACTCGCGTGAAAACAGTGCCCTCACCCAAACCTGCTGAAATGAGAAGCACAGTGCCGAGGACCGGCAAGAGCGTCCAATGGCTAGGCCACGGAGTAGCCGAATCGATGAGCCATATCGAGGCCGCCAGCATCGCGGTTCCCGTCGCAGCCAAGACAAATCCACTTCGCCGTGAAACTCGCAGAGTAGACAGTCGACTCCAGCCGAGTGCCAACAACGCACCGGCAGCGAACTCCCATGTGCGGGTTGACGCGGCGTAAAAACCTAGAAGCCACCGGGGGACCAGCGGAATTTCGATGCCATTCACTCCTGCGGCCATCACGGCAAAGGAAACAGCGCCCATGAACACGACGATGCTGATCAACACGCCGCGCAGGTGACCGAGGCGTTTCGCTACCAGCAGGCCCAACGCGAACGAAACCGGCAAAATGAAATAGAACTGTTCCTCCACCGAAAGCGACCAGGTGTGAAGAAGTGGGTTCAACTCAGCAGCCGTAGCGAAATAGCCGCCACCAATGCGAGCGAGCATGATGTTCGCGGCGAAAAGCATGGCGCCCAAGCCTGTTTTTGCCGTTTCTTCCTGACCTTTGATCGGCGAGATGAGGAAAAGCGAAACAATCAATGTGAGGCCGACAACGGTGGCCAAAGCCGGAATGAGCCGTTTGAAACGGCGAACGTAGAACGTACCTAAACGGATCTGGCCCGACCGTTGTGCTTCACGCAACAACATGGCAGTGATGACGAAGCCTGAAATAACGAAGAAAACATCGACGCCGACGAAGCCGCCAGGCATGGGCAGCCCTGCGTGAAACCCGACGACCATCACCACCGCGATCGCGCGCAGACCTTGAATATCAAGACGATGGGATGACGATCTCGCTTGTTCAACGTGACTCAAGATTTCCCCGCCCTGCCTCCGAGAATGGACTGGTCAAGCATAGTTGATGTTCCGGAACCGACGACAGGGAAGTGAGGAACGTTGGGGTGGGCATGAATCAGGTGCCGGGAACACCGGGTCCAAGGGTTGCCACCAGACAAGACAATTACAGCGGCTTGGTGTGCGCGTTCAAGAACGGCAGCCACGCCTCGACGAGTTCCTCTGGCGCTTCCACGCCGGGGGAGTGCGCTGCTGACGGCAGAATCACAATCTCGGTTCCCAACCGTTTCGCCATGTCGGCTTGGGCCGCATGCGGCCACGCGTCATCGGTTTCCCCACGCGCCACAAACACAGGCAACCCTGTGGCTGCCACCCGATCGATCTCGTCGGGAGCGTCGATGAGGTGTTGGGTGATCGCCTTCAACGAATCAGGCGAATTGGCGTTAAAGCGCTGTGCCAAAAACGCCGTGATTTGAGCAGGATGCTTCAGGCCCTGATCGCGCATGTCGTGAATCTGCGCCAGCGGAAGTTTGCCGATCGCGTTCGAGATGCGTTGTAACGGACGCGTGTCCGAATCACCCAGCGCGCCAGGGCCCGTACACACGAGCGAAATCGAGGTGAGTTTGTCGGCATGCAAAATCGCCAACTGTTGAGTTACCAAACCACCAAAGGAATGCCCCAAAATATGCAGCGGACCCGAACGGAAAGCCGCCTTCGCGACCGCCATCGCATCATCGGCGAACCCGGCCAGACTGTAATCAT
The DNA here is from genome assembly GCA_937873005.1 of uncultured Aeromicrobium sp. Classification (GTDB taxonomy): domain Bacteria; phylum Actinomycetota; class Actinomycetes; order Propionibacteriales; family Nocardioidaceae; genus Aeromicrobium. The sequence continues at coordinate 25,970 of CALMUY010000165.1, read as the reverse complement.
CGTTCGGCCCGCCAGGCGACTCGTATTGGCCGCGCTGATCGTAGGAAACCACATCGAAACCCTCGGCAACCAGCAAGGGATGCAGGGGTGTGAAATCTTCTTTGCTGCCCGTCCAACCGGGAATCAACAAGATCGAACCGCGCCGATCTTTTGCACGAGAAATATGCGCAGCATGCAGAGCGCGTTCGGACGCAATCCGTGACACGTATACGCAGTCCGGAATGTCGAGAGACTTTGGGACGCTCACTAGCGACCTTTCTTGGCGATCTTGGCGACGAGCCCCGCTGGCATGTTTCGCGACAGAAACGCGAGCACCTTATAGCGTACCGACGGCACCGAAATGGGCTTGCCTTTCGCGGCGTCCTTCAGCGAACCGCGCACTACGGTATCGGCCTTGAGCCACATCCAACGCGGGACGTTCGTGATGTCGGCACCCATTCGCTGATGGAACTCGGTGCGCGTGAACCCCGGACACAATGCCTGCACCGTGATTCCGGCGTCCGAATACTTGATGTTCGCCCACTGTGACAAGTTCACGAGCCAGGCCTTGTGGGCTGAATAAGCGCCACGCGGAGTGAACGCAGCAACACTGGCTACGTTGATGATCGTGCCGCGACCTCGGCCCGTCATCGACTTGAGCGCAGCATCCATCAGGTGCATCGGAGCGCGCACGAGCAAGTCGAGTTGACGATCCTCATCGGCGATGTCCGTAGAACCGAACCAGCCCGCGAGCGAAGCACCAGCGTTATTGACCAGCATGTCGATCGGGGCTGAACTTTCGGTGAGGCGAGCCGCAACCCGATTTACGCCGTCGATTGTGGCCAAATCGGCACTCAAGACCTCCACCGAAATGTGGTGCTTCTTCTCCAACTCGGCCGCCAGCGTATTCAATCGCTGTTCATCTCGAGCCACAATCACGAGGTTGTTGCCGCGTTTGGCTAAGGTGCGCGCGAACGAATTACCAATGCCGGCGGTGGCGCCAGTGATGAGTGCTGTGGTCGTCATAAACAAATCATGCCAGTCGAAATGAGATTCCCTGCTGCTTGGGACACCCTTACTGGCAGAATGTTCAACGTGACGACAATCGTAGCTTTCGCCAATCAAAAAGGCGGCGTCGCCAAGACCACTAGCGTGGCCTCTGTTGGCGCTGCACTCATCGAAGCCGGGCAGCGTGTTTTGCTCGTCGACATGGACCCGCAAGGCAGCCTGACGTTCTCCCTCGGTATCGACCCCGAAGACGTCGAGGTGTCTATTTCTGAAGTGCTTTTGGGCAAAAATCCCACCACCGATGCGATCGTTGTTACCGACGAGGGCCTGCATCTCGTGCCCGCCACGATCGGTTTGGCGGCTGCCGAAGAAAGCCTCGTCTCGATGACCGGCCGCGAGCAACGCTTGCGCGTCGCGTTGACGAAAGTGGCCGATGACTACGACTGGATCTTGATCGACTGCCCGCCCGCGTTGGGCGTGCTCACGGTGGGCGCACTGTCGGCCGCCGACGAAGTGATCATTCCGTTGCAAGCCGAAACGCTTTCCCACCGAGGCGTGGGCCAACTGCTCGACACGATCCACGACGTGCGCCAGTTCATCAACCCGACCCTAGAGATCAGGGGAGTGCTGGCAACCATGTTCGACGGACGCACCTCGCATGCGCGTACGGTGCTCGCTGCGATCGAAGAAACCTACGAATTGCCCGTACTTGAACCGCCGATTCCGAAGACGATTCGCTTCGCTGAAGCGCCCGCTATCGGCCGCACTATCTTGGCGACCGCAGGCAAGCACAAGGGTGCCGAAGCGTACCGCGAGATCGCTGCAGGCCTGATCAAAAAAGCTTGACGTTGAAGCCGTGAGAAAACAGTAAAACCCGGGCACGCGACCCGGGTTTTTCTGTAGTTGTCTTTGCTGAGGGGCTTTATTCAGCCGCTGGTGCGGCAGGCTTGCCGCTGCGGGTGCGACGACGTTGCCGATTGCGTGGCGGGCGATCGCCCGTGGACTTCTTGTCATCGCTTGGCGAGCCCTGCGAGCGGTTGCCCTGGCCACCGCGACCGCCAGACTTGCCCTGACCACCAGACTTGCCTTGACCATGTGAGTCTCCGGCCTTCTTCGCGCCGGTCGACACGGGAGCGCCAACGCGGCCCTTCACGTCTTTGCTGATGTTCAAATCAGTGAACAAGTGAGGTGAGGTGGAGTACGTCTCGATGGGGTCATCGAACGGCAAATCGAGAGCCTTGTTGATGAGCTTCCAGCGTTGAATGTCCGCCCAATCCACGAACGTGACCGCGACACCACTCGCGCCAGCGCGACCCGTGCGGCCGATGCGGTGAACGTATGTTTTGTCGTCCTCGGGGCACGTGTAATTGATGACGTGCGTGATACCGGCGACGTCGATGCCGCGAGCTGCCACATCGGTAGCAACAAGGATGTCGACCTTGCCTTCGCGGAACCCATCGAGCGCCTTCTCGCGGGCCTTTTGCGCCATGTCGCCGTGCAAAGGAGAAGCCTTGAAACCGCGTTCGGCCAGATCATCGGCGACCCGCTGGGCGGCGCGTTTCGTGCGCGTGAAGATCACGACACGACCCGTGCCGTCGGCCTGCAGGATGCGAGCCACCACTTCGGGCTTGTCCATTTCGTGCGCTTGCCACACGAACTGTTGCGTGGTGGGAACCGTCTGATTGGATTCGGTGGATTCGGCACGAATGTTCATCGCCTGATACATGTGTTGGCGCGCCAACGTGACGATCGCAGCCGGCATCGTGGCCGAGAACAACATCGTCTGGCGCGACGCAGGCGTCTTGGCCAAAATCGCTTCCACGTCCGGCAAGAAGCCCAAGTCGAGCATCTCGTCGGCCTCGTCGAGCACGAGCGCGTTGACATTCGTCAAGTCAAGATCGCCGCGGTTCACCAGATCCAAAACACGACCGGGCGTACCGATGACAATGTCGACGCCCTTATCGAGCGCTTCGAGTTGCGGTTCGTACGGAACGCCACCGTAAATCGTGAGGTTGCGGATGTCGAGGTTCTTCGAGGCAGTCTCGACATCGCCCGCCACCTGGATCGCCAATTCGCGTGTCGGTGCGACGATGAGCGCCTGGGGCTTGCCTGTTTCGCGAGCCGAAGCATTGGCTTCGCTCATGATCCGCTGGATGACCGGAATCGAAAACGCAAATGTCTTGCCAGTGCCCGTGCGAGCTTGGCCGATCAAGTCAGTGCCCGCCAAGGCGACCGACAGGGTCATCTCTTGGATCGGGAAAGCTTCAGTGATGCCGACCGCGCTCAGGGCGTCGGCGATGGGCGCGATAACGCCCAGTTCTGTGAAAGTAGTCAGGGTTCTTCTCAGATTTCTTGTGAAGTAAGATTTTTCTCAGTCTATCGCCTGCCGGATATGGCGATAACCATCGCCTCGCGCTACGCTCCCACCATGAGTTCTGACGTTTCCCCAGCCTCGTCTCCCGTCGCGCACGAAGGCGCCTTCGCCGATCCGGACTACCTCGCCGGAGTCATCGAACTGTTGGGCCTGCTGAGCTTTGGTGAGGTGAGCGCATGCGAACGCCTCACCGACGACGCCAAACTCGCGCCCGACCTGCGCACCAAGTGCCAGTTGTATGCGATGGCAGCCTCCGAATGGGACCACTTCTTGCAACTGCGGGATCGGATTGAAGAACTCGGCCGCGACCCCTATGACGTGATGGAACCGTTCAAAGAAACGTTCGAGCGTTTCCACATCAAGACCGAACCAGCCGACTGGCTCGAAGGGATCCTCAAGGCCTATGTCGGTGACGGACTCGCCGCTGATTTCTATAGCGAAATCGCTGCCTTCCTCGACGCCGACACGCGCGATCTCGTGTTACGTACGATGAGCCAAACCGGCAGTAGTCAGTTTGTGGTCGACCAAGTGCGCCTCGCCATCGACGAAGACCCGAAGATCGCTGGCCGACTCGCCCTGTGGAGTCGTCGACTCATGGGCGAAGCGCTCAGTCAGGCCCAAATGGTGGTGGCTGAACGCGACAGTCTCGCGGCTGTTGTGGTGGGCGGAGTTGACCATCCGGGCGGATTCGATTTGGCCGCTATTGGCCGCATGTTCACGCGGATCACCGAAGCACACGCCGAACGCATGAACACGCTCGGCTTGTCGGCCTGAGCGTTAGCATGCGTCAGAGGTAACGTCAGCCGCCGAGGCCGAAGCCGACCTTGCGGCCCGACTCTGCGCCCAATTGCAAGTAAGCGATCTTGGCTGCCGGAATCGCAACCGACTGGCCCTTGTCGTCAACGAGCGTGAAAACGGCATTGTCTGCCACTGCTGTGTTGAGCAAACCGAGAACCTCATCGCGAGACAAATCCGTCTCAATGTGAAGTTCGCGAACTACGTTTTCGATACCGATCTTTACGTCCATGGGTATCAGTTTGCTGTATCGGGTGAAACTGCGACGGGCAACCCTGAAAGTCCGCGCCACAACAGTGAAGCAGAAAGCGCGACAGCGTCTTCACGACTCATCGAAGAATCGCTCGAAACCCAGGTGCGGGCACCAACTTGACCGGCGCCAACGAGGCTACCTGCGATCACGAGAGCCGCATCGAGCGGAATGTTCGTGTCTTCGGTGACTCGTTCGGCAATGACCGTGGCCGCATCGAAGTTGAACTTGTCGAGCAGCGAGCGCACATGTGGCTCGTTCGTGAGGTCGGACTCAAACACCAAGCGATACGACTTGCCGCCATCGGCGACAAAGTCGTACCAAACGGCGACCGTTGCAGCGACACGATCACGGTGCACCGTGGAAGACGACATGGCTGCTTCAAGAGATGCGACAACCTCATTGCATGCTTCCGACACGATCGCCGTATACAACTCAAGTTTGCCGGGGAAGTGCTGATACAACACCGGCTTAGAAACTCCCGCCCGTTCAGCGATTTCATCCATCGCGGCGGCGTGATAACCGAACTCAACGAACACGTCGCTGGCAACGTCCACGAGTTGGGCGCGGCGTTCAGAGCGCGGTAGGCGTTCAGCGCGGGGGCGAGTTCCAGAAGAGGCGGTCACACGCCAAGGGTAGACCCCGCGCTCAACAAAAGCGCGGATTTACTTGATTTTTCACGGAGTAACGTGTCCAGCAGGTGGTTTAAATGTCCACTAAGTGGACGGGATTGGTACGGACGCGAGACCGCAGGGAACAATAGAGCACGGACGTGCGTTGCCACATGTGAAGACGACGCATCCCGTACACACACCGAGGAGAATTCGTGGTTGCACCACTTGTTGAGCCGGCAGAAGAACTCACCTTTGACGAGGTGCGCCGCTACAGCCGACACCTGATCATTCCTGACGTCGGCATGACCGGCCAAAAGCGCCTCAAGAACGCCAAAGTTCTCGTCATCGGCGCTGGCGGACTCGGCAGCCCCGCGCTCTTGTACCTCGCAGCGGCCGGCGTCGGCACGCTCGGCATCATCGACGACGACGTCGTTGACGAATCCAATCTGCAACGCCAAGTGATCCACGGTCAGTCCGATATCGACCGCCCCAAGGTGGAGAGCGCGGCAGCAGCGGTCGCCGAAATCAACCCGTACGTCAAGGTGATCACCCACAACGAACGCCTCGAAAACGCGAACGTCCTCGACATCTTTAGCCAGTACGACCTCATCCTCGACGGCACCGACAACTTCGCCACCCGCTACCTCGTCAACGATGCAGCCGTCATCCTCGGCAAGCCGTATGTGTGGGGTTCGATCTACCGATTCGAAGGCCAAGTCTCCGTGTTCTGGGCGCAAGAAGGCCCGCAATACCGCGACCTCTACCCCGAACCGCCACCGCCGGGCATGGTTCCCTCGTGCGCCGAAGGCGGCGTTCTGGGCGTGCTATGCGCCTCGATCGGCTCAATCATGGTGACCGAAGCGATCAAGCTCATCACGGGCATCGGTGACCCGCTCATCGGCCGTCTCATGGTGTACGACGCGCTCGAAATGCGTTACTCGACACTGAAGATTCGCCGCGACCCCGCAGGCGTGCTCCCCACTGAACTTATGCCCGACTATGAAGCGTTCTGTGGTGGACTGAGCGACGAAGCAGCCGAAGCAGCCGCCGATTCGACCATCAACGTCAACACGCTCGAACAGTGGCTCAAAGAACGTGAAGCCGGCGAACGTGACTTCGTGTTGGTGGACGTGCGCGAACCGAATGAATACGAAATCAACAAGATGCCCGGCTCGATCCTCATCCCCAAGGGTGAAATCCTGTCCGGCAAGGCGTTCGAACAACTCAGCCAAGACACCCAAGTGGTGTTGAGCTGCAAGTCCGGCGCTCGTTCGGCTGAATGTCTTGCCGTGCTCAAGGGCGCAGGCTACTCCGACGCCGTACACGTGGGCGGCGGAATCGTGGCCTGGGTCAACATCATCGACCCGAGCCAACCAAGCTACTGAGCGGCCACATGGCCGTCGATGGATGTTGACGTGAATGGCTAGCGCGTTCGTTGAAGACGTGCTGGCCCACGTCGACACCATCCCGGCAGGCCGCGTCACCACATACGGTGCCGTCGCCGCAGCGGTCGGACAAGGAAACGCACGCACCGTCGGTCGCGTGATGTCTACGTTCGGGCGCGAAGTGGCTTGGTGGCGTGTGGTTCGGGCGAACGGCACCCTGCCTGATTTCTTGATCGTGGACGCTCAAGAACACTGGCTCGCCGAAGGGACTCCTGTGGTGGCCGGCGCCGTCGATATGAGCGAAGCCTTGTGGACATGAGCGCGTCTGGCATCAGAATGTCAGTGGTATCTGGTTGCATGGCAGAGTGGCGAAAACGTATGTGCTCAAACCTCCCGTGGCGGGCTATGTTGGCGCGCCCATGCTCGATGAACACCAACAACGCGTCGTAGACCACCGAGGCGGGCCGCTGCTCGTGCTCGCCGGGCCAGGCACCGGTAAAACCACCACCATCGTTGAAGCCGTCGCGCAACGAATTCTTTCTGGCGAGATCGAAGCCGAACAGGCGCTCTTACTCACTTTTAGCCGCAAGGCGGCCGACGAAATGCGGGCGCGGATCTCGGCACGGATCGGGGGAGCGCACCTTGCTGTGCCCGCGATGACGTTCCACTCCTACAGTTACGCACTCGTCCGCGAATTCGGGCCCATCGATGAGTATGAACACCCCTCCACTCTCATCACCTCCCAAGAGCGTGAACGCGTCATCAGCGAACTCATCGCGAACTGGCAAGGCGAACGCTGGCCCGATCACATCTATCCCGCGCTCGCGACCCGTGGGTTCGCTGAAGAAGTGCAAACGTTCATGGACCGAGTTTCTGCGCTCGGCATGACCACCACCGAACTGCGAGAACGGGCCGACGTGATCGCGCATCCGGCGTGGCATCGCGTGGCCGAACTCGCCGACGAGTTCCGTGATGTGCTGGCGTTGCGCAACCTCGTGGACTATCCGGGCCTGATTGACCGTGCTATCGGGCTCGCGAGCGAAGCCGAAAACCGCGAGAAACTGCGAAATCGACACCGGCTCGTGATCGTCGACGAGTACCAAGACACCGACGCCATGCAAGTGGAACTGTTGCAACAGATCGCCGGCGATGGCGCCGAGTTGATTGTGGTGGGCGACCCCGACCAATCGATCTATGCGTTCCGTGGTGCTGACCAGCGCGAGATACTCGAATTTCCCAATCGGTTTGCGTGTGCTGGTCGCGAAACCCCTGTCGTCGCACTCAAATTTACGCGCCGATTCGGGGCGAACATCCTGACGGCATCACAACGCGTTTTGGCCGGGTTGCCGTTGCCGCCAGGGGCGGTCGCTGAACAGATGCTCGAACACCGCACGCTCACCTCGCTCGCTGAAGATGCGGGCACGGTGGTGTGTCAGTCGTTCGTGTCGGCCACAGCCGAAGCCGAATCGATCGCCGCGCGTTTGCGTCGCTTGCACCTCGACGAGGGCGTCCCTTGGCGAGACATGGCCGTGTTGGTGCGTAACGAGGAACACCTGACTCGACTCGCGCGCGCTTTTATTGCGGCGGGTGTTCCCGTCGAAACCGCTGGCGACGAGATGCCGCTCTACCACGAACCCGCGGTACGGCACGTGCTGTCAGCGCTTGAAGTCGCCGACTACATCGCCCGCGAACGCGAACTTCCGCCAGCACTCGCGCTCGCGGTTTTGGACGGGCCGATCGGTGGCCTCGATTCGGCGGCCCGGCGGCGGTTGGGGCGCGTTTTGCGACGCGACAACACCGAAGTGAATTCAGAAGCACTCATCGTGAAGTGTTTGAGTGAACCAGTACTGTTGGGGGTGACCGGAGGCGATGCGGCCACCCGCCAAGCTGTCGCAAAGGCCAAGAAGACCATCGAAATTTTGCATCGGGCCGCAAGCGATCTGCGCAAACACGCGCCCCTCGAACAAGTCTTGTGGCTGCTGTGGGATGGCAGCGATTGGCCGCGCCAAGCACTCGCCAGGTGGGAGCAAGGCGGCGAACGTCGCATCGCGGCGAACCGTGATTTGAACGCGATCACGGCGCTATTCCGATATCTTGCGAAAGCTGAAGAGCAAGGCCGTCAGCGCAACGTGCCGAACGTGATCGCTGAACTACAGGCGCATCAGATTCCCGCCGACCAGATCGGCACGGGCGCCACCGTTTCTGACTCAGTGCAATTAATGACAGCACACCGCGCAAAAGGCCTCGAATGGCCGATCGTGTTCGTAGCGGGCGTTCAAGAAGGCACCTGGCCGAACGTGCGACACGTGGGATCGCTGTTGCGTGCTGAAGAACTTGACGGCAAGAACGTGTCCTCACGGGGGGCGCAATTGCGAGAAGAACGGCGACTGTTTTACGTCGCCTGCACGCGTGCCGCGCGCCAGTTGATTGTGACCGCGATCGATCCGGTCAACAGCGAAGCAGACGGGCCGTCGCGATTCTTCGAGGAACTGGTCAACGAGTTCTCGGGCGAGGCCGAGCCACCCAAACCCTTGGGGCGGCCTCGCAAACTCTTGACCTTGAGAGGCGTGATTTCACAATTACGTGTCGTAGGCGAAGACGCGGCGGCCAGCGATGCCGACCGACTCGAAGCTGCCAAACTCGTGGCGGACATCACCGAACGTGACGTGGCGGCCGCTCGGGCAGCAGACCCGGCGCGTTGGTGGGGCTTGGCCGACTGGACGCTCGCTCCCGAACCGGTGCGGGCCGAAGGCTCCACAATTCATTTGTCTGCTTCCACCACCGATGCCATCGATACCTGCCCACTGCGCTGGTTCCTCGAACGAGAAGCAGGCGCCGGTACGAGTTCGGGGTTGAGTGCGAGTGTCGGCTCAATCGTGCACGCGATCGCGAAAGACCTCGGCGACCGAATCCTCGATCCGGACGTGAGCCCACCAGATCTACCCGAAATGATCGAACACCTCGACTCGGTATGGAACAGACTCACCCACGACTCTCCGTGGCAAGAACTACGCGAGCGCGAACGTGCCGAGGCGATGCTCAAACGTCTCGACGAGTGGCAGAAGGCCAATAGTCGTGACTTGATTGCTGCCGAACACGAAGTGAAGGTGACGTTCCATCCTGACGACGACTCTGTCATTTTGATTGGCGCAATGGACCGAATCGAACGCGACCCCAACACGGGCGAACTGTGCATTGTCGACATCAAAACCGGCAAGACGGCACCAACGCAAAAGAGCATGGGTGAACACGTGCAATTGGGGTTCTACCAAGTGGCGATCGAGCGCGGGGCGCTCGGCGAAACGAGCGCCCAAGCGAGCGCTGAACTCGTCTTCGTGGCGAAAGAAAAGGGCACGAAAGAGCCGGAAATGCCGAAAGTTTTGACAAAGGCACAACTCGGCGAAGAATCCCCTGCTCGCGAACAAATGGAGCGCGCCATCAGCGTGATCCGTTCGGAAAAACACGAGGCGACACCGTGCGATGCGTGCGAGTACTGCAGTTTCGCCAACGTGTGTCCCACGAAAACCATTCATACGGTCGGAGCTGATGAGAATGAGTGAAGCCGTGACAGGCGCTAGGGCTGATGCGGGGCCTCTCGTCACAGACACCGACCACCTCAAATCGCTGCTCGGCATCCCCTACAGCGACGAGCAACTCGAGGCGATTACTGCCCCGCTCGGCCAAGCACAAGCGATTATCGCGGGTGCTGGGTCAGGCAAAACGGCCGTCATGGCTGCGCGGGTCGTATGGCTCGTGGGGCATGTCGGGGTGAAGCCTGAAGAAATCCTCGGGTTGACGTTCACCACGAAAGCCGCTGCTGAACTTCGTGGACGCGTGCGTGCCTCGCTTGCGCGTGCCGGCATCTCCACTGAAGAAGGCGAACCCGAAGTGCAGACGTATCACGCGTTCGCCTCGGCACTCATCCGTGAACAAGGACTGCGCATCGGCCTCGAACCGGACATGCAAGTGCTCACGCCGGCGAAACGATTCCAATTGGCGGCGAACGTCGTCCACACGCACGAGGGCGGAATGTCGCGCGTCTCGACTCACACACCGACAGTTGTCAACGACATGCTCGCGCTCGACGGGCAACTGTCCGAACACCTCGTGACGAGCGAACAATTACGCGACGAAGATCGGGCGCTCATCGCCGAAATCGAATCGCTGCCCACGACAGTAAAGCGGCAGCGAGAAGCAGTCGAAGCGTCGCTCAAGCGCATCGAATTGTCGGGACTCGTGGATGAATATCGCGAAGCGAAACGACTCGCCAACGTGATGGACTTTTCCGACCAAATGGCGTGGGGCGCCCAACTCGCTGAACTGCCCGAAGTTAAAGCGGATTTGCAATCGCGATTCAGCGTCGTGCTCCTCGACGAATACCAAGACACGTCAATCGCTCAACGCGACTTTTTGCGGTCGCTTTTCTTGGGCCTATCGATCAGCGCCGTTGGTGACCCGGCGCAAGGGATCTACGGTTGGCGTGGTGCGGCATCGGGCAACTTGACGGGCTTTCTCGACGATTTCACGCCCGAAGGAGAAGAGCCAGGTACGGCGTTTTCACTCTCGGTCACTCGTCGCTGCGCACCAGAGATCATCGACCTCGCTGGTGTTATCGCCAAGGAATTCTATAACTTGGACTCCGTCAAGGCAGTCGTGAAAGAACTAGAAGCTGCCCCCGAAAACGCGCCCGGCGAAGTCAGCGTTGCGTTGCACGAGTCGATTACCGACGAGATCGACGCGCTCGTCGACGCGGTCGAAGCCGAACACGCACGCGTGTCAGAATGGTCAAAGATCGCGGTCTTGGTGCGCATCAGCAAAGAGAACTCCGAACTCGTGCGTGCCCTGCGTAAACGGGGGATTCCGGTCGAACTTGTCGGGCTGACGGGCCTTTTGAGCCAACCCGAAGTGCTCGACGTGTTGAGCGTGATCGAAGTTCTCGACGACGTCACGAACAACCCGGCCATGCTGCGACTACTGACCGGTCCGCGCTGGCGTATCGGCGATCGAGACCTGGTCCGTTTGGGCCGTCGGGCCAAACAACTCGCGCGCGAATACGAAGAAGAAGTGCCTCCGGCGCAGTCGCACGAGGACAACCTCAAGATGCTTCTTGACGAGGCGACAAAGGACTTTGAACCGACGCTCGTCCATTCGCTGCTTGAAGCGATCGAGTCGCCCGGTGATGAGGACTACAGCGAACAAGCACGCGAACGTTTCGCCGACGTGGCGGCCATGTTCGGGCGCCTGCGCAGACACGCACACGAACCACTTCCCGACCTCTACCGGCTTGCGGTACGCGAGCTCGACCTCGATGTGGAACTCGATGTGGCCGGCATCGGTACCGACAACCTCGCGCTGCTCGGCGATGCCATCAGCGACTATTCCGCCGATGAACCGTACGCCACGCTCAGCGGACTGTTGGCCTATCTCGACGCCGAACGCGAAAACAACAACGGGATGGAAGTCGCGGCCCCCACCGAAGCGAACTCCGTCAAGATCCTGACGATCCACAAAGCAAAGGGTCTCGAGTTTGCGACGGTGTTCATCCCGTTCGTGAGCAAAGACGTGTTCCCGAACAAGAAGTCGCGCGACAGTTGGGTAACGGTTGCTAAAGCCTTGCCGCACTCGCTGCGCGGCGACGGCGATCAACTGCCGGTATGGGACGTCGAAGGCGACAAGCACGGCACAGATTTCGGTGCCGAAATGAAAAAAGACTCCGACATGGAAGAAGTGCGGCTCGCCTACGTTGGGTTTACCCGCGCCGAAACGAAACTGCACATTTCTGGCCACTATTGGGGTCGCACCCAAAAGAACCCACGAGGTTCGTCACGGTTCCTCGAGACTGTCAAAGAGTGGCTGGCGAAGCGGGGAATCGAACCCACTACCTGGGCGGACCCGCCTGAAGAAGACGCCATTAACCCCAACCAAGTCGATACTGCCCGCGATTGGCCGGCCCCAGTGGCGCAGTTGGAAACGCGACGCGAATTCGCCGAACTCGTGCGGGCGCAACAGGCGGCAGGGGAGTCGCCTGCTGAAGATACTGATGCTGATGCTGAGGTGAGCGCCGACCTGGTACGCCTAGCGCGGGAAGTTGACGCGCTGCTCGCCGAAGCCGACGCTGCCGAAAGTGACGTCATCGAAGTAGAAAGACCTGCCTCGCTGTCTGTCACCTCGCTGATGTCGGCCGCGAAAGATGAAGCCGCGTTTGCTGCCCAACTCGCTCGGCCGATGCCACGGCGCCCGGCCGCTGCGGCACGTTTTGGCACGCGTTTTCACGCCTGGGTGGAAAGTCGTTATGGCCAACAGTCTCTCTTCGACCCCGAAGACTTGCCCGGCCGTGGAGACGACGACATCGACAACGAGCCAGATTTGGAGAAGCTGCAGGCGGCGTTCGAGAAGAGCGTGTATGCGAACCGTGAACCAGCCGCAACGGAAGAGTCGTTCACGCTCCAACTGGGTTCCTATACCGCGATCGGCACGATCGATGCGGTGTTCGCGACCGATGACGGCTACGAAGTGGTTGACTGGAAGACGAACCGAGCCGCCGACGCCGACCCGCTGCAACTCGCGCTGTATCGACTTGCGTGGGCAGAAAGCCACGGACTCGACCCCAGCAAAGTCACAGCATCGTTCTATTACGTGCGACTCGACAAGACCGTCACCTATACCGATCTTCCAGGTCGCGCCGAACTCGAAACGCAGCTCGGGTTAGCGTGACGACATGAGTTTCGCTTTCAACCGCGCCGAGCACGACCGGGCCGCGCACCTGCGCAAACAGCCAGAGGTGTGGGATACCGAGCACACGAAATACCTCGTGCTGGGTGGAGAACACGTTGCCTCGGTTGAGGGGCCAGGTTTGGCGTGGCTGAGCCGAGCCGACATCCCCGAGGGAACCCTCATCTATCTGGGTCAACTCGACGGCCAAAACTATGCCGCTGTGTTGGTGGATCGAGTGGACCAATACCTCGCACCCGTCGGCATCCGCACCATCGCACCGCAACTGGCAGGTGAAGAGTTGTCGCTCGCGATTCACGCTGTCGCGATGGGGCGTTGGCTGGCGGGCAATCGACACTGTCCGGCCTGTGGTGAAGAAGTTGACGTGCGTGAAGCAGGCCACCTGCTCGTCTGCCCGTCCTGCGGTAAGCAACACTTCCCGCGAACGGACCCTGCGGTCATCATGCTCGTGATCGATATCAACGACCGTGCCCTCATCGCCCGTAACGCGCAATGGCCAGAAAAGCGATTCTCAACCCTCGCCGGATTCGTGGAACCGGGAGAATCACTCGAAGACGCCGTTCGCCGTGAAGTGCACGAAGAAGTGGGCATCGATATCGGCGATGTGAGCTACCTAGGCAGTCAGCCGTGGCCGTTTCCCACGAGTCTCATGTTGGGATTCCATGCGCGGGCCGCTTCCACCGAGATCACGGTCGATGAGAACGAGATCGCCGAAGCGCGCTGGTTCACGCGTGATGAACTTCGGGCCGCGACGGCAAACAAAGAGGTACTTTTGCCGCCAACCGGCGTATCGATTTCGACTTGGCTGATCGAACAATGGCTCGGCGAAAAAACCCAAGGCTCCTGGTTTTAGCCCAAGCCGTTCCAGCCCAAGCCGTTCTAGCCTAGGCCGAGTTTTTGCGAAACCTCGGCCACTGAAGGGTTCGTCAAACTGGACCCGTCACTGAAGATGAGGGTGGGGACGGTGTGATTGCCACCGTTAGCGGCCGCGACAAGTTCAGCAGCTTCGGGGACCTGTTCGATGTCGACTTCATCAAACTCGATGCCTTCGCGCTTGAGTTGCGCTTTGAGGCGATGGCAATAGCCACACCAAGGCGTTGAATACATCGTGAATGTCTGGGACATGATGTCAGTGACTCCCGTTAGGCCGAATCGAACAATCCAACTGTGCCACGCTCGTCCAAAGGAGACCACGTCCGCCGCCCACCGCAAGAACATGTGACCAGAGGCGAACTCCACGAGATTCCAACCCCACAAGATTCTTGGTGCTCACGTGTTGAGGTCATTCGTCACTGACTTACGTCTGATGATTTACGCGCGCCCTGATCATCCTGCGTTGGTTGGGGCTGGCTTGCTTCCCCAAGCGCCGAGAAGCGTGAGTCCCACTAGCCAACAGATGATCATTGCAAATCCTGCCCCTCGCATTGCCGGGTCGCCTGCGTTGTCGCCAACTACCATGAGCGAGACTGCCATAACTGCAGCGACAATAGGGAAAATGAAGGCTAGGGCCCCTCCCTGCTTCCTGCCCCATTTGTGCCCAAAAGCTAGGGCGAAAGCGCTGGCAATAGCGAACAGGTACCACATGTGCAGCCCCTTCGATTAGTGGTGGAAGGCAAGTGAGGTGAGCAGTTCCAATACCAAAGAACGACTTGGTCGGTGTAGGAAAAGTCTGCGGCCAAGCTGTTTCCCATGTCATGCACAACCGCTTGCCCCGAAATTGGGCCACACGGCAACGGCCGAGATGGCGCTACGAATGACGGCCGATCGGCATGATTGTCGGTCGATCATAATTGCCCGAGTGGTGTGACCGCACCGATTCGACTTGGCTGTTTCATCCTCAGCGTGTGCTCTGACCTGCGGTTATTCTGGCATTCGCTAAGGCATCTACTAGGTGTGGAATACATCGTGAATGTTTGAGGCATGATGTCGGTGGCTCCCGATAGGGTGGATCGAACACTCGAACATTGCCATTCCCACCCAAAGGAGACCATGTCCACCGCCGACCGACTGCTCGCCGGACTCGACCCCGAACAACGCCAAGTCGCCGAGACGCTGCGGGGGCCCGTTTGCGTGATCGCTGGTGCCGGTACCGGCAAGACCCGCGCCATCACGCACCGAATCGCGTATGGGGTCGCGACGGGTGTCTACAACCCGTCGAGCGTGCTCGCCGTGACGTTCACGGTGCGGGCAGCCGCCGAGATGCGTGAACGTCTGGGCCAGTTGGGGGCGCCCTCGGTGCAAACGCGCACGTTCCACTCGGCAGCGTTGAGTCAACTGAGGTACTTCTGGCCGAAAATGTATGGCGTAGAAACACCCAAAATCATGGAGTCCAAGTTCGGGTTCGTGGCCGAAGCAGCCAAACGGATGGGCGTGCATGGCGAACGGTCGCTGATCCGTGACCTCGCTAGTGAAATCGAATGGTCGAAGGTCTCGCTCATTCCGGCGACCGACTACGCGAGCAGGGCGAGAGAGCGCAGCCGGGAAGTTGCTGATCTCGACATCGCAACGGTCACCTCGGTGCTGTTGGCTTACGAAGACATCAAGCGTGAGCGTGGATGCATCGACATGGAAGACATCCTTTTGCTCAATCTTGCGGTGTTGGCTGATGAGCCGCGAGCGGCCGCGGAAGTGCGGCGCACCTATCGGCATTTTGTGGTCGACGAATATCAGGACGTCAACCCGGCCCAAGCAGCATTGCTCGACGTGTGGCTCGGCGGCCGCGACGAAGTGTGCGTCGTGGGGGACCCGCGCCAAACGATCTATTCGTTCGCTGGTGCCTCAGCCCAGATCTTGCATGACTTCACCCGCACCTATCCCGATGCGCAACGGATCGAACTCGTGCGCAACTATCGCTCCACTCCGCAGATTGTGGCCGCCGCCAACGACGTTTTCCCGAGAGGTGCCTCGACGACGCTCGGCGTGCGATTGGTGTCGCAAAATGACCCCGGACCAGCAATCGCCTATCGAGAATTCGCTTACGAGGCCGCCGAAGCAGCCGGCGTTGCGCAAGCCGTCGCCGACGCGAACAGGCGCGGTATTGCCTACCGAGACATGGCGATCTTGTATCGCATCAATGCGCAATCTGAACAGTTCGAAGAAGCGTTGAGCGAACTGGGCATCCCCTACACGCTGCGTGGGGGAGAAGGATTCTTCAACCGAGCCGAAGTCCGCCAAGCGATCACGCTGTTGCGTGGCGCGGCCGTCGCCGAGGGGGGTGCCGGCCCCGACTCGACCCTCGTGCCTGATGTCGAAGCAGTGTTGTCGTCGATGGGGCACACGAGCGAAGCGCCCAAGAGTGCGGGCGCTGTGCGCGACCGGTGGGAATCGTTGAACGCGATCGTGTCGATGACTGAAGACTTGGTGGTGCAGAACCCTGACGCAAGCCTGCAGACGCTCGTTGCTGATTTGGAACGCCGTGCCGAAATCGCGCACGCCCCGAGCGGTGATGGTGTCACGCTTGCGACTCTCCACACCGCGAAGGGGTTGGAATGGGACGCGGTCTTTCTCGCGGGCGTACATGAAGGCAGCTTGCCGTTCATCTATGCGAGCGAACCGGCCCAGATCGAAGAAGAGCGCCGACTGTTTTACGTCGGCTTGACGCGGGCGCGTCGCGAGTTGATGGTCTCGTGGTCCACCGCTCGGCGCGAAGGTGGCAAAGCGACACGCAAGGCCAGTCGGTTCCTCGATAGGTTGCGGCCAGCCACCCCGGCCGGCTCGCAAACGAGAAGCGTGCGCCAACCGCGCTGCCGCGTTTGCCACACCGAACTGGCGGTCGCAGAACGAAAACTGGGTGTGTGTTCGTCGTGCCCCACCGATTACGACACAGAACTGTTCGAGTCGCTGCGCGAATGGCGGCGCGAAACCGCAGGCAGCAAACCGGCGTTCACGGTCTTCAACGACGCCGTGCTCTTGGAAGTGAGCCGCGTCAAGCCGCGCAGTGAAAACCAACTGGCCACTATCAAAGGAATCGGGCCAGCGAAGATCGAACTGTACGGCGAAGCACTGCTTGAACTCGTCCGAGACTCCCTCTGACACGAGGATCCCTGACGCGAGGATCTCTGACGGAGGCGCTTAATTCGGATCGGCGAATCCGGGCAAGTTTGCAGACACCACGTCTCGGAACGGCGCAGTCGCTTCGAGTTGACACAAGACACCCACACCGCCCATCCACACGCGATGAATCAGCAAGTATTCGCGGGGAATGTTGAGTTTGAACGTGGCCGAGACGCCTTCGGCGCCGGGTGCGCTCATGCGTTGGCTTTGTTCACGTAGCCACTCTCGATTGAAACTGAACGTCTCAGTCATCACCGGCTCGACCAGGGGTCGAATGAACCGTGCCATCAGTTCGTAGTCAATCTTCGTGTCGGGCAGGATGAAACCTTCGGCGCGAAGCCCGTCCAAGACGCGATCGTAATCGTCTTCGGAGGCGGCGCGCAGAAGTTGTCCCACGATCGGGGGAAGACCTTCGGGGAGGCGAGCCACCGAGCCGTAATCGACCACAGCGAGCCTGCCATCAGCCAACACGCGATAGTTCCCGGGGTGCGGGTCGGCATGCAGCAAACCAATACGGGCGGGGCCGCTGAACAAGAACCGTACGAAGTTTTCGCCGAGCCGATCACGTTCGGCTTGCGTGCCAGAATTGATGACGTCGGCGAGGGAACGAGCAGAATCGACCCATTCAGACACGAGCGCGCGTGCCGTGTGGGTGAGTGGCATCGGCACAAAAACTTCAGGGTCGTTGGCATATTCGGCGGCGAAGATCGCTTGCGCACCGGCTTCCATGTCGTAATCGACTTCTTCTGCGATTCGTTCTTTGAGTTCTTCGGTGAGCGATTTGATGTCGATGCCCGGCAGGAGTGGCCCAAAGAGTCGAGCCACGCGGCTGATCTGTTTCATGTCTGAGACGAGCGCCTCGGCTGCTCCGGGGTATTGAATCTTGACCGCCACATCGCGAGGCAGACCCTCGTCGTCAATCCAGGTTGCGCGGTGTACTTGGCCGATCGATGCGGCGGCGGCCGGCTCGAGGTTGAACTTGGGGAACCGTGTCTCCCAGTCGGCGCCGAACTCAGTCGCCATGATCCGGGCCACCGTGGCCGCAGACATCGGCGGTGCGGCGTCTTGAAGTTTGTTAAGGGTTTGCCTGTAGGGGGCCGCGACGCTTTCGGGTAGGGCCGCCTCGAACACGCTCATCGCTTGTCCGAATTTCATTGCGCCGCCCTTGAGTTGGCCAAGCACGCTAAACATCTGTTCGGCGGTCTTGCGTTGCACGCTCTCAGATACTGCGGCGGCGGGTGTGCCGACCATGCGCTTGCCGAGGCCGACGGTGGTTCTCGCTGCGAAACCGGCGGGGATTTTCGCCAATTTCATGCTTCGTTTGAAGGTACTCGTGGTGAGTTCATCTTCATCGTTGTTAGGCACGGACTCAGGATAGTCGGCTCGGGCCAACCCGCGCGGTTAAGCGGCCAACAGGTTGCAATGGCAGGCGAGCCCAAACCCGAATCGTGTGACCCGAGGGCTGGTCGAGGTTGACACCGAGATGCGAGCGCCGAGCAGCGACTCGCCGCCGTCGTTCTCAAGAGCCCGCATCAGGACTGCGATGGCTTGGTACTGCGCCGATAACGGGACTGCGCATTCAAGGGTGCTGGTGCCGAACTGGGTGGACATCGCGTGCCAACGTGGTTCGAGGCGCGTTCGCGCCGCGTCGTAACACCGCAGGCACGGCGTTTGCGTCGGCACGACGAGCGGGCCGAGATGCACGAACGTTTCATCGAGCACGATCGGTAGGTGGGGTGTGTTGGCGTAGAGGAAACTGTCGAAGGCGGATCGGGCGGGTTCTCCGGTCGTGACCACGATTCGCCAAGGATCAGTCTCGCTGGGCTCCGGTGAGTTGAACGCTGCGCGGAGTTTGTTGGTGAACGGTTCGCCAGCGCCGTCGGTGTCGAACGTGGGGGTGGAGATTCGGAACTTCGACGGACGGCCAGGGAGTACGGCCCCGGCCTGGATGAGGGGGAACAGCACATCGCTGACGCGGCCGTGGAAGTCCGGTTCGATGCGAGTGATCAAGTGCTGCAGAAGGTCGAGATCGCGCACGCCATTGAGCAAACGCAGCAGTTCGAGCGTGCCAGGCTTCAGCCGAACAACCGTGCCGGGGTTCGCGCCGATCAGCGCGGTGTCTGCGCCGAGGCGAAATACGCGTGTGCCGGGTGCCAGCATGGGGCGAATCGTCGAGGTCATTGAGACATCGTGAGCCACGCGCCGCCGTCGCGCACGCATGATCCACAACCGCAGCGCGGGGGGAGACAGCGCTTGGGGGTGTGCGCTGAGGTTGTGGTGCGCCGAGAGCCAAGTGAATGGCCTCGGCGTGTGTTGGTCAGGCTTTGCCGAGGATGCGGTTGAGTTTCGTGCCGCAGGTGGGGCAGATTCCCTTGGCCATCTTGGTGCCTTTTTCACTCACGTGAATCTCACCAGTGGCTTCGCGCTTGTCTTTGCACTTGACGCAGTAGAACTCGCCGGTCCAGGTATCAGTCATGTGAATCTCCGATCAAAATGTGAGTTGTCTCACAGTACTGATTCTTGCCGACGTTGGGGCGAAAAACGGGGAACCTCCGATGCGGCGCGCCTTCCCCTGGCGCACTGACTCGGAGGTTCTCTGGAGACAACGTATGCGTGCGATTCGCCCGTCGTCAAGAGTCGTCTCACAATCTGTTATCCACGCCTGTGGATAAAGGTGTGGATGGCCTGTGCGCAACGCCGAGCGGGGTGTGAGTTAGTTGTGGACGATACGTGGCTAGGCGGGAGGGTCTGATGTGACTCAAGGTAACTATTTCAGTGTGAACAGCGTCACATTCCTGTGGATATCTAGGCGATCCAACGCAAACGTCACTAAATCCACAACCGACTCATCCGACACAGACGCCACGTCTTCCACAGGGAACCACCGGATCGCAGTCGACTCGTGCGAACACACGAGCTCCTCATTCACAACGCCGTTGTCGTCGGGCGCGACGACCGCCATGAACTGCACATCGAGATGGTGTCCGCCGGGCCAACACTTCACTTCGTGGCGTGACAAAACCACCGGATCGGGATCGATCGCTAAGGATGCGAGGCCCGTTTCTTCATACGCTTCGCGAAGTGCGCCAGCGGCGAGACTCGAATCGCCGGGCTCGCAGTGTCCACCCATTTGCAGCCAGCGATCGAACTTCGGATGAAACAACAAAGCCACGCGCGTGAAGTCGGCAGAAAAAACGAGCGCGCTCACCGTGATGTGGTCGGGGGAGCAAGCGCGATCGACCGCGTTCTCGTGAGCGTCGAGATGAGCCACATAGTCACGCTGTAACGCGAATTGCTCTGCAGTGGGTGCCTGCCAATCACTGAGTGCCAGGCGCGCGTCCTCGCGAAGCGTGCGCGAAGCCGCGACGCTCACTCGGCGTCAGGTTGATTGTCGGAACCACCATCGGGGCCGGTGCCTTCGTCGAGCAACTGCTCGAGCGCCGCATCGAACTCGGCATCTGAAAGCCCTGATTCAGTTTCACGACCGAAGCCCAACGGATCATCGAGATCTGCCATCGTTGGCGCCAAATCTGGATGACCCCAAATCGCGTCGCGAGCAGCGGGACCCTCACGGTCGCGCAGGGCGCCCCACAACGCTGCCGCGTCACGCAGCCGACGCGGACGAAGTTCGAGGCCCACGAGCGACGCAAACGCCTCCTCGGCTGGACCTTTCGTTACCCGCCGGCGGCGCATCGCTTCCGCGAGCGCATGCGTCGTTGGCATCGTGTCGGCCGTCGCCTGCCCGACAACTTCGTCCACCCAGCCCTCAATGAGAGCGAGCAACAACTCAAGACGCTCGCGAGACTTTTGCATTGCGGGCGTCGCTTCGGGTTCGAACATGCCAGCGTTCAGCGCTTCTTGGATGGCTGCAGGGTCGGACGGATCGATCGACCGAATCCGCTCCTCGATCGACTCGACGTTGATGCCCATCCCTTTGCCGAACTCTTCAATCGCGTTCAACAATGCGACTCGCAACCAGGTGGCGTGATGGAAAAGTCGCAAATGGGCATTCTCGCGCAGAACCACATACAAGAACACGTCGGTTTCGGGGAGTTCGAGACTCTTGGCCAATTCAGCCACATTGTGGGGAACGATCGCGATTGCTCGGTGCGGGCCGAGCGGCAAACCAATATCCGTACTCGACAACACGTCGCTCGACAAGTGCCCTAAGCCCGTGCCCAACTGCTGACCGAACAGCGCGCCACCGGCTTGCTTCAACATTCCGGCCAACGGCCCGATCATCGCGCGCGCTTCATCTGGAACGGAATCTTCCATCGTCTGAATCGCGTTCACAGCCAGCGGACTGATCATTGATTTCCACTCGGGTAGCGTCTGCTCAACCCACTCGTCGCGGGTCCAGGTGACGGCGTGGCGGGCCGGCGAGGGCAGCGCAGTGGCCCGGTCAAGCCACATGTCGGCAAGGCGCATCGCATCTTGAACCGCGTTGCGTTGGCCGATGCTCGGTGCCGGGTCGGGCCCGATCGAGTGGACCGTTTCGCGCGCTGTTTTGCGCGCCAAGTCGTAGTTGACGGGGCCGCGATACGGCTGCATGAACTGCCGCACCATCGACATCATGTTGCCCATGTCGGGCTGGCTGGCACCAAACATCTGAAACATGCCTTCAAACGGTGTGCCACGGAAGGGATCGTCAGGGTTCTGGTTCGCGTCGTCAACCATGGGATCAAGCCTACCTAGGGTTCGCTAATGCCGAATGTTTGCCGAGCCGCTACGCCAGTTGGGGGACAGGCTTTAGGGTGGTTGGTGTGCCTGTCTTGCCACGTCGCCCCCTGCGACTCAGTAGCCGCTCGATCGGGCTCGTCGTCTCAGCGCTGGTTGTCATTGCGTTGGCTGTTGTCGCGTTTGTGACACCCGTGCCCTACGTGACGATGAAGCCGGGGCCAACCTTCAATACTTTAGGCAAACTCGACGACACACCTATGTTCACGTTCGGTGACGGAGTCGCCACCTACCCCACAACCGGCACGCTGGAGTTCACGAGTGTTTCGGTGACCCGCGCAGAAACGCGGATCTACCTTTTGGAAGTGTTGGAGGCGTGGTTCGAGGAAGACTCGATCGTCGTGCCACACGACTTCATGTACCCAGACAACACGTCGAACGCAGACTCCGATGCAGCGGGCGCGGCCCAGTTGGCAAACTCGCAGGATGCCTCTACGGCAGCTGCGTTGCGTGCGGCGGGCTTTGATGTATCTGAGCGGGTCATTATTGACTCGGTGGTGAAGGGCAGTCCAGCAGACGGAGCGCTCAAAAAGGGCGATGAAATCGTGGCAGTTGATGGGCGCACGGTGGCCACGGTGCAAGCTGCCGCAGACTCGATTGCCGACCGCAAGCCCGGCGATGATGTGGCTGTAACGGTCGTGCGTAAAGGACTGAAAAAGGACGTTGTCATCAGCACGGTCGTCAACAAGGACGCACCAAATCGTCCTCGCGTTGGAGTCACGATCGCGATGACCTATGACTTTCCCATTGAGATTGAAAACCACATCGGCGACCGCGTTGGCGGGCCGAGCGCCGGCATGATGTTTGCGCTCAGCATGTATGACCAACTCACGAAAGGCCCACTCACTGGTGGGCAACAAATCGCCGGAACCGGTTCGATCCAAGGAACCGGCGAGGTGGGGGCCGTGGGCGGAATCGCGCAAAAGATGGCCGGAGCAGAATCGGCTGGCGCCGACATCTTTCTCGTGCCTGCAGTCAATTGTGGGGAATACCTTGAGGCGCGGTCGTTCGACATGACTGTCGTGAAAGTGACGAAACTTCAAGACGCCATCGACTCGATCGAGGCGCTAGCGAAAAACCCGAAAGCGAAGGTGCCGTCATGCTGACTGGCGAAGATTCCGCGATCCGACAAGCCGCGCTCGAGGTGCGTCGCCACGTTTCGGGCGCAGGCTGGGATCAGCCGCCTCGATTGTTTGCGCTGGTGTTGACGAGTGCGTTGTTGAAAGCGCAACCCGAATTGGCGTCGCAACTTGGCAGTGCTGATGTGTATACGGCGATTGAGCAAGAAGGCCTTCCGCGCGACCAAGCGATCGAAGAGTTCTTGCCTGAACTCGAATGGCCCGATTCGGTGGACGGGTGTGCCGTCGTGATTGAACGCGTGATGTTGCCACCGGAAGCCGAAGCAGATCTGCCAGATGACCCTGCCGAGATGATCAAAGTCGCGGCAGAACACGCCGATCGACGCGAAGTGCGAATTGTGACCGCAGTTGCACGTGATGGCTCGACTCATACGGTCGTGGAAGGTCGCGCCGACATGAACGCGCCATTGTCCGAAGGCCCTGAACTTGTTCCTGGACTTGTCCAGTTGTTGTTAGGCACATTCGCGTAGGCTGAACCTGATCGCCGAACCCTATTCAGGAGACCTGTGAGTCACTTTTTTACTGAATCTGCCCCGCCCCCACAACCTGCCAGGCCGCCGCGGTCGCGTAAAGCGCTGTTTTTGACGTTGGGAACCGTCGGCGTAGCGATGGTTTTTGGTTCCGTATTCACCTCGGTGTGGACCGAAAAACTCTGGTACGACTCTGTCGAATACACGAAAGTATTTACGACGGTGCTGGGCACCCAGTCGGCCATTTTCGCGGTCGCTGGCCTGCTCGCTGGTGGGTTCGTCATGGCCAACCTCTTCTTGGCCTACAGGTCAAGGCCAGATGAGTTCGGCCTCGTGCGCAACGATCCGCCAGCGCGTTACCGCTACATGCTCGCGCCCGTGAAGCGCAAAGCTTTGGTCTCGGTTGGCGCGGCGGTTGCGATCTTCGCCGGCATTTCCGCCTCGGCCAATTGGGACGTGTTCTTGCAGTGGCGAAACAGCACTCCATTCGGACAAAAAGACCCACAATTCGGGAAAGATAACTCGTTCTACGTGTTTGATTTGCCGTGGTTCCAATTCCTTGCAGGGTTCGCTTTCGCTTTGCTGATCGTCACGATCTTGCTGACGGCATTCGTGCATTACGCATACGGTGGCATCACGTTACGAAACCGCGGAGCCAAGTTCTCGCGGCCCGCTCAAATCCAGATTGCTGTGTTGGCCGGACTGCTCATGTTGGTTCAGGCGTGGCGCTTCTGGCTCGACCGGTTCGCGTTCATGACAGGTTCGACTGGCTTGTTTGACGGCGTCACGTATACCGATGCGCACGCGCGAATCCCAAGTCGAAACATTCTGATCGCGGTTGCGATTGTGTGTGCGGTCCTCTTTTTCGCGACGATCCTGACTCGTTCATGGGTGCTGCCCGCGATGGGTGTCGGGCTCATGATTTTGTCAACGCTGCTCATTGGCGGGTTGTGGCCTGCGGTCATGCAACGGTTCCAAGTTGAGCCGTCAGAACCAGACCGCGAAGAGCCGTTCTTGGCGCACAACATTGTTGGGACGCGCACTGGCTTCGACGTTGACGGCGTTGAGGTGAAGCCCTATAGCGCCAGCACTGAACTCACGCCACAAGAACTCAACTCCTCGGCGAGTTCACACGTGAGTTCGCGTCTGCTCGACCCGACGTTGATTTCGCCTGCGTTCCAGCAGTTGCAGCAGGTCCGCGGCTACTACACGGTGCAAAAAACTCTCGATGTTGATCGGTATGCCTTGGGCGAGAACGAGAACGCACAAGACGTCATCATCGCCGCACGTGAAGTCGACCTCGACGGCTTGCAGGCGTCGCAGCGTTCCTGGCCGAACGACCACACCGTTTACACGCACGGTTATGGAGTGATCGCCGCGTACGGCAACAAACGGGGTTCGCAAGGTGAGCCGGTCTGGATCGCTAAGGACATTCCGCCGACGGGTGAGTTCGAATTCACGACCCCGCCACGTATTTATTTCGGTGAAAAGTCGCCGATTTATTCCATTGTTGGCCGCCCGGATGGTGTGAGTGCAGTCGAGGTTGATATTCCGCGCGGCAGCGGTTCAACGGATTCCAAAGAGGACGTCACTGCAAACACCTACGACGGCAAGGGTGGCGTGCCGATCGGTTCGACCTTCAACAAGACGCTGTTCGCAATTAAGTACGCCGAACCGAAAATCTTCTTGTCTGATCGTGTGAATGAGAATTCGAAGATTCTGTTCGATCGTCATCCGCGTGATCGTGTCAAAAAAGTTGCTCCGTGGTTGACCCTTGATGGGGACACCTATCCGGCTGTTGTCGATGGTCGTGTGGTGTGGATTGTCGATGGATATACGACGAGTAACAGTTACCCCTATTCAGAATCGCGTTCGCTTGGACAAGCGACCGATGACGCCTTGACGCGTGGCTCTTCTCAAGTGGCGTTGCCGACAGATCAGGTCAATTACATGCGCAACTCGGTCAAGGCCGTTGTTGATGCGTACGACGGAAGTGTCGTGTTGTATGAGTGGGACGAAGAAGACCCTGTTCTTAAGACGTGGCGCAAAGTCTTCCCAGGTTTGGTGAAGGACAAGTCCACGATCAGCGAAGCTGAACTCGAACACATGCGTTACCCGACGGACTTGTTCAAGGTGCAACGCCATGTTTTGGGTCGCTATCACGTGACCGATGCACAGACGTTCTACGAAGACGGCGAACGCTGGAAAGTTCCCATGGATCCGGCGCAACGTAGTGGCAATGATAAGGAAAACAAGAAGGAAAACAAGTTTGCGCAACCGCCTTACTACTTGTCTATGGCGCGGCCGGGGGAGACCAAACCGACGTTCAGTTTGACCACTGTTTTCATTCCCAACAGTCGCGAGAACTTGGCGGCCTTCATGTCTGTCAATTCGAATGCGGCAGACGTTGAAAACTACGGGCATTTGCAGATCC
>CALMUY010000164.1 GCA_937873005.1 uncultured Aeromicrobium sp. | reverse complement strand
CGATCGGTGGCAAATGGGTTTGCGCTCGCTCTTCGAGATCCTTCTCAGCAACGCTCACCGGATCGGCACGCACGAGCGCCTGGAGTTGGGCTGAATCGCCAACCGCAACCGCGCGAGCACCGTGCCTAGCCAAAGCCAGCGCCTCGAACCAGCGGCGGTGGCTTTCGATGCCGACTCGGATGTCGTCGCGGGCGAGCATGAGCCAAGTGTCGAGCAAGATCACGGCGGCATATCCGCCCACCGCGAGCGGTTCGGCGCCTGGCGTAGCCAACACAAGCGCGGATTTGTCATCCACGAATTCGAGAATCTCACTACCGCCGGAGGTATAGATCGTGCGGTCTGCGAACGCTGCCGCGAATTCCTCGGCCGTGCGAAGTTGCCCCACGATCGGCGAACGCACTTGCCTGCCACCGCAATTGCCGCATACCCAATCAGGGAACGCGCTCGCACACCAACGACACGTGGGCGGCGCACTGCTGGACGCTTGCATGAGCGGCCCTTCACACGAGACACACGTGGCTCGTGTGCGACACGACTGGCAGGTGAGCGAGGAGCGATAGCCCTGGCGTGGAACCTGCACCAACACGGGGCCGTCTGCCTCGCGAATCGCGCGGAAAACTGCTTGCGGCAAACGAACAGGCGTGTTGCCGTGCTCGCTGCCATCGGTCACGTCCACGATCGGCCAAGCACGACGGCGCGTCACGAGATCGGGAGTGATCGCACGACACCAGCCCTGCTGCACCAACGATGTTGCCTCAACCGATCGTGCGTGCGCAACGAGCAATACGCCGGTTTTCTCGTCGATCGAACGCGTCAACAGCACTTCACGCGTGTGCGGATATGGGGCGCGTAGTTCGGCATGCAGATCGTTGCCGTCGTCAACAACGACAACAAGACCGAGATTCGCCACAGGCGCCCACGCCGCCCCACGCGTACCGAGCACCACGTCCGCATCGCCGCGTACAACTTTGAGGAAGGATCGGTAGCGATCCGGCGGCTTTTGTTGCGACGACAAAACCACGTGGCTGTCTGGGCCAAGAATTTCGGTGAGCCGTGTGCTGAGAGTTGCGAGTTGATCCGCAGCAGGAACGCACACGATCACTCCCCTGCCCGCCGCCCGCGTAGAAACAATCGCTTCGGCGAGCAGTTCAGCCAACTCAAGGCCCGGCACCAAATCACAAACCACACGAGGAGAACTGCCCTCGCGCAAAGACGCGAGGAACTCAGCACCATGCGCAAGTTGCGGCCACACGAACGGTTCAACGAAACTCGGTTCGCTCTGTTCAATTGAGTGCGCGCGCGGGTGTGCTTCCACGCGCGCCTGGCGCGGCGGAATCGCCAAGCGCAGCACATCCGACACCGTGCCCGCGTAACGATCAGCAAGCGAACGCGCGAGACGCTCGATGGTGGGCGTCAGAACCGGTTCGCTCGAAATCACTTTGTCGATTGGAGACAAACGACCTTCGTGTTCGTGAGCGGAGGGGAAGTTCGAGACGAACCCCTCGACCTTCTTTCCTGCGAAACGCACTTGAACACGACAACCGGGCACCACATCGTCCGCGAGCGCTTCGGGCACCGAATACAGAAATGGCCGATCAAGGTGCGACAAGGAGACGTCGACAAGGACATCCGCCGTAGGCGGCCCCTCCACGTCGAATGCCAGCACTTGATCGGTCACAGTGCCGATTCTGTCAGGCGACACTGACATCGGGGAACAAAAGGTGAGGCCCACCCCCAGAAGGGGCGGGCCTCAACTCCGAGTTCTTGATCAGATTCCGGCAGCGACACGCAGTGCGTCAGCGCGGTCCGTGTTTTCCCACGGCAGTCCCGGACGGCCGAAGTGACCGTATGCGGCAGTGTCGCGGTAGATCGGACGCAGCAAGTCGAGGTCGCGAACGATGGCGCCTGGGCGCAAGTCGAACACTTCGAGAACAGCGTCGCGGATCGTATCGACGGCAACCTTCTCAGTGCCGAAAGTTTCGACATAGAAACCGACGGGGTGCGAAACGCCAATGGCGTAAGCAACTTGAACTTCCGCGCGGCTGGCGAGACCAGCGGCGACGATGTTCTTGGCAACCCAACGCATCGCGTAGGCAGCCGAACGGTCGACCTTGCTGGGATCCTTGCCGGAGAAAGCTCCGCCGCCGTGGCGGGCCTCGCCACCATAGGAGGCGACGATGATCTTGCGGCCCGTCAGTCCAGCATCACCGAGCGGGCCGCCGATGACGAACTTTCCAGTCGGGTTGATGTGGATCTTCGGGTCACTGGAGTCGAGATCGTAGTCAGCCAAGATGACGTCAATGACATGCTTCTTCAAATCAGCAGGAAGCGTGTTTTCGAGGTCAACACCATCTTCGTGCTGAGTCGAGATGACAATCGCTTCAACACGAACCGGCTTGTTGTCATCGTCATATTCGATCGTGACTTGAGTCTTGCCGTCTGGACGAAGGTATGGCAGCGTGCCATCCTTGCGGACCTTCGTGAGTTGTTCAGCAAGGCGGTGCGCGATTGTGATCGGCAACGGCATGAGCTCTGGGGTTTCATCGCAAGCGAAACCGAACATGAGGCCCTGGTCGCCGGCGCCCTGCAGATCGAGTGGATCGCTCGCGCCACCGACGCGGCCCTCTTCAGCGAAGTCGACACCCTGAGCGATGTCCGGAGACTGTGCATCGAGCGAAACAAGAACACCACACGAGGCGCCGTCGAAGCCCTTATCAGAAGAGTCGTAACCAATTTCGAGGACCCGTTCGCGGGCGATCTTCGCGATATCCGCGTAAGCCTCAGTCGTGACTTCGCCACCAATGACGATCAAACCCGTCGTGACGAAGGTTTCGCAGGCAACGCGGCTCTTGGGGTCTTCAGCAAGAAGCGCATCGAGGATGCTGTCGCTGATCTGATCAGCGATCTTGTCTGGGTGACCTTCAGTCACTGACTCAGAGGTGAATAGACGGCTCACTGGTGTTCTCTCCTGAATTTTGGCAACGACTGACACTTTAGTCGCGCACGGGGCTTTATGTGTCGCTATTTCACGCGTTGGACAATCTGATCGAGAATCGCGTGCGCGACTCCCGACTTGGTGACGCGTGGGATATCGACGGGATCGCCGTCGGTCGTCAAAATGGTGACTTCGTTTTCGGTGCGGCCGAAAACTTTCTCATCGCCCACATCGTTGACCACGAGCACATCGCAGCCCTTTCGCGCGAACTTCGACTTCGCATACTCCAATACCGACGTGGTGGCGTCGCCCGTTTCGGCCGCAAAACCAACAATCACTTGCTTCGAGTCGGTGCGCGAGGTGACGAGTTCGTGAAGAATATCGGGGTTTTGCGTGAGTTCGATGGACGGTGCTGAACCATCCTCGGACTTCTTGATCTTTGCTCCGGAAACCTGCACCGGACGGAAATCGGCGGGAGCGGCGGCCATGATACCCACGTCTGCGTCTTTAGCAGCCGCCAGTGTTTCAGCTCGCATTTCGGCAGTCGTGACGACCGGGACCACGCTGACTTCCACCGGATCACCCAAGGCAACGTTCGCGGCCACGAGGGTCACGTACGCTCCGCGCGCTACGGCAGCACTAGCGAGCGCATACCCCTGCAGCCCCGAGGAACGATTTCCCAAGAACCGAACTGGGTCAAGGAATTCACGCGTACCGCCCGCGGTGATCACGAAGCGTTTGCCTTCGAGGTCGCGGCCGCGTCCCTCGAGAACGTTGAGGCAATAGCCGAAGATTGCTTCTGGTTCGGGCAGTCGGCCTGCACCCGTATCGGCGCCCGTCAATCGACCGACAGCCGGCTCGATCACGAAAAGACCACGACTGCGCAGAGTTTCAACGTTGGCGACGGTGGCCGGGTTTTCCCACATTTCGGTGTGCATCGCTGGCGCGAGCACGACCGGGCATTTGGCCGTCAAGAGCGTGTTTGTCAGCAAATCATCTGCAAGACCCGCAGTCGCTTTCGCGAGCGTGTTTGCAGTCGCGGGAGCAATCACCACGAGATCAGCGTTTTGGCCGAGCCTGACGTGATTAACGCTTGGTACGTTCTCGAAAACGCCCGTATGAACGGGCTTGCCCGAAAGCGCTTCCCACGTTGGGGCGCCCACGAATTCCAGTGCGGATTCGGTGGGGACGACGGTGACGTCGTGACCTGCTTCAGTAAACAGACGCAGCAACAAAGCAGCTTTGTATGCTGCGATGCCGCCACTCACGCCCAAGACGATCGAACTCATCGTTCGCGGCGTTCTTAGACCGATTCAGTTGCGGGGTCGATGTCTTCGACGACGAGGAGGCCTTCGTTGATTTCGCGCATAGCGATCGACAGCGGCTTTTCCTGAACGTCAGTCTCGACAAGCGGACCCACATATTCGAGCAGACCTTCACCCAATTGCGAGTAGTACGCATTGATTTGGCGGGCGCGCTTGGCCGAATACAAAACGAGCTTGTACTTCGAATCGGCCTTCTCGAGAAGGTCGTCAATTGGAGGGTTAGTGATGCCCTCAGCTACTGAACGTGTCGTTGACACAGAGAAACTCCCAAAAATCGCAGTTCACCCGACAAAGTCGGATCTGAGTAAGTCTACCAACTCTTCGGCGGCTTCTTCGACTTTGGTGTTGACAATCACCTGATCGAACTCATCTTGCGCCGCAAGTTCTTGCTTTGCGGTCTCGAGTCGACGTTCACGCTCGGCTGCGTCCTCGGTGCCACGACCCACGAGACGATTGACCAATTCATCCCAACTGGGCGGCGCCAAAAACACCATGTATGCCTCGGGCATCATCTCGCGCACTTGCCGCGCGCCCTGCAAATCAATCTCGAGAAGGGCTGAGCGTCCAGACCCCAAAACATCATCGATCGCGGCTCTAGGCGTGCCGTAGCGATACGCATTGTGCACTTCGGCCCATTCGAGCAACTGCCCTTCGGCAATCAACCGGTCAAACTCATCATCGCTAATGAACGAATAGTGAACGCCGTCGATTTCGCCCGGACGCGGTTGACGAGTCGTGACCGACACGGAGATCCACACCTCAGGATGCACTTCACGAACGCGAGCAGCGACGGTTCCCTTGCCGACGGCCGTTGGGCCAGCCAGCACCACA
>CALMUY010000163.1 GCA_937873005.1 uncultured Aeromicrobium sp. | reverse complement strand
CCAACGATTCCAACGATAAAAATGATCTTGAGCACGGAAGCAGTTTCCGTGCCGGTCGCCATCGCCCACGTCACCGTGAGGCTGGCCCCGATACCAGTCCAGACGGCATAAGCCGTGCCCACCGGAATATGACGCACTGCGTAAGCCAAACCCGCCATGCTGAGAGCCAACCCCACCAAGAACACGAACGTCGGGCCCGTTCGAGTGAAGCCTTCGGACTGGCCGAGGGCGGTGGCCCATACGGCTTCGAAGATGGCGCTGCCGATGAGGATGAGCCAAGGCATCAGCTGGCCACCTGTAATCCCACGATCGAGGCAATCAGCAGCACGATCAGTCCGGCACGAATCTTGGTGAGGCGCTCAGCGCCGGTAAATGCGCTCCACGCGACTGCTCCGGTGGCACCGATGCCGACCCAGACGGCGTAGGCCGTGCCGACACTGATCTCGGTCATGGCATAGGCCAAGCCGAGCATGCTGACGGTCATAGTAACCAAGAACAACAGGGTGGGTTTGAGCCGGCGCAAACCATTCGATTCGGCGAGAGCCACCGCCCACACGCTTTCGAGAGCGCCAGAAGCGACGAGAATAAACTAGGCCATGACAAGACTCCTTCATGAGTCAGTCTTTTCTTGGCGGGTACTGCTCCCTCGTCCGCTGCCGTGAATGCACGGCTTGGGCCCAACCTTAGTTGAGCTGCTGACGTGGGAGCAACAAAGTGAATGTGAGCGGCGACTAGTTCGTTGGGTGGGATCTAGTTCGGGGGAAAACAGTAACCAAAAGCAGCATCGTAAGTGTGGTAACTAAAACGACGAGCCCACCTTCGATACCTTGGCCTTGGGCGCCGGCCAGCACCCCGTGATTGCTGAGTGTCGAGTACCAACTATTGTCGTCACCCAATATGACGGCACCAAGGATGAAGCCCCCGATCACATTCCAGGAAATATGAGCACCGATTGCTGCAGGCAATCCGCCGCGCCAACCGGTCAGGTAACCGAAAAGTAAACCAGCCAGCACCACATTTGCGACGGCGATCCAACCTGCTTCAAATGCGCCCGGGTGCATGGCGGTGAAAACGATTGTGGTGGCTATGAGAGCCGCCCGTTTGCCATGGTGGGAGGCAATAAATACCCACAGCAAACCGTGGACAAGCAATTCCTGCATGGCCGCATTGATGGCGATTGATGCTAGGTAGATGCTTGCTCCTGCGACAGGAGTTGGGCCGGTGAGCGAGATCGCGCCAAGTGCGAGCAAAACCCCCATGGCAGTGCCGATCCAAAGCGTGCCAACCGCTATGCCAAAGACGAAAGAACGTGGTGCTCGACGATGCCACGGAAGTTCAGCTCGCAGCAATCGGGCCACAATGATCGTCAAAATGGCCGTAAGTATGAAAGGTGCGACTTCCCACCAGAGCCGCAGCCAAGCCGGATCGTCCGGCACGAAGGTGGGCTCGTTTGCAAACGAGAAAATGAGTGAGATGCCGATTCCCCAGGTCAGGAAAATGCCCATGACGCCAAGAATCGTCACCAATATTCGCTTCATGGCTGGCCTTGGGTTCGAGTCACACGATGATTCTGCTTCATATGACGCACGGTGGAATCAACCGGGCTCATGGTGATTGATTCTTGTTAGTCTCGTTTGACGCACTTATCCGGGACTAAGGGGATCGTTGGTCCCGGATAAGTGCGAACAATGTGAATTTGCATAACGCTTCACATCTTTGAATTCGCATGGTGAATCGGGTCGTATCAGGTTGGACTGGGATACTAGGACCGATGAGGCCCACATACCCCGAGGTCGAACTGGCGTTGCTCGCTCGTTGGCCCGAGACCCGACTAGAACCGTCGCTTGATCGCATCGCTGCCCTGTGCGATCTGATGGGCGACCCGCAGCACGCCTACCGCGTAATCCAATTGACGGGTACGAACGGTAAGACGTCAACAAGTCGGATGATCGATTCGCTTCTTCAAGCTCTCGGCTTGCGCACGGGTCGATTCACGAGCCCGCACCTCCAACGCATCAACGAGCGCATCTGCATTGATGGCGAGCCGTTGAGCGACGAAGCTTTCATTGACGCTTACGCGGACGTCGCGATCTATGCCGACTTGGTTGATCAAAGCCAAGAGCATCCGTTGTCGTTTTTCGAAATGATGGTTGCGATGGGTTACGCCGCATTCGCGGATACTCCTGTTGATGTGGGCATCGTGGAAGTTGGGATGGGCGGGACGTGGGACGCCACCAACGTGGCCAACGCGGATGTCGCTGTCGTCACGCCGATCGGTGTCGATCATGCGGCCTATCTGGGCACCAACCCCGTGGATATCGCACACGAAAAGTCGGGAATCATCAAGCCCGGGTCTACTGCTGTTTTGGGTTACCAAGAAGACGCGGTCCTTGAAGTCCTCGTGCGTCACGCAGCCGAAGTGGGCGCCCCGTTCGTGGTGCAGGGCCGTGATTTCGCGGTCGAGTCGCGGGTAGCGGCCGTTGGTGGCCAACAGTTCACATTGCAAGGTTTGAGCGGTCGCTACGAAGACATCTTGCTTCCGTTGCACGGTGAGTTTCAGGCGAACAATGCGGCGATCGCGTTGGCAGCGGTCGAGTCGTTGACTGGTGGTCGTGAACTTTCGATCGATGCAGTGCGCGAAGGGTTCGGCGCAGTGACTTCGCCGGGACGGCTCGAAGTGGTTCGTCGCAGCCCCACCATCATCGTGGACGCGGCACACAACCCGCACGGCGTGCAGGCGATGGTGAACTCGATTACGAATGAGTTCACGTTCAGTCCGCTGATTGGTGTTGTCGGTGTCATGGCCGACAAGGAAGCCGAAGAGATGCTGCGGATTCTCGAACCAGTGCTCGCCCATATCATCTGCACCGAGAACAGCACCGAACGCTCAATGTCGGCTGCTGACTTGTCGGACTTGGCCGGCGACATTTTTGGTGCCGAGCGTGTGACGCGAGCAGATCGACTTGACGATGCGCTCGAGCAAGCCATCATTCTGGCCGACGCAGGGGGAGAAGGGTTCGAGAACGCGATCGGATCTGGCGGAGTCATCATCACGGGATCGGTGATCACGGCGGGTGAAGCGCGGACGCTCTTGAGGGTTGAGTCATGAGAAGCATGTGTTCGGCCATGTTGACGATGCAAGCGATCGTCCTCGGGTTGGCGGCACCGGTGCTCATCGCCGTGCAAGATGTGAAGCCGGCGGCGGCTCTGAGCCTGTGCCTAGGTCTCGCGTTTGCGTGTCTCGTGGCGACGGCTTCGCTACGGTCTGCGTGGGGGTACTGGTTGGGCCACGCGATTCAAGTGGCCTCGATCGCCTTGGGTTTTCTGTTGCCTGTCATGTTCTTTATCGGGGCGATGTTTGCCGCCTTATGGTTGGGCGCGTTTTTCCTTGGTCGCAAGATCGAGGCCGACAAGGCACGCTGGGCGGCTGAGGCGGCTGAGGCGGCTGAGGCTGAGGAATCTCAAGGCGAGGCCTGAGTCTGCGTTAATCCTCGCGGGCGGCTAGTTTTGTCCTATGTCGCAACGCACTCTTGTCCTGATTAAGCCCGACGCTGTTAAGCGGGGCCTCGTAGGTGCAGTCCTTGCACGCTTCGAAGCGAAAGGGCTTTCGCTCGTGGCGATGGAACTGCGCTCGATCGATGGCGCGATGGCCGATGCGCACTATGCCGATCACACGGAGCAGCCGTGGTATCCGCCGTTGCGCGAGTTCGCAACATCGGGGCCGTTGGTGGCTCTGGTGCTCGAAGGCGACGAAGCGATCTCGGTGGTGCGTGGTTTGAACGGCGCCACCGATGGGCGCGCAGCTGCGCCAGGCACGATCCGAGGTGACTTCTCGCTGTCGAACCGCGAGAACCTCGTGCACGCTTCGGACTCCGTAGAGTCCGCCGCACGCGAAATCGCCCTCTGGTTCCCCTCCCTCTAACACACGAAACTCGGTAGTCCCACGTAGGCTTGTCGGGTGGAATCTGTTTATTCGCAACTCGAACCGCACCTGCCGAACGTCGGCAAACCCATCCAATACATCGGCGGCGAACTGAACTCCGTCATCAAAGAATGGGACGACGTTGAGGTGCGCTGGGCACTCATGTACCCAGACGCCTACGAAGTGGGCCAACCCAACCAAGGCGTCCAGATCCTTTACGAAGTCCTCAACGAACGCGACTGGATCCTCGCCGAACGCACCTATGCAGTTCTCGCCGACATGGAAAAAGTCATGCGCGAGCACAACATTCCCCAATTCACCGTTGACGCGCACCGACCACTTGGTGCCTTTGACCTGATGGGCTTGAGTTTCTCCACAGAACTCGGCTACACCAATCTCCTCACTGCGCTCGACCTCGCCGGAATCCCGTTACATGCAGTTGACCGTGATGAGTCGCACCCGATCGTGATCGCGGGCGGCCACAGCGCGTTCAACCCGGAAACTATCGCCGATTTTGTGGACGCAGCAGTCATGGGCGACGGTGAAGAAATCAGTCTCGCGATCAGCGAAGTCGTGCGCGAATGGAAAGCCGAAGGCCGCCCCGGTGGGCGCCAAGAAGTCCTCGCTCGCCTCGCCGCCTCCGGTGGGGTCTACATCCCGCAGTTCTATGACGTCACCTACCTCGACAATGGCCAGATCAAAGCCATCGAACCGAACCGTCCTGGCGTCCCGCACCGCGTTTCGAAACACACGGTGATGGACCTCGACTCGTGGCCGTACCCCAAAAAGCCACTTGTGCCGCTCGCCGAAACCGTGCACGAACGGTTCAGTGTCGAGATTTTCCGTGGCTGCACCCGTGGCTGCCGCTTTTGCCAAGCTGGCATGATCACGCGCCCGGTGCGGGAACGCTCAATCCAAACCATTGGCCAGATGATCAACACGGGCCTCGAAGAATCCGGATTCGACGAAGTGGGCCTGTTGAGCCTGTCGAGCGCCGACCATTCTGAAATCGGTCAAATTGCCAAGCAACTCGGCGACCGGTACGAAGGCACCAACACCTCGCTTTCGTTGCCGAGTACGCGCGTCGATGCGTTCAACATTTCGCTCGCCAACGAGTTCAGCCGCAACGGCCGACGTTCGGGCCTCACCTTTGCGCCCGAAGGTGGCAGCGAACGGATGCGCAAAGTCATCAACAAGATGGTCAGCGAAGAGGACCTGATCCGCACGGTTGCCGCCGCCTACTCACACGGCTGGCGTCAAGTGAAGCTCTACTTCATGTGTGGCTTGCCGACCGAAACTGACGAAGACATCATGCAGATCGGTGAACTCGCCAAGAAGGTCATCGAAACGGGCCGCGAAGTTTCGGGCCGTAAAGACATCCGATGCACGGTCTCGATCGGCGGATTCGTCCCGAAAGCGCACACACCGTTCCAGTGGGCATCGCAACTCGATCACGAAAC
>CALMUY010000162.1 GCA_937873005.1 uncultured Aeromicrobium sp. | reverse complement strand
TACTGGGGCGGGCACAGTCACCTGTCCATTGTTACCCACCGGACCGGCCGCGTCAGCCTCCGCACCGTTTCACTGTCTCGTTGCGAAAACCTCGAATGCGATTACCACTGGCAAGCGGTGGGCAACAATAGTGATCGTGTTCACCAAAAATCGGGAAACAATCGTGTTCTTTGTGACCACGTTCGCTGCAATCGCACCGCTGTTTCTGCTCACCGAAGCGATCGGTGCGCTGGGCGGGCTAGACACAGATTCCACGCTTGTTCGGGTACTGATGACAAGCGCCGCAGTGCTTGTTGGTGTCGTTTTTTCTCTCGCCTACCGCGATGTGTCAGCGATGGATGAGAGCGAACTCGCCGAGGTTGAGACGAGAGCACGCGCGCGGGCACGCTGGTGGGAGGTGGCCCTCGCCTCAATCGTCATCGGCTCGTGGGCCTACGTGCTTCTTGTGGTCGTGGCTCGCGTGTTCTGACTGTTTAGTCTCGCCAGTTTCCGGCTTTCGCCCACACCAGTCGAGGTGGTTCGGGGTTTCGGGCCTAGCTCAATCATCCGAATTTTTCACATTGCTGTGTCAACACGCGACCCACAGGTCACATGGATTTCTGTTGTGTGAGTTATTGAAACCTGCAGTCGCCAGATTTGCTAATGTGTCACCCGTTCACAACAACTCTGCGGGGGATCTCGAATCGGTTTCGTGCACGTTTGCACGTCGGTGATCGCATATTTCTCACCCGCAACTAATCGAAGGCAGTTCATGAAATTCGTTCATTTAGATCATGCGTCCGCCGGGAACAAACCACACGGGGGCTTCACAAAAGCAACAATTGGAGCCATTCCGTTGGCGTTGGCGTTCTTGCTAGCGAGCTTTAGCCCAGCTCACGCGGGTATCAGCGTAAACGCGGGCGGTTCTGCCAAACACATTAAATCGATCGCTACGACTAGCCATGACGTCCGCAAAATTGGCCAGAAATTAACTGGCACGGGAACTATCACCTTCGAATACAAGATTCTCGGAATCCCACTTCCGTCACCCGCGTATTACGCCAACAGCTTTCCAACAACTTTCAAGCAGCCTAGTTTGAAGACAGTGCAAAATGCCGAGCTCAATTCTCAAACGTATAAGAAGTTCACCAATACACACTTGAAGACCAAACAATGGGAAGTTCAAGGCAAGACCAACATCTTGGGAACCCTCACTGTCAAAATCATCGGTGACAGCAAAGCTCAATCAAAGGCATCTAGCGGAAAATACTTCTACGCAGGCACATACACATGCGGCGCAAAATGCCACCACAGGCGCTCTTATGTGCGAGTCATTACGAAATGACCCGGTCGACGAT
The DNA here is from genome assembly GCA_937873005.1 of uncultured Aeromicrobium sp. Taxonomy (GTDB): domain Bacteria; phylum Actinomycetota; class Actinomycetes; order Propionibacteriales; family Nocardioidaceae; genus Aeromicrobium. The sequence continues at coordinate 2,011 of CALMUY010000162.1, read as the reverse complement.
AGCGACGACACTTCGAGTCATTAGACCGGAACTGATCAGACTCACCATCGTGGTAGCAGCGGTGGTGAGCTGTGTTCTCCCAGTAATGATGGCCTACCACGTACAGCGCACATACGACACGATTTCCTACTCAGAAGGGTTGTATCAGAGCGTCAGCGTTCTCGATGTCTACCCTGATGACATCGAACGGGTGAAGAAAGATTTCGGATCTGACGCCTATCTCAGTGCGCCATGGCATATGGCGTTAAAAAAGGACTCGATCGAAATCAACAGCATGATTCGAGTGACTGCCACGCCAGAGAACACTGCGTACGGATGGTTTCCAACGGCGACTCGGCGGGCATATAAACCCGTGGAATCGGGTGAGAATTGGATTGATTTGAACATCCAAGCAGCACGAGCTCTTGGCGTAAACGTCGGTGACGAGATGCAGATCTTTCCCTCGCCCGATGAGCCAGAAACCGTGCAAGTGCGGGCGATACATGACCAACGTCTTGATATCGACACCTATGTCGGCCAATTGTGGCTTGGAGGTTTCCCCATCACCATTGAGGGCGCTGATTACCAAAGCGAGCTGTTGAGTTCGCGAAGTCCACGCGACGCAGATGAGTTGCTCGCCGATGATTTCTACCAGTCTCGGCTCGTAGATGCCGGATACACGCAGCACGATGCCTCGATATCTCGGCAAGACTTGCTTCGCCAACGCGCCGACTACTCGACCACGAGTTTCGTACTCGTGATGATCGTTGGAACCTTGGCAGCCATATCCGGCCTGTTCTTTCTCATCAGAGAAACTCTTACCTACTCAACCGATGTTCGATCCAGTTCGACAATTCTGGAATCGTTGGGTGTTGGCAGACGCACTATGGTGTGCATCATTTTCACCAGTGGCACTGTGGCTCTCGCGGGTGCCGTTTCTCTAGGGGCATTGATTGGGACAATCCCGCTCCGTGTGGGTTTTTTTGCCCCGGCATTTCCGGTGTTTTTGACGGACGTTTGGATCATCACGGCAATCTCAATGTGGCTTATCGGCACCACTGCCGTTTTGTTTGGCACAAGCCGCACACCTAAGGTCGCATGAGTCGGATGTTGAAGACCATTGTCGGCCTCTTTTCGGGCAACACGAAAGAGTTGCCTTTGCTCGTAGACATCTTGCTGCTCATTGCCGCCGGTTCTTTGGCTAGCTTCCTCTTCCTTTTCATGTCGAGACAGCCCTTAGATATGGCAATTTTTTACGCAGGCCTGAATTTCGACAGCATCTCGGCAGACTCCGCTAGTGACGACAAAATCCAGGTCACAAATGAGGTGACACTCGGTGTTGTCGTAAGCGACGATGCGTTCTTGGAAACGAAAACTAGATCCCTAGAAGCGTGGACAAGCGACACTCTTGACACTCTCAATAACTTCCTTGGGCGAAGCTTGATCCAAGGTCGTTTAACTGAAGACTCTCTGGTGTTGGACCGAAATTCAGCTCAATCCTTAAACGTGAGCATCGGTGATTCTATTTTGCTTTCAACCGACACAACCTCATCGAGCGAACCTTGTTTTGCGTATGTGACCGGAATAGTGAGGTCCTTCCACAACCCCGAAAAACCTGGAGATGGTGGCTTGCTCGTGGCCGGCAACGGGGTTTGCCCCGATGTCATCGCTTCGGGGGAACGTGGTCCTGAAATCGCGATAAACCCGCCAACTGGAGGAACCTCCAAATGGGTACACGTGCTTAGGCAGGCGCTAGCCTTTCCGGGGCTCGCTGCCGGTACTCTCACTATCAGCGTATTTGGTCTCATCCTGTGGTACTTCGCAGTTCACCGAGTCGTCAGCCGGTTGACTCGCGAACGTTTTCAGACGTACGCACTGCTATCAGGGCTGGGCGCACCGATCCGGTTGATGGATCGCATTGGGGGGTCAATGAACGCCGTTCTGGTGTTGGCTTCTTCAACTGTGTCGACGATGATCGCTGGAACCCTGCTACGAGGCACTGCTCATCTCTATGTCCAACCCGGCCATATCG
>CALMUY010000161.1 GCA_937873005.1 uncultured Aeromicrobium sp. | reverse complement strand
GGGTTCATTTCGCTGACTTCCTCACGTGTTCTTGTTGTCAGTTTTCGACGGGTGCAAGTTCGGCTTCTTGGGCGACTTTGGCTTCGCGGCGAGGCGCCGTGCGACCGTGTGTCACAAAGAGCACGAGCGCGGTGAACGCGAGCCCGCCAACGAGGTTGCCGAGGACGACTGGGATTTCGTTCCAGAGGAAGTAGTCGAGGATGGTGAAGTCACCGCCGAGCAATATGCCGGAGGGGAAGAGGAACATGTTGACGATCGAGTGTTCGAATCCCATCGCGAAGAAGAGCATGACGGGCATCCACATGGCGATGACTTTGCCTGGGACGTCGGTGGCGATCATCGCTCCGACGACGCCGGTGGAAACCATCCAGTTGCAGAGCACGCCACGCACGAAGATGGTGAGCCACCCGGCTGCACCATATTCGGCGTAGCCGAGGGTGCGGTTTTCGCCGATATGGCCGATCGCTTTGCCGACCTCGTTGGGTTCGGTGGCGAATCCAAAAGTGAAGACGATGCCCATGAGGACGGCGACGACGAGTGCACCAGCGAAGTTGCCAACAAAGACGAGGCCCCAGTTGCGCAAGACACCTTTTGTCGTGACGCCGGGACGCTTGTCCAACCAGGCAAGGGGGGCGAGGACGAATACTCCGGTCAGAAGGTCATAACCGAGGAGGTACAGCATGACGAAGCCGACCGGGAAGAGCAAAGCGCCGATGAGCGGTGAACCGGTTTGGACGCTCATCGTGACGGCGAACGCTGCGGCGAGGGAAAGGATTGCGCCGGCCATGAATGCCCGAATGAGGGTGTCGCGGGTCGACATGAAGATCTTGGATTCACCTGCGTCTGTCAGCGCGGTAACCAAGTCAGCGGGTTTCACGTAACTCATGGTGGCCTTTCGGGTCGGGTTGGTTTGACCGATAAAAAGACCGTAAAAGCCGTGAGTTTCCGTTATGTGTCGTAAATGAGTCAATTTGAGTAACGTTTCCCTCTCACTGGTGCTCAGGCCGTGTGAGGTTGCTATTTCGGATGTTTCTCGTGACCCAGATCACGCGATTTTGTGGGTTAGAGGGGAATGAAAGTGGATTTGGCAAAGTTGATAACATTAGACTCAAGTCATCTGACAAAGATTCTTGCAACACACGAAAACACTCGATTAACCGTTTCCTAGGAGGAACAACATGGCTCGCGCAGTCGGAATCGACCTCGGCACCACCAATAGCGTTGTCGCGGTCCTAGAAGGTGG
>CALMUY010000160.1 GCA_937873005.1 uncultured Aeromicrobium sp. | reverse complement strand
CCGCTCGGCGGCAACGCCTGCCTTCACACCGGCTCAAACACGCAACTCGCGCAATGGCTAGATGCTGTCAGCGCTTCGTGGCGAAGCGGTTGCTGACTCGCTGACTCTTATTGCGTTCGGCGTGGGAGCGCACGCGTTACCGCGATCGTGCAGGCTTGAGTGCCTTCTCGTTCCCGATACGAGCAGTATCGGCGGCTGCGCGTCCTCGCAAGTTTGACTTGAGGTCGCTTACGTGGCTGGCGCCTCGCCAGGTACCCGAAATCCCGTGTTGACGCTTCATATAGCCGTAGTAGTCATCCACTTCCACATCCTTGGCGCGCAGGGCCACGTCTTTGGAAGTGCTTCCACCAGTAGCGGAATCATCGTCGGCAATCGCCGAAGCGCGAGTGGCATTCTGGGCTTTCTTCAAACGTTGCCCGATGCGTGTAGTCCAACCCGAATAGAATGCGGCTCGCGCGGTGCGGCCGTGTGTCGGTCGGTGAGCGCCCGAACGAATGTAAGCATCCGCGTCTGCCACCATTTGTACAGCGAGAGACATATAGAGCGTCTTGGTGACTTCGATGTCGCCAGCAAACCCATACAGGGTGACGCCAGTGTTGTCGGCCTGGATACTGCAACGTAGATCGTTTGCTCGTGCAATCGCCAGAATCAACTGCACAAACCGTACATTCGTAGGTTGGCCTCGGTGCCCGACTTGCACCGACTCGAAGGTGGGCTTCTGAGTGGACGCTCGCTTCTCGTGATTCGCTCTCGCCACTGCGAGTCCAATCGAGTGCGCGGTCGCAAGTTCTTGAGCCTTGGCGAAAAAGGTTTCGCGCTCGGCCTCAGTTGATGCGCCTTCGGCATGGCGCAAGAGTTTACCGACTTTGATGAGCATGCCGTTGTCGATCTCGTTCGGACGATCAAGTCCAACTTCGCGGTACGCGTCGCGTAACATCCGCGACATTTCTGTCCAGCCCAGATCCTCAAGTAACGTGACGAACGTGCGGCGAAATCCCTCGCCATGTGAATCGATGATCGTGCCATTGACGCCGGTATTGAGGTGGTGGGCAAGTTCGTGCAACACCACAAGCCCTCGTAAAGCCCAAGCCCCGCCGCTTTCCCGACCCGGCAGGCGAATGATCCCGTTGCTATATGTCGCCTTCTTCCAGCCTGTGTGGGACACGACTCGGACGGCTTTGCTTTCCCGGCCTCGATAGTTTGACCCGTACTTTTTCGCTTGCTTTTCCAGCCGGCGCATGGCTTTTGTGACGAAAGGCGTAACCTCAGCAGGCGAACCGAACTTGGGTTCAATCTCTGGCGAATAGGTCACGTGCTTGGGGGAGCCGCAGGAGGTGAGGGTGACGTTTACCGTTCCTAGCTCAGGATCAACCGCATCGAGCCAGGCAACAAGCATGTCTTCAGCGGCATAGGTGGTGTTTTGATCCGAGTCAGTCATGCGCATCATGGTTGCAGGCGGCACTGAAATTTATCTGGCGGGGGAGTCGCTTTGTGGACGCTGACGTCCGCCCGTTGGGCTGTGGAGGTCCTAGGCTTAGGGCCAAGCATCGGTTTTCTTGGGAGGCAGTGAACATGACCCACCACTTTCCTGAGCTTGCCGCGAAGGTGGCCGAACAGCACGAGCGCCGCCCCGATTTGTACGAGCGAATCGATTTCACTCAAGACCCGTATCGCTTCACCATCGACCCGAACGTCGTCTCGGGCTTACCAACCTGGGTGACGCGTCGAGAACCGTACCTCGCGAACGAGCCGATGATTGAACTCATGCGAACTTCCACCATGCTGGGGGATTTGGTGGCGGACGAGTACGCGGCGCTCCTGCCCGAATACGGTGTGCGCGGACTCGTGGACATGCTGAAAAAGGCGTGCCGTGACGGAACCGAGTCCGTACCAGATGCGCCACCGGAGCTACACGCCTTCATCGCTGCGATGGAAGCGACTCCAGCAGGTGTGGACTTCGAACTCGTCGAGGAAGGCGCCCGACATTCGCGGATTGGCGCAGCCTACTTGTCGCCGTTCCTGATTCGCGGCGCATTCATCGCGACCTTCCTCAACAGTTACTCGGCACTGCCCATGGGGATCACGGGGGCGCTGTCGGGCACGCGCGCGGCATATCGCGTCAATGACACAACAAGCTACTTTTCGGTGACGGCGCTACCAGGCGCACTGAAACGAGACGGCATCGGTTTCCAAGCCTCGGCGATGGTGCGTCTCATGCATTCCGTGGTGCGATATAACGCGCTCGTTCGTTACGACAAGTGGGACACGTGTGTGTATGGGATGCCGATTCCTCAAATTGACCAGATGCCGGCTGGCCTCATCAATATGTACATCCTGTCGGTGAGCGTGCTGAAAAAAGGCCGTACCGAGTTCAACGATCGCGAAAAAGCGATCATGGCGTTTACCCACTACCGCAACTTCTTGTTGGGCGTCCCAGCTGAGTTGTTGCCGACCACACCACGCGGAATCGTCGACGTATTTTATGCTCGGGCCGCCTACCTTCGCGACGATTTCGATGACACGTGTCGCGAATTGGTGAACTCGACAATGAACGCATACCTTCGGCCGAGCCGTACGCCTTTCGAACGAGCGGCAGATCGTGTTGAAAAGGCCTGGAGCAAGATCTTCGTTTTGGGAATTAACGGCGGGAGTAAAAAGTCAGCCTTGAACATGGGAGTTCGCGTCAGGGTTGTTGATTTGGCACTCGTCGGTGTCACTGCACCGTTCATTCTTGGTCGTTTTATTGGCGCCGTCCGGCTCAACAAAATCTCGGCACTTCAGCCAGCAATCGACCGGCGCGCAACCCGCATGGTGGAGCGCCGTTTGGCGACCTACGGGCATCCGGCTTTCACGACTGATCCGGCCGCCTATCCGCATCACTGACGGAACCTCGGCACGTGGAGTAACGACGAATCGGGCAGTGTCTTTCGCTCATGTGCGATACTGGACACGGTTGCGCGCCCTGACAAACCGTCAGCGCAACCAGACGACACTCTTGTGGTTGGCAGTTTTTTCGCCTAGACCGCGACGCACTCTGACGAGTGACGACCGCGGCGGGTCGAACGAAATTGTCATGTGACAGACCTCGAAGGTGCGGCGAAGACAGACTTGACGGACCTTCGGGACCGATGACCGTACTACCGGCCCAGCCGTGTAGCCAAAGGAGAGCACATGCTCGACGAAGACCAGACATCTGGCGTTGACGAAACCACCGAAACCGCAACCGCAGAAACGGTTGAAGAGCCGACTGGCGTTGCTGAAGAACAGGCCGAAACACCAGCACCTGCTGTAGTGACGACGGTGACCACGACACGACGCAAAGCAGTCGGTCGGCCCGCGGGTCCGCCAACGACCGGCCTTTTCAGTGCACCTCTTGCCGATCCACTTGCGGACGAAGAAACCGTTGCGACCTTGCCGGCTGCTCCGCAGGCCATGTCGGGGCTGATGTTCCAGGCCCCGCCCGAAGGTCTAGCCCCGGCCTTGCCGAAGCCAGAACCTGTTAAGAACGATGATCGGGACCAAGACGGTCAAGTGAACGCGAGCGACGACGCTGATTCCGATGACAACGAATTGGGCGAGGATGGCGAACCGAAACGCCGGCGTCGGAGCCGTGGCGGACGTCGCCGCCGCAAGAACGAAGATGGCGACGACAGCGAATCTGATTCCGACGATTCAAGCACTTCTGAGTCTGCTGATTCGGACAACGACAACGATGACGAATCGGGAGACGAGAACGGCTCCACTCGCCGTCGCCGCCGTCGGGCGCGTGCCGGTGAAGAAGCAGTAGCCTCACCCGACGATCCTGAGAACACTGTCGTCAAGGTGCGCGAAGGACGTAGTGCCGAAGACGAGATTTCGGGCGTGAGCGGTTCGACCCGCCTCGAAGCGAAGAAGCAGCGTCGCCGCGAAGGCCGTGAGGCTGGCCGTCGCCGAGCGCCAATCGTGAGCGAAGCAGAGTTCTTGGCCCGACGCGAGTCCGTCGATCGGGAAATGATCGTTCGTCAAAGTGACGACTACACCCAAATTGCTGTTCTCGAAGACAAAGTGCTCGTGGAGCATTACGTGGCTCGCGAATCGCAGACCTCGCTGATCGGAAATGTCTACCTTGGCAAAGTCCAAAACGTGCTGCCCAGCATGGAGGCCGCGTTCGTGGATATCGGTGCGGCCCGAAACGCGGTAATTTATGCCGGTGAAGTGGACTGGTCGAACGTTCCCAACGGTAAACAGCGCAAGATCGAAGATGCCCTCGAACCGGGCCAGACTGTGCTCGTTCAGGTCACGAAAGACCCGATTGGGCAAAAGGGTGCTCGCCTAACGAGCCAAGTGAGCCTGCCGGGCCGCTTCCTCGTGTACGTTCCCGGTGGCGGCAACAACGGTATTAGCCGCAAGTTGCCAGAAAACGAGCGCGCGCGATTGAAGGAACTGCTCAAAGAAGCGCTTCCCGAGAGCGCTGGCGTGATCGTGCGAACTGCCGCTGAAGGCGCCACCGAAGAACAACTCACGCGCGATGTGACGGCCTTGACGGCCCGCTGGGACGACATTGAAAAGAAGGCAGCAGAAGGCAAAGCGCCGCAACTTTTGTATTCAGAGCCAGATCTCATCGTGAAGGTCATTCGTGACTTGTTCAACGAGGACTTCGCTCGACTTGTCGTTCAGGGTGATGACGCGTTCGACATGGTGTCGGGCTACTTGGCGCACGTGGCGCCTGATCTGGCTGAACGAGTTGAACGTTGGGACGCAGACCAAGACGTGTTTGCGCAGCGTCGCGTTGACGAACAAATCAAGAAGGCTCTTGACCGTAAAGTGAACTTGCCGTCAGGTGGTTCGCTCGTGATCGACCGCACCGAAGCGATGGTCGTCGTGGACGTCAACACCGGCCGTTTCACGGGGTCGGGTGGCAACCTCGAAGAAACCGTGACGAAGAACAACCTCGAAGCGGCTGAAGAGATCGTGCGCCAAATGAGGTTGCGTGATTTGGGCGGCATCATCGTGATCGACTTCATCGATATGGTGCTCGAATCAAACCGGGATCTCGTGTTACGCAGGCTTGTTGAATGCTTGGGCCGCGATCGTACTCGCCACCAGGTTGCTGAAGTGACCTCGTTGGGTCTTGTGCAGATGACGCGCAAACGCATCGGTACGGGCTTGCACGAGTCATTCGGGCACGAGTGCGAAACCTGCAAGGGCACTGGCGTTTTGATTTCTGACACTCCGGTCGAGCCGAAGAAGGACGAAGGCCCGCGTCGTGGTCGCCGAGGTGGAAAGAACAACCAAAACAAGCAAGGCAACCAAAACCAAGGCGGCCAGAACCAAGGTGGCCAGGGCAAGAAGCAGGGTAAGAACAATAAGCAGGATAACGCTCAGCAAGAAAACGTCCAGAAGGATGCCGTTGAGCAAGACAACGTTCCGTCTGAAGCACCGGTCCAAGCTGAAACTGTCGAATCTGCAGTGACACCATCGCCCGTGGCGGTTGCTGAAGTTCAACAAGAGGCGCAGATCGAATTGCCAGTTGAGGGTGGTTCGGATGCCGAACCGCAGGCCGAAGCGGCCACTGAAACGGTGGCCGAAACAACACCGGAACCCACTTTGGTCGAACCCGTTTTGACCGAAGATGGTGCGGGGTCGTAAACTAGATCGTCGGTGCGCCGAGCGCGCCGTTTCCGTGTGCGTTATCGCGCACCCCAGAACAGTATGAAGTGAGGAATCCCGTGGTGTACGCAATCGTGCGCAATGGCAGTGGACAGACCAAGGTCGCCGTTGGCGATGTCATCTCCATCGACTTGGTTCAGGCCGCAGAGGGCGAAAACGTCCAGTTGCCAGCCTTGATGCTCGTTGACGGCGAAAACGTCACCGCAGGTGCCGACGCAGCTTCGGTCAAGGTTGATGCAGAAGTTCTCGGCGGACTCAAAGGTCCAAAGATCTCGATCCAAAAATACAAGAACAAGACCGGTTACAAGAAGCGCTTGGGGCACCGTCAGAAGTACACCCAAGTGAAAATTACCGGAATCTCTAAGTGAGGTAGCGACAGATGGCATCTAAAAAGGGCGCATCGTCCACTAAGAACGGCCGCGATTCTAATGCTCAACGCCTTGGCGTAAAGCGTTTCGGCGGTCAGCAAGTTAACGCTGGTGAAATTCTCGTGCGTCAGCGCGGCACCAAATTCCACCCAGGCGACAACGTTGGTCGTGGCGGCGACGACACTCTCTTCGCCCTCGAAGCAGGCGCGGTGGAGTTCGGCACGCGTCGCGGACGCAAGGTCGTCAACATCGTGGCGGCTCCAGCGGAGTGACACGCAGATCTTCCTGAGAAGGGTGGTCCGCTTACGCGGGCTGCCCTTTTCTTTTTCCCACCTACCGATTGGACTCTCATGGCGATTCCCAGCTTTGTGGATCAAGTGACGCTGCACGTCCGAGCGGGCAATGGCGGACACGGCGTTGCTTCGGTGCATCGCGAAAAGTTCAAGCCGCTCGGTGGTCCTGACGGCGGCAACGGCGGACACGGCGGCGATGTGATTTTGCGTGTCGCCTCCGATGTGACAACGCTGATTGACTACCACCACGAACCAC
>CALMUY010000159.1 GCA_937873005.1 uncultured Aeromicrobium sp. | reverse complement strand
GCAGATCCGCCACGCAGTCCTGTCGCACATCCCCTCACCGGCCCATCTTGCTTCGTCGGCTAGGAACCGATGCCCAAACTCGGGATCCTCCAGATGCGCATCATGGAGCGCGTTCGCGCGATACGCCTGCACGAGTTCACGCGCCGGCACCGGTGATTTCAGCCACCGGTAGTAGGGCTGGCGTGAGAGCTTTAATACCCGGCACGACACCGCAACAGGAATCCCGTCGGCGGCGAGCTCGTGCGCGACGGGTAGAGCCTTTTCCCGGCAAGTGCGCCTGCGAGAGGTATGCGGCAGCACGACGCAGCACCGGGGCTTCTTGCTCAAGCAGCCTGTTTCGGCGGCGCAGTTCTCGGAGTTCGTCGTTCTCTGAACGAGTCATACCGGGCTTTTCGCCGTCTTCGATGCGGGCTTGCCGTAACCACTTATCGAGAGTGCCGACATGGATGCCGAAGTCCTTCGCGATTTGCGCGAGCGTGACTTCTGGATCACGGTGAAGCGCGACGCGTACGACGTCGTCTCGGAACTCCTCGGGATATTTTGCGGGCATGATGATCATCCTTCCAGGCCAGCCAACAGCTAGCCATGTCGAATGTCACCTAAACGCGCAGCAGCCCCCACTGACACATAGATCTGGGTGGTGGCGTCGTATTTCGGTGTTGACAGCATGGAAAGCCCCGCGGCGGCAAGAACACCAATTAGCGTGATCGCGACAATCGAAATCCAGTGCTTGTGCAGGATTCGAAGATAGTCACGAAGTTCCATATTGTTCTATCACCCTCAACACGTACTTCTCAGCACACGTCAGTTATTGGCCAACATATGGCCCCAAATTCCCCGTTCGGCCAGGGTGATATTTCACACACTGGCCTAAGCATCATATGTTGTCAGAGCGACTGCTTGATTCATATCTTCGTAGGTCGCTCAATTTCGACTCGGCTTTCGCTCGAATCTAGACGAGCCTGGACGTGTCTCGTTTACCTGCCGGTCGGCTCGTACTGGTCGACCGTGTCGTTCTGCAGGTGCAATGCCAGCTGCTCGAGGCTCGCCCAATCGGGGTAGACCACCGACTGCGACCCCTCCATGCCGGTGCCCAACGTCGGCGCGGTAAAGAAGCGGAGATTTTCCGTGCGAATGTCGCGAAGTGAGAGCCCGAGACCGGTGAGATACGCGGAGTCGAAGCCCGCGTCAACGGTGAGGTAGGGGGAGAACTGATCGACCGTTTCTGCGATCATTCCTGGGTTTGTGAGCGTCTCGCGAGTAAAGAGTTTTTGCATGACGCCCTTGAGGAAGAGCTGCTGGTTGCGTACCCGGGTGTAGTCGCCGTCGGTGAACGGGTAGCGGGCCCGCACGAACTCTAACGCCTGGTCACCGTTCAGAATGATCTCACCCTGATTGAAGGTGTGACCACGTGAAGTGAATGCTTGAGGGTTGTTGACCATCACCCCGCCGAGCGCATTCGTGAGGCCCTTGAACCCCTCGAAATCGATGATGGCCACGCGATCGATGCGCACCCCAAACAGGCCCTCGAGTGTTTGCACCAGCAGCGGCACCCCGCCGAACGAGAGCGCGGCGTTGATCTTGTTCATGCCGTGACCAGGAATCTCAACCCAGTAGTCACGCATGATCGACACCACCTGCACGCTCTCGCGATTCTCGGGCACGTGGGCGAGCATGATGGTGTCAGAGCGCTGGCCGCGAATCGTATCGAGGTCTTGGCCAACCGCGCCGCGAGTGTCTGAGCCAAGCAGCAGAATGTTCTGCGCCTCGGGGGCAACCGTGGCAGGGGCAGGCCGTGTCTCTTCGGCGGGGAACACCTGCTCCACCTCAATGGTCTCAGCCTGCTGGAAACTGTTGTTCAGCTTCCACAGGAACGACCCCACAATGCCACCCGCCGCGAGCACCATGACGAGAAAGACCGAGATGCCGATCCACAGGGCCTTATTGGTGCGGCTCTTCGAACGGGTGTCGTTGGCCGCGCGCTGTGCCGACGCCTCGGCACGCGACCCTGGCGCGGGTGTCTCATCGATCAGGTTCATGTCACTCATTCTGTGTGAGGTGAAGCGGAAGTCGCTGAGGGCCCCACCCCTCAAGCTATTCAGGGTAACGCATGAGGATTACCGTCATGGTGCACAATGTGGCGGATTGAGAAAATCGCCTGAAGTTCACCGTGTACGGCGCTGCACCACCTCGGCGGCACCGCCGACGATGAGAATGAGCACGGCGAGCCAGATCGCGCCGTAGGTGAACCACTCAGTGCGGGCGATGCTCTCGCCAATGAGCAGCGACGCCACCATCAGCATCGCCGGCTCAAGATAGCTGAGCAGCCCAAACAGGCTCATCGAGAGCAGACGAGACGCCATCAAATACATGAGCAACGCAAACGCGGCAAGCAGGGCGATGCCAGGAGCCGACCACCACAGGGTCGAATTCGCAGCAAGCAGAGACCCATCGGCAAACGCGACCACCGTGACCACGACCGCGAACGGCGCCATACCCATGAACTCCCACCACATGCCCCCGATATGCCCCATGCCCATCGAGCGGCGCAACACGAAATAGATGGGGTACCCGAGTGCGACGAGCAGTGTCTCCCAACTCACCCCACCCACCCGGAGCAGCTCATAGAGCACCCCGACGAGTGCGACGCCCGCAGCGATCCACTGCCACCACGTCATGCGATCCCGGTACAGGAGGCGGCCCACCACCACGAGCACGAGCGGCAACAGGAAGTAGCCAAGCGCAACCTGCATCGCACGACCGTTCAACGGCGCCCAACTAAACAC
>CALMUY010000158.1 GCA_937873005.1 uncultured Aeromicrobium sp. | reverse complement strand
TTCGTGGAAGATTCGGGAGAATCGACCGTAAAAGTGGTGGATCCCTTAATTGGATGGCCATCTGCCGAGACCACACGATAGGCGACTACGTAATCCCCTGGCAGAATCTTGGCGCCGGATTTCGCGGTCACAACTAGTTTTTCTTCAGCCAGTGCGTACGACCACGAGTCGTCTAGCTCACCATCGCGAGTAACGCTCGCGAAGCCTGGTTCTTTCAGTACTTCACTGAAACTCAACACGACCTCAGTAGGCCCTGGCGAGACATGGGAGCCGTCAGCGGGTTCGACACCGGTCAGACCAGCGTGCGCGAAAGCGCTCGGCGCAATCGCCACCGCAGTCAGCAAGGACGCAAACAACAGAATCATGAGGCGCGTAATTCGCTTGATCACGTTTTCTCCCATTCAGGGTTGAAGTGCACTCTAAGCCTAACGGCCCGTGCGGATCTTCTTGAGGCTGCTCAACACAATGGGGCCACGGACAAAATCCGCGCCCCCATCATGTTCAGTGTGTGAGCGCTCAGGCTTGAGCGTCCAGATCTGCAGCAACTCGGCGATGTGCTTCCCAGATTGCTTCGGGCAGTTCAGGGAACTGCTCGAGATGCGTTTGACGGAAGCCCATCTCTTGGCGCCAACGATCGGTATCGATCGTCAAGAGCTTGTCGAGATCATCGGCATCGATTTCGAGCCCATCAAGGTTAAGTTCTTCCTTGGTTGGGATAACACCAACGGGCGTCTTGTTTCCGGTAACTTCACCGTTGCGGTACTCCATGAGCCAGAGCAACGCACGAAGGTTCTCGCGGTAACCAGGCCACAGGAAGTGTCCGTCTTCGGCGTCGCGCTGGAACCAGTTGACGTGCGCGAATACCGGCTTGTTGTTCTTGACGTCACCGATGATCTTGAGCCAGTGGGCTGCGTAGCGACCTTCTGGGTAAGCCATGAATGGACGCATCGACATGGGATCGTAACGCAACTGGCCTTCAACGCCTTCAGCGGCGAAGGTAGCTTCAGCGCCGAGCGTCAGACCGTCGTAGACGCCTTCAGCAATGTCATCGATCGCGCGCACGAGTGGCTCGCGGTCGCGGGTACGACCACCGAAGATGATGCCGTCGATCGGCACGCCCTTCGGATCGTTAAAGTCGGGAGCCACATTCGGAACGTTCGCCAACGTCGTGGTGAAACGGCTGTTCGGGTGTGCCCAAGGCTCATCCTTTTCAGCTTCCGAACGATCCGCAATGACGTTGCCCTTCCAGTCCATCCAGCCGTCGAGATCAGCAGGTGGCTCGTCGGTACGGCCTTCCCACCAGACTTCTTGCGTCTTGGAGTTGTAGGCAACATTCGTGAAGAGCGTTCCGGTTCCTTCAGCGATCGAGTCGAGCGCGACAGGGTTAGTGACTTCGTTCGTGTCTTTGGCGACACCAAAGGCACCGAACTCGGGGTTGAGGCCGTAGAGCTTGCCGTCGTTTTCGTCCACCCAGAGCCAAGCAATGTCGTCACCGTAGAACTCAACTGTGTAACGATCGCCTAAAGCGTCTGGCGCGAGCGTCATCGCGAGGTTCGTCTTGCCCGAAGCGCTCGGGAAACCACCACAAATGTGGTAGCGCTTGCCTGTTTCCTTGTCAGTGATGCCCAAAAGCATGAACTGCTCGGCGAGGAACTTGCCCGAGGCGTAACCGTCGTAGCAGGCCTGACGGAGTCCGTGAGCGATCTTGCCCAAGAGTGCATTTCCACCATAGGAAGAACCGAAGTGCAAAATCGTACGCTCGTCAGCAACCGTGACGAAGTAACGCTGATCTTCAGGTGTACCTTGACCGAGGTTTGGCAAATCGCCCGTCACGTGGACTGCGCGAACGAACTTGGAAGGATCCTTCAAGTTCTCAATGAAATCGACATTGACTCGAGCCATCCGAATCATGTGTAGAACCACGGTGCGGTGATCGGTCAGTTCGACGCCAGCAGCAAATTCTTCAAGTGGCGAACCGGGAGGCGCCATCAAGTAAGGAATGACGTACATGGTCTTGCCAGCCGAAGCGCCAGTCATGCGCTCGGTGAGCAGCGGTGTCATTTCAGCAGCATTACGCCAGTTGTTGTATGCGCCTTTATCTGCAGGGTCGTTCGTGGCGACGATCGTGCGCTCTTCGGAGCGAGCAGTGTCTTTGTAGTAGCTCTGCGAGTAGTAAAGTCCTTCACCCGCGGGCTGGATTTCACCTGCCTCAAGCGATTCTTGAATCAGTCGCGCATCATCGGATGCACTCACAACTTCAATGCGCTCTGGCTTGGTAATTCCAGCCCAATGCTTCACATATTCACGCACGTGTGGGTTATTCAGCCCTGCTTCATCTAGGACCTTGTCAACGTCCACCATTGGTATGCCTTGTCCTCTCCTTCGAGCACCCGCTCGCACTTTGTTACAACGTCGCGCCAAAGGAAAGGCCACGGCGTTGGGGCAATCTACCTAGTGAGAGTATCGCGAAACTGTTTCAAGTTTTCGGGCGGAGTGCAATAAAACCGTGTCAGGTTCGTCTCAGTCATCGATTTACCGCCGATAGATCGGAAGAACTACACGTAGATTGTGACGACTCGATGCGAAGGTCGGCCGTGTGCGAGGCGTTACTCTCCGCCTACTGCAGGTCGCGGTCCGGTGAATCCCTCAACAACAGAATCGAGACCGGCTAAGCCTTGGGCCGCCTCTTCGAAATCAATGATCGGCCGAACGTCGCCTGACGAACTGATCCAGCCAATCTCAGGTTCAAATCGTCGAACAATTCGTGCTGGCACACCAGCAACGACACTGTGGTCTGGAATGTCGCCGCGGACCACAGCCCCAGCCGCCACGACGACCTGCTTTCCGATCTGGGTGCCAGGCAAGATCACCGAGCCGTGGCCAATCCACGAGCCCGCGCCAATAGAAACGGGTTGATGTTGACCCATTTGGCGTCCAATCGGGACGTTCGGATCTTGATAGCCGTGACTCGCGTCAGAGATAAACACGTCTTTACCAAGCCAAACATCGTCAGCAATATCGATTCGACCATGGGCAGTGATGGTACTTCGGGCACCGACGACACATCTGGCTCCAATCGTGAGCCCAGAGTCGGGCAGCGTCGGAACACCTGGCATATAGCCAACAGACATGGTCACGTCGCGACTGATGAGAGTGTTATCGCCGATATGAATCGACTGCTCGCCAAAGATGCTGCCCTGCGGGTACGCGATGAGGGTCCCCCAGCCGAGGTGACCGAAACGCTGCGCCGAACTTGTGTCTGGGCTGATCGCACCTGCCCAGGCCGAGACCTGCTGAATCTTTTGCACTATGGGGTGCAGCAACCGGCGAACTTTCGACACAACTGAATCGTAGCCGGGTGCCTTCACCTCGGCGCAGGCGTCACCAAAGCGCCGAAAACTGGCAACAAAATTTCGTCAACGAGCGCTTCAGTTGCTTTCTTGTCGTACGGTGGCCGCCGAAAAAACACGTCATGACGGAAGAGCACAATTGGCAAAAACTCAAGTGGCGCCGCGAGCGTGTTACCCGAGATTTCACCGCGTTCGTACGCGGCTTGTAACGCCATTCGAATTGCGTCCCGCGAATTCTCCGCGGTCATCTCGGTCATTTCTTTCATCAGATCGTCATCGGCTTCAGCGATCATCCGTCGGAAAGCGGCCGCGCCCGCTGCCTTGTTGTACTCCTGGAGCGCTTCAAGAATCGCAATCAAATCGGCACGAAGTGACCCTTTGGACCGCTTCGGCATCTTGACAGGCGATGACCACGTCCATGCATCAAGCGCCATGTGAGCACGCGAAGAATAGCGACGATACAGTACAGGTTTGCTCGTCCTTGCGCGACGGGCCACGCCTTCAAAGGTGACTCCGGCATAGCCGTTCTCTTTGAGTTCATCGAGAATCGCTACGCGAATGTCATGGACCAGAACCTTCGTTTGGCGTCGCGTAACGTTCCGTGTTTCCATGGCGCGCCTCATTCCGTGAGTAATTCTCGATACATACTTCCGTCGAGTTGACCCCCCGAATCGCCCAACGCCGAATCTTTGCCTAGCGTACCTGCAACCTAGGTGCATACTCCGCACTCAAGTTTTATGACACAACGACGTGATCTGTCTGAACCCGGTACGTTTCTAGATCTCTGCTGGTGATAGAAATGCCACGGTGCGCGCCAAGCGTATGCATATACGCGGTGACGCCTCCTGCCGGAACGCTCCCAACGCGTTCCTGACTTACTCATCGAGGAGGGTAAATGAGTGCTGAAATCGGTGTCGTTCTTGGCCAGGTTGGCTCGCCACTCAGTACTGAAGTTAAAGAGATCCGCCGCTACTTGAGGCATTTCTTGTCCGACGATCGAGTGATTGACCTGCCTCGTGCCCGTTGGCTCCCCATTCTTCATGGCGCGGTCCTGCCGTTCCGACCTCGAAGTGTGTCCAAGCACTACGAAGAAATCTGGACTGAAGAAGGTTCACCGCTATTACGGACTTCTATCGCTCAACGAGACGGCATTCAAGATCGTCTCGGCGAACGCTTCCGCGTCGAACTCGGGATGGCGTACAGCGAACCGGGGATCGCCAAAGCCGTGCGCAAACTCGAGGCCGAAGGCCTGCGAAAGATCATCACGCTGCCACTGTTCCCTCAATACTCCAACAGCACTACGGCTTCTATTTACGATGCAGTCATATTCGAGACACTCGGCAGAAGCCGCCGCAAGGGCCTGCCGACCAAAAAGTATTCACCCACCTTGCGATTCGTGCATCCCTATTTTGACGACCCCGAATACATTACGGTTCTTGCTGCGAATGTTCGACGCCAATTGGACGCACTCCCCCACACCCCAGATCGCATCATCCTCAGTTTTCACGGATTGCCAAAGCGCTTCGTGGAGGAAGGCGACCCCTATATTAACCAATGCCACGTAACTGGCGCGCTCCTTTCACGTGAACTGGGTTGGACAGAAGACGACTTT
This sequence comes from uncultured Aeromicrobium sp., assembly GCA_937873005.1. Lineage (GTDB taxonomy): Bacteria > Actinomycetota > Actinomycetes > Propionibacteriales > Nocardioidaceae > Aeromicrobium. The sequence continues at coordinate 1,359 of CALMUY010000158.1, read as the reverse complement.
GAAATCGCGTTCCAATCTCGATTCGGACGTACCGAATGGGTCAAGCCGTACCTGCAGCCGCGTCTCGAAGAACTCCATGAGACGGGTATTAAAGCACCCGCAATCGTGTCGCCAGGCTTCACGACCGATTGCCTCGAGACTCTTCACGAGTTAGGCATAGCGGGGCGCGAATTATTCGTCGATGGCGGCGGCGACGCAGACTTATATAGAACCTTGTCCTGCCTCAACGATGACCCTGCCTGGCTCGACTATGCAGCGTCGCTTATCAGGAAGAACGCTGTGGGCTGGTGATCCTTGTTTCGAGAGAGGGATCGTTCGCCCGCATCGCAAATCTGAAGGACAACCGCTTCAAGGCCGATTTTGCGGTGCCTGCCGTTCGACTCGTGCTCCCAAAATCACCTTGTTGACACTGTCTCGTTGTCGAAGCGGTAGTTTTGCGTAGGAGTGTTTTGCGGACTTCGACTTGAATCCCCAACTCTTTGGTTATTGACAACCTGCCGCGGCAGCACTTCTCCTATGCGAAAACCGGAAGCACACGCCACGATCATGACGACGAACAGTAGAGAGAACCGCCGAGGACGCCCCCGTCGGGACGTTCGCGGCGATCAATCGGGACATTCTAAGACTGTCGCCTTAATCGTCGGTTCGGGTTTTCGTGCAGACATCCAAGGATTGCGTGCCCTCGCGGTCCTCTCGGTCGTTGCGACCCATGCGGGTGTTGCAGGTCTTGCTGGTGGATTCATCGGCGTTGATTTGTTCTTCGTCCTGTCCGGATTTTTGATTAGCGGACTCCTCGTGCGCGAGTTTGAGAAACGATCGCGCATCTCGCTCCTTGATTTTTGGTCTCGGCAGGCCCGCCCCCGCACCTGCGCTCATCAGCGAAGGAACCGGCCCACGGCCAGCTCCCGCCTTTGTCGAGTGGCTGATGGGCTTGCCCCCGGGCTGGGTGACCAATCCTCATCACGGTCTCACCTCGAACCAACAGTTAGCGGCGCTAGGCAACGGTGTCCTGCCCGCGCAGGGAATCCACGCACTACAGGTCCTCTTACCACTTGGTGGACCGCGCGAATATGGCTGATCGGCACTGCCGCCTTCCACCTGTAGGGCAGATCATCGTATCCTCGATGCCCCCTACCGCATGACGTCTCTGCTTGGAAACAGTGGTCAGGCACTCGTGCGCTAGACTAAAAGCATGCATTTGTACTTCCTGTGACGGCTGAGTAGGCCCACCACGCTCGTTGAGTATCTCCGAGTTCGTGGCGGCCACTCGTTCTGACCCGTTTTCTGGGTCGCCGTCATCTTGTGCGCTTTGTGCTTCCGGGCTCTTGGCGTGCTGCTTCGAAGGATTCACATGCTTAC
>CALMUY010000157.1 GCA_937873005.1 uncultured Aeromicrobium sp. | reverse complement strand
GCCGACACGCATTTCATGAGATTGAGTGAAAGATTTGGCTGGTTAGCCGACAATGAAGTTGGCAATCCGATCAAGATCGAGAAGGCCGTGGGTGAGCTTTTTGAGCCTCGAGATTGGACCATGTTGAGTCACCGAGTTATCTGGCATGGCAGGCGTCGCTGTCACGCGCAACGCCCGGCTTGTGGCGCGTGCCCCGTCTCATCGTTGTGTCCATCGTTCGGCATCGGCCCCACCGATCCTGTCGAAGCCGCTGCGCGAGTAACGAGTCAGGGGCGAGCATGACTTTGAGCCAAGGTTCCCACTTGCCAGTTTGGCTCCAACCAATAGCTGATGCGGTTAACACCCTCGCGCCTGAAGAACTCTCTCCGCGTTTTCCTCACCCTCCCAACGATGCACGCGCTGCTGGCGTCCTCATGGTGTTCGCCGACGGAACCGATGGACCCGAACTGCTGTTAACACAGCGCACCACCACGCTGCGCAGTCACGCCGGCCAAATCTCGTTTCCCGGCGGGCGACAAGACCAAACGGATCCCGATGTCATTCACACGGCCTTGCGTGAATCGCACGAAGAAGTGGGCCTAGACCCTGCCGAAGTGGACGTGTTCGGCATTTTGCCGCCACTGTGGTTGCCACCAAGCAACCACGCAGTGTCCACCGTTTTGGCATACTGGCCCGAGCCGCGGATTCTCATTCCACAAAGCCCTGAAGAAGTGGAAGCGATTATTCGGCCACCGATCGATCGCCTGCTTGACCCAGCGCATCGCTTTAGTGTTGTCCACCCATCCGGGTGGCGTGGACCCGCGTTCGATGTCGGCACGCCAACCCCGTTGTGGGGTTTCACCGCCGGCATTATTGCGCGCCTTTTTGAAGCGATCGGCTGGGAGAAGCCGTGGGATTCGAACGTTGAACGACCACTACCTGGGGGACTCTCATGAACATCAACTGGACCGACGTCATCATCGTCGTTGCGACTCTTCTTTTCATTCGCGCCGGTTGGAAGTTCGGCCTTATCTCGAACATCTTCACCGGCGTCGGCCTCATCGGCGGTCTGCTTTTGGGCGCGTACCTCATCAGCATCCTGTATACGCCCGGCAATAAAGACCCAATCGTAGTCTTTTCGGCATTCGGGTTGATGATTGGTTGCGGCATGGTCGGCAACATGCTGTTTTCCTTCTTAGGTCGCTTGATCAAGATTCCCGAAGGCATATTTCATCGCATCAATTCAGTTTTGGGCGCCTTGTTTGGTGGCGCCATTGCCGTATCCGCCGCGTGGGTGATCGGTTTCGCCGTGGCCACTGCTCCACCCATGTCGATCAGTCAGTCCGTCAAGGATTCGCGTGCATTGAAGTCCATTAATGCGTTCATGCCGACTGTGGTGGCTGATCAGTTGAGCAGCGCCACCTCGACATTGACCACGGATATTTTCCCGAAGTATCTTGGCCCATTCGAGCGCGAAGTGGTCGTTCAGGTTTCCGTGCCGGACCCGCAAATTATTGAAGATCGACGAGTCCGCACGGCGGCGCTGAGCGTCGTCAACATCTCTGGAATTAGTTCATGCAAGGAGATCGTTCAAGGTTCCGGATTCGTCTACAACAAAGACCTCGTCATGACGAATGCACACGTTGTTGCTGGCGTGACAGAACCGACGGTCTCGATCCACAACAAGAAAGTCAAAGGCAAGATCGTCGTGTTCGATCCACGCCTTGACCTTGCCGTCATCCGCGTCAAAAAGCTTCCGACTCCGCCGCTGGCATTTGCGGCCGAGCCAGGCCGCGAAGATCGAGCCGCCATCGTTGGCTACCCCGAATCTGGGCCGCTGACTGCGGTTGCGGCACGCGTGCGCGGCGTCTCCACCATCAAATCGCCGGACATCTACGGTTCAGGTGAATATAAGCGCGAAGTGATTTCGATCCGTGGGCAAGTCGTGCAAGGAAACTCGGGTGGTGCGCTGATCTCACCCAGCGGCAGCGTCTACGGTGTGATTTTTGCGGCTTCACCAGACGATCAGTCAACTGGCTACGCCATTTCAGCGAAACAAGCGCAGTTCACTGCAGCGCAAGGTTCCGCCTCAACCAAGGCCGTCTCGACCGGAAAGTGCATCCAATGAAATCATTCATTCGTTTTCTCGCTCTCCTACTCTTTGCAGCCTCGCTCGCCGTTAGTCTCGTCGCAACGTGGACGACCAACAACATCCATGACGAAGACGGATTCATGGCGGCAAC
>CALMUY010000156.1 GCA_937873005.1 uncultured Aeromicrobium sp. | reverse complement strand
GGCTTAGGTTGTGCGTGCAGTCCCCACAACACGGTTCAGCACCTGCAATCTGTCGCCTGTAACACGTCACAAGCCACGCGCCACAAGTCCGGCAATCGGTCATAAGTCGGCGGCTCATACGTTCCCCTTTTGTTGAGGGGAACGCTGGGGAACGCTAGGGGAACGGGGAACGCTTGACCCACATTCAGGCCCGATTAGGAATTGCGACTGTCCACCTTGACTAGCGTTTTTCACTGCTATTGCAGGATATTTTGAGGGTTTACATGAATTACATGAATAAGGAAACATAATTTCCCCACGCGTACGCGTATGTAAAAGTGTGTTTTGTAATTCATGTAATTCATGTTGGCTCATTTTTCGACCCCATTCTTGAGCGCGATTCCCATTCGAACGGACATACCGCCATGCACTTTTGAGGGGTAACCGTGACGCTCCATCGCTTGCCCGAACGCACGCTTCCCAAGCGGTTCTGTGCCGTCATCGAGTGCCCACCTAGTCCAACGTTCAAACAATTCACCAACGGGAACGAATGAACCCTTTTCGGTACAGTCGGCAAGGAATCTGGCAACCGCATCGGATTCATGCGCGTATCTGTCGGTTGCAGCGCGTACGGCCAGCGGCGTGTTCATTCCCTCGGCGGCGTACTGACGGTAACCGTCAATCGCCCATGTGAGGATTGCGTCTGCTTCGAGTGCCAACACTTCGCCCAACATCGGATTGCGGTCTGACTTAGGGACTACATAGTCAAACGGAATGACCCTGATTCGTCGCCAAGCTGCAGGGTCATCACCTGCAACCTTCGGCAAAAAGTTCGTGACCATCAGCGAAGTGTGAGACGGCTCGAACGTCACGGGGTTTCTGTGTAACGCTCGCGCTGTGATGGGGTCGCCGCCAGTTAGTCCCTTCATTAGCGCGGTTGCGAGCCTGTGGTCACGTTCGGTTTCTGAGACGACAACTAGGCGCTTCCCACGTAGACCCATAAGGGCAGGTGTCGCACCGTTCGGATTGCTTCGCCCCACCATAAATAGGTCAGACTCGGCGGCGTGTCCGTAGTCGCCCAGCGCGTTCAAGATTGCGTTGTACGAAACACCTTTGCCGTTCCCACCTCCACCTGTGGCGATAGCAAAAATGTGTTCCCGAACTTTGCCAAGTAGTGACAGACCAATGAACCGTTGGAAGTATTCACGCACGTCAGAATCTGGCAGGACGGTTTGCAAGAACGTCTCCCACTGTGGGCCTTCACTATCGGGACGGTATGCGCCACGCGTGACCTTTGTTATCCGGTCGTGGTGGTCGTGTGCCCGTAGTTCCATCGTGCGTAAGTCCAGCGTCCCGTTCGCCACGTTCAGTAGAAACGGGTCGGCATCGAGTTGCACCACTGTGCAAGTGAACGCTTCTAGGTTCGATGCAATCTGCAGCACACCTTTTTGAGCGTTTGCAGATTCGGCCTTCGCGACATCGCCGCGCAAATGTGGTTCGCGCAAACTGTCGGCAAGGGCACGCTGCAGGGTTTGAATCAAGCAACGATGCGCTTGCCCGTCCTCGTCAATCGCCCAGCGCGTCCCGTCCCAGTAGTGCCGACCAAGCCCATGGACGAATAACAACTGGCCGCCCCATTCGGCGGCGAAACGTTGCGCAATGCGTGTTTGTCCACCTACTTCAAGGTTTGGGTTTCTCGAACCGTCTGAACCGTCTGAACCGTCGGCGTTTGGTGATGGAACTGAACCGGCCGAACTGGTTGAACTGGTTGAACTGGTTGCGTTCGGCATTGACGGTTCTCCGAATCGTTCCCAATCTGCCAGTGGTGGTTCTGGTGGTAGTTCGTGCTCGAACGGCACAACTGAATCGGTTGTGGTGAATTTCGTCATGACGCGCCTCCAATCTCGGATAGGAACACTTGACGGCCGTCGCACTCGGCACGCGCCACAAGTTCACGGCCGGTCTTTTCTGTCGTCGCCCATTGACGACTACGCGGCAACCATTGAGGACGGCCGCCAGCGTCCAAAACTGCTTGACGTGCGTCCTTGCCACGAACAAACGCACTTCGGTTTACGGGGTCGAACGCGACCCACAATGGATAACGGCTCATGCTGCTACCTGCTTCGGGTTTGTGAGCCGTGCGCGAATCTCCCACCGCTGCCAGTGATGGACGCGCTGCAACTCGTGCGCGTGTGTAGTGAGTTCGTCGGCGGTCATGCCGTAACTCACTGGCTGAGTGCCAAGGATTCGCCCAGGTTGCAGGTCGAGCCGGTCGCATAGGTCTGCGCGGATTGCTGCGCGAAGTCGCGCTGTCGCTCGTTTTTGCCGGTCAATGTCGGTAAGATTGCTTTCACAACCAACCGCCAGCAAACGGTTTAATGAGGCCCCAGACTTTGCCCGGTCTGGGGTTTCACTTTTGTGTCTCATGCAGCGTCACCGCCAACTGTGGGAACTGGCACGAGCATTGAGTCCAGTTCGCTTTGGCGGATTCGGATTAGACGCGAGCCTTTGACTCGATGGGCGGATAGGTCACCGTTTGCGACGTAAATGCGCAATGTGCGAGTTGTAACGCCTAGATATTGCGACGCTTCGGCAGGAGATAGCCAAGGGTCTTGGGGTGTCTGTTCAGACATAGTGAAACGACCTTCAAGGAGGGCACAAAAGTGCGTGCGCCTTGTAGCAAGGTCGCTGACACCTGAACGGTTGTTCAAGTGGCCACGTAGAGAGCGCGGCAGGTCGTAATAGAAACTCTAGCGGATTTGAGCGTCTTTTTGAAGAACCCTATTTATTGCCTGTGGATTGTTTCAAAACTTTCAAAAGCTTCTTGTATTCAGCATCGACGGATTGCGCGGTTTCTTCATAAAGTCCCTTGTCTCTGAGCCCGTCGAGAATCTGATAGAAAATTTCGGCTTGCCAAGATGGCTTCTTGTAACCGCAAATGCACTTGTCGAATTCAATATGAGACGGGCCTTTCAGCGACGTGACAAACCACTCTGACGAGGGTGATCTATTAGCCGACTGCAACGCGCGCAAGTCTAGTATCGGCTGACCTTTTCGAGACGCTTTGGCTTCTAAGCGCACGACTTTACGGTCTGTGTCTCGCTGGTAACCACAATCTCGCCATCGCCAATCATGCAACTCTGGTTCGTATGAATAGGTGTGCAACTTTCGCGGTTCTTTGTGTTTGGGCGAACCACAAGTAACCACAATCTCGTAAGCGTTCACCACTGCCCACCTTCCGCTAGTTGGTTCATTCGTTCGGCGTGCTGCTTCATTCGTGATTGCGCTGCTCGAACATAACGCTGCGCTGCTTGGGGTGTGCTGTCGCCCAAGAACGCTTGAATCTCTGCTTCGGTTGCTCCCAATTGAGCCATCAGCGTTGCGCCTGTGGCTCGCAAATCGTGAAAATGCAGTTCGGGACAACCTGCCACATATCGAGCCGAATACCAACCGTTCTCGCGTGGCTCAAACGTGTGTTGTGAAGCGTCCTTCCTTCGCTGTTCACGTTCGCAAACGTCGGGCGTTTTCTTGCACGTCTGGCAGGTTAGTTTTCCGTAGAACGTGGACGGTGCAAGGTGTTGCCCATTCGCCCCAGCAAATAGCAAACCATCACGGCCGGTAACCCGAGAACGCAAATGCTGTTTCAGTGGCTCAAAAACAACGTCCGGCAAATGCATATCGCGGTTGCCAGCTTCACTTTTTGGGGCTTTCGCGTGAACCCCTGAACCCTTCGAGCGCGACACTGAACGACGAACATAAATGAGACGCTTTTCAAGGTCGATGTCGCTGCGACGTAATTCGGCAATCTCCGAATACCGTAGGCCCGTCCACAAGCCAAGCAACACAATCAACCGCCACTCTGGGCGGATAGTTTCGAGAATCGTCTCCACCTGTTCAGACGTTGCTAACTCGGTTCGCTTCGTGCTCGGACTCGAACCACCACCACGCACGGCAAACGGGTTCACCTTGCCCACAATCGGCCCGTGTGCGCCTGTCGCCGTATTCATTACCGAACGCGCGAACGCATAAGTATGTGCGCGTGTCGTCTCGCCTGTGTGACCTTTTCGGGCTCGTGTGATCGTGAACGCATCGAACCAGATATTCACCTGTGCCGGTTCGATCGCATCGAGACGCATAGGCCCGAACACTGGAACCAAATAAGCGTCCAGCAATGCGAGATAGTGGTCTTTCGTTCTCGGCGCAAGTGGCCGGCCGTTTCGCCCTTTGCGAGTTTCGACCCACTGGCGCGCGTATTCCTCAAACGTTGGTGCTTGTGCTGCTTCGATGGCGCGTGCCTCTGCAACTTTCGTTTCCCGTTGTTCGTCGGGAGATTGCCACTTATCGGCCTGTATGAGTCCGTGCTGTTCCGCTAGCCAAGCACGAGCACGTTCATAAGCCTGTGCCTCTGCAAACGCTTTTGACTGTCGTTTGTCGGCATCATTGACGTGGAACGCACGCGAATAGCGAACAACTCGCCCAGTCTTGGGATTCATTCGGCCGTCTGGTGCAAGATACCGTGCCCGAAAATAGACCTCTCCGCCCTTGGTTGAACGACCTTCGATCTCTCCAAATGTGAGTCGTGCTTTACGTGCCATGCTTCGGCCTATCCTTTGCTTCTGATTCGCCCCGTGGGGGTGAAATGGGGGTGAAC
>CALMUY010000155.1 GCA_937873005.1 uncultured Aeromicrobium sp. | reverse complement strand
TTTTTCACTGGAATCTAGGGGTTTTTCTTGGGTGGGCGATACTGGGTTCGAACCAGTGACCTCTTCGGTGTGAACGAAGCGCGCTACCACTGCGCCAATCGCCCGCAGGTGCGTCAAATACTCTAACCCACCCGGGTTCCACCATTCGACACGGTCAGTGTTTGATGGCGAACCGATCGGCGATCGGCTTCATCCACTTCGGCGCCCACCAGTTGAGGTCACCCAACACAGTCATCGTGGCCGGCACGAGCAGCATTCGCACGAGCGTCGCATCCAGCGCCACCGCCACCGCGAGCGCGAAGCCCGCTTCTTTGATGGCAACGAGTTCTCCCGAAGCGAAGCCAGCAAACACCACAATGATGACCAGCGCGGCCGAGGTGATGATCCGCCCAGAACCCTGCAGTCCCCTGACAACGGCTTCGTCGTTGCTCATGCCCTTGTCGTAGAACTCTTTAATTCGCGACAGCAAGAACACTTCATAGTCCATCGCCAAACCGAAGCCGAACGCCACGACGATGGCAACCACGTAGCTTTCGAGACCCCCCGGTGAATCAAATCCGAGAAGTCCCGAACCGTGGCCTTCTTGGAAAACCCAAGTCGTAATTCCGAGCGTCGCCGCGATCGACAGCGCATTCGTTAACAACGCCTTGATCGGCACGAGCACCGAACCTGTCATCAAGAACAGCAAGATAAAAGTGGCGACGATGACCATACCGGCCGCGATCGGCAGTCCCTTCACGAGCGAGGCACCGAAATCGATCTGACCGGCGGCTTGCCCACCCACGTAGATAGGCGAATCGAATTCGGTTGCGCGAATATCGCGAACGATGCTCACCGCTTCGCGGCTGTCGGGCGTGATGCCGTCTTCGAGTCGCAGTCCGAGCATGACTCGTCCCGGCGATCCATCGAGTTCGACTGGTTCATCGACACTATCGATTCCGTCGACCGCTTCCAACTGCTCGGCCACGTTCGTAAGTGCGGTCTCGTCAAGTCGGCGTTCAACCGGAACGATCCACACGTCCGCTTGCGCGAAAGCAGGAAAACGCTCCCCGACTAGTTCAAATGCTTGGCGCTCCGCCGACCCCGCGGGCAAAACGTCGACACCTGAGTTGCGCAAATGAATGTTGCTTGCCGGCCAAGCGGCAATAAGGAGCACTGTGATGCAACCCGCCATCACGATCCACGGGTGCTTCTGGACACCAGTCGCCAACCGCGAAAACGCGCCCGTCTCCGGCGGAACACCACCGAGTCGGCCCACCACCGGACCCACGAGCGGCAGCCGTGAAAGCAGTGGCGGCTTGAGGAAACGGCGCCCAGTCAACGTCAAAACCGCGGGTACGAGCGTAATAGCGGTCAGCAGCGCAACAAGGACGATCACAGAACCCGCGGTGCCCAAACCCTTGAGCAGCGACGACGGCATCGCGATGAGACCCGCGACGCTGATGGCGATCGTGAGCGCGGAGAACACAACCGTTCGACCAGCGCTGGCAACCGTCGCCGCGACCGCTTCATGCACGAGAGGATCACGACGCGATGGTCCATCGAATTGGAGGACATTCTCGGACGAGGTGGTGTCAATAATCCGTTGCAGTTCTTCTTTGAATCGCGAAACGACCAGCAGACCGTAATCGATCGACAACCCGAGCCCCAACAGCGTGACGACATTGATCACGACCGAGTCGAGTTCCATCACGAACGACAAGCCCCAGATGCTGCCGAGCCCGGCCAAGATCGAAGCAAGCGCACCGATAATTGGCATTCCTGCTGCCAGCATTCCGCCGAACACAATGACCATCACGAGAAGCGAGATAGGCAACGCGATCAATTCGCCACGCACCAAGTCGGCTTCCATCTGGTGGTTGACGGCGTTCATCAGGATGGACGCAGATGTGACGGTCGCAGACTCTGCTTTATCAGCAGCAACGATTTCATCGCCGAGATCTTCAAGTAGTCGTTCAACCCGAGCTTCAGCTAGGTCTTCGGTTTCGTTGCCGAGTTTGTTACTGAGCACAACCCTGACAAGAAATGCGTCCTGCTCCTCCGAAACGAGCATTTCAACTTCTGGCTGGAGCGGCCCGAAGGGGTGTTGGAACGGATCTTGAACCTCGTCGACCCCGTGAATTGTTGCAATTCGCGCACGGTAACTCGACACTTTTGCGTGCAAGCTCTTCACAGCGTCGGGATCGTCAAGTTCTGCCCCCTCGACCGCAAGCAGGGTCGCGACGCCAGTGCTCGAGGAGAAGATGAAGTTGTCGACCTTGGCCGAATCGCTACCTGGAATGGTCGGCTGTCCGGTCTCGAGTTTTGAGAAGAGTGGAGTACCGCCAAGCCCTGTCATAGCGGCGGCCCCGGCGATCCCTGCGAACGCTACCCAAGCAGCAACAACCCACAGCGAATGTCTAGTGACGAGTCGACCCAAGAACGCAAACACACTCATATTCTGCCTGTCATCTCGGGTTACCCGTCGCTTCGGGTGACCCGGTTTGTGCTTGCTCAATCGAGTTAGATAAAGTGGCGTGTCGCCTGATGGTGGCAATGCGGACGTGGCTCAGTGGTAGAGCATCACCTTGCCAAGGTGAGGGTCGCGGGTTCGAATCCCGTCGTCCGCTCGGAGTGGGTTCTCTGCGAGCTCATCTGTGGTGGGTTGGCCGAGAGGCGAGGCAACGGACTGCAAATCCGTGTACACGGGTTCAAATCCCGTACCCACCTCGAAAAACAGCAACACCATAACTCAACACGGGCGATTGGCGCAGTGGTAGCGCGCTTCCCTGACACGGAAGAGGTCACTGGTTCAAACCCAGTATCGCCCACCCAAGAAAAACCCCTAGATTCCAACGAATTTGGGGGTTTTACTTTTCACCAAACCGCGCTCGTGGGGGTGAAATGGGGGTGAGAAATTGCAAACGACTTCCCCAAAACTCCGAAACGCTCAACAATTCCAAGCACACAACTAAGCGCGAGCTGCTTCAAGAAACGCGCGGTAGGCATCGAGTCGAAGCGAACAACGCATAGATACCGCCATAGGTACTAGTCCAGTCTCGGTAGTACCTATGACGCGCGATAACGACAACATCGACGGCCACAAAAACCGCTTCGAGCACCCCAAAATAGGCAAAATTCAAGCACTTTTCGAGAACCAAACCGCCATATTTGCCCTGTAACGGCCGTTCAGCAAAGCGCTGTGACATTGCTTAGTCATAATGCAAACGCGCCTCAAACGCGCTACACGAGTCTTACAACGCCTGTTTTGCGCCTCCGAGAGAAAAACGGGCGATGCTGCGCACGGGTGGCCAGCGACATCGACCCAAAGCCAAAAAAGGGGTGTGTGCGATTTCTTCTTGTGTTTGCGCGTGTTTATCGTCGTGCGCGTGGAATGTCGGCGCGTCGTGGTAGTGGTTGTGTGCTGAGCCATGCGCGGTAGTGGTCTGCGCTTCTCGT
>CALMUY010000154.1 GCA_937873005.1 uncultured Aeromicrobium sp. | reverse complement strand
ACCGAATGCACGCCCGATGAACTGTGCGACCCCGAAACGGACCCGCGTCGGATTCTGAAGCGTTAGGCGTCAACGTATGTGGCCAAATGTTGGCCCGTGAGCGTCGTGGGGGAATCGACAAGGTCGGACGGGGTTCCTTCAAACACGATCGTGCCGCCATCGTGGCCGGCGCCTGGTCCGAGGTCGATGAGCCAATCGGCGTGTGCCATCACGGCGAGATGGTGTTCGATCACCACGACGCTCTTCCCTGAATCAACCAACTGATCTAGCAGTCGCAACAAGTTCTCCACGTCGGCCAAATGCAAACCCGTCGTGGGCTCGTCGAGGACAAAAATCCCGCCCTTGTCCGACATGTGCATCGCCAACTTGAGGCGTTGGCGTTCACCGCCGGAGAGAGTCGTCAGTGGCTGTCCGATCGTAATGTAGCCGAGACCAACGTCTTCGAGATTCGTCAGTGTTTTGACCGCCGCCGGCGTTTTCGCCTCCGGGTGCGAGAAATGATCGAGTGCTTGGCTGACCGACATTTCAAGCACGTCGGCAATGTTCTTGCCACCGAGTGTGTAGTCGAGGACACTCGCATCGAAACGGCGTCCACCACAGACCTCGCAGGGGCTCTCGACCGTGGCCATCACGCCCAGATCCGTGTAGATGACGCCTGCGCCATTGCAGTTAGGGCAGGCACCTTGCGAATTGGCGCTGAAGAGGCCAGGTTTAACTCCGTTGGCTTTCGCGAATGCTTTGCGGATCGGGTCCAAGAGGCCGCTGTAGGTGGCAGGGTTGCTGCGACGAGACCCCTTGATTGCGTCCTGATCTACGAACACGACGTCTGGGTTTTTGGCAAGTGCTTCGGTGACAAGCGAGCTCTTTCCAGACCCCGCCACACCCGTCAGCACAGTCAAAACTCCTTTCGGGATGTCGACGTCGACGTCGCGCAAGTTGTTGGTGTTGGCGCCTCGGACTTCGAACTTTCCGGTGGGCTCGCGTGTCGTGTCCTTGACTGCTGTCCGGTCGCTCAGGTGCTTGCCGGTCAAGCCGGGGCTGCTACTGAGTTCCGCATACGGGCCTTCGAAAATGATTTCGCCGCCGTCGCTTCCGGCGTGGGGGCCGAGATCGACCACGTGGTCTGCGATAGCGATGGTTTCTGGCTTATGTTCCACAACCAGAACTGTGTTTCCCTTGTCTTGCAGTTGCAGCAAGAGGCCGTTCATGCGTTGAATATCGTGTGGGTGCAGGCCCACTGTGGGCTCGTCGAAAATGTAGGTGACGTCCGTCAACGGCGACCCGAGGTGTCTGATCATTTTGGTGCGTTGCGCTTCGCCGCCAGACAATGTGCCGGCAGGACGGTCGAGCGACAAGTATCCGAGTCCGATTTCGATGAACGCAGTCAACGTCGCGGAGATCGCCTCGAGCAGAGGTGCGACTCCTTCGGGATCGAGCGCGTCGATCCACCCTTTCAGATCAGTGATCTGCATCCGGCAAGCATCGGCGATGCTGACGCCGTCGATCCGTGAATTTCGGGCGCCTTCGGTCAAGCGGGTGCCGTCACACTCCGGACACGTCGTGAATGTGATGGCTCTATCGACGAACGCGCGAATATGCGGTTGCATGGCATCGCGGTCCTTGCTGAGCATCGATTTTTGAATTTTTGGGATCAGCCCCTCGAACGTCACGTTGATGCCGTCAACTTTGATGCGGGTGGGTTCCTTGTAGAGGAGGTTGTGAAGTTCGCGTTCGCTGTACTTGCCCAGCGCTCGATCAGGATCAAAGAGCCCGGACTGCACGTAGATGCGGCCGTACCAGCCGTCCATCGAATAGCCGGGCACTATGAGCGCGCCTTCGCTCAGTGACTTCGACTCGTCGAATAGTGCGGTGAGATCGAAATCGGAGACCGAACCCCGACCTTCGCAGCGCGGGCACATGCCGCCCACGAGTTCGAAGGTCGCCTTCGTTGCCACGGCGTTTGCTTTGTCGACTTTGAGGGAACCGACTCCCGAAGCCGAGGCAACGTTGAACGAGTACGCCTGTGGGCCGCCAATGGCCGGTTGGGCTCGTCTACTGAACAAGATGCGGAGCATGGCGTTGACGTCTGTGGCGGTGCCGACGGTAGAACGAATGTTCGCACCCATGCGTTCCTGATCGACGATGATCGCGGTCGTGATGCCGTCAATTCGGTCAACCTCTGGTCGCGCGATATTGGGCATGAACCCTTGCAAGAAAGCGCTGTACGTTTCGTTGATGAGTCGCTGCGATTCTGCGGCGATGGTACCGAAAACGAGCGAGCTCTTTCCCGATCCGGAAACGCCAGTGAACACGGTAAGACGTCGTTTCGGGATGTTCACGCTGACGTTCTTGAGGTTGTTGACGCGTGCGCCTTCAATGTGGATTTGGGCGTGGGAATCGGCTGGAAGAAGTGAACTCACTAGGTGAGTCTGTCACGAGAAAGGAGGGCCTGCCTAGTGAGAAGTTCCACCCGCTCGTCGGTGTTTGTGCTTAGGATCGACCGTGTGCACAAAAACGGCAGGGGATCGGATTGCGGTTGCGCAGTCGGGCGCCAATGTCGGGCACACGATGTGAGCAGAGGACAAGAATGAACTGGTTGCAAGAACCGATCGTGGGATTCGATACCGAGACCACTGGGACAGACGTTTGGAACGACCGGATTGTGTCGGCGAGTCTTGTTTCCATCACCGGAGGCGAAGAACGCAAATCGAAACAGTGGATCATCAATCCCGGCGTTGAGATTCCCGAAGGTGCCATCGCGGTACACGGCATCACCAACGAGGTGGCCCGATCCCAGGGACAGGCGCCGGCTGAAGCGCTCGAGGAAATTACCGGCATCTTGGCGACAGTGTTGGGTGCAGGGCGTCCTGTGGTGGTGTTCAACGCGAGTTTCGACTTGACCCTGCTTGAAGTGGAAAACCACCGACACAAGGTTCCGAGTCTCGCTTCGCGATTGGGCGGCGACATTGCCCCCATCTTGGATCCGCTCGTCATCGACAAGCACGTTGATCGGTTTCGTAAAGGGAAACGACTCCTGTCAAAAGTGGCCGACCACTATGGCGTCGAACTCACCGACGCGCACGATGCGCATGCTGACGCGTGCGCCGCTGCCGAACTCGTGCCCAAGATTCTCGATCGCTTTCCCGACCTATCGGTGCTTTCCCCTCGCGAACTTCACGCCTCCCAAGTGAGTTGGCGAGCAGAACAACAAACAAGCCTTTGCGAGTACTTTGAACGCATCGGAAATCTCGAAGCAGCGGCGAGCATCTCCAAGGCGTGGCCGCTGGAACGTGTTTCGGACAGCTAAAGATTCAGTGCAGCAAATCAACGAATGCCCCGAACCTCATGAGAGACCCGGGGCATTCGTATGTGTCGAATTAGCCTTGGCGCAAGAACTGAATCTTCCAGGCTTCGGGACCGCGTTCGAGGTATTCGGTCGTGAACACGCCCGGATGGCGTTGCTCGATCTGGGCGAGCAGCGGGATGGGGTCGTGGGGCGCAACTAACACCATGCCCTTGCCGGGTCCGACTGCGTCGAGCGCACCGAACACGGTGGCGTGACGGATGGCATGTGGGACGATGCGAGCGTCGAGCTCTGGCCAGCCTTCTCCGTCAGATTCGCCGCACCCGCAGGAATGGCCGCCATGAGAATCTTCCGGCGACGAGGACGTGACAGTGGCCGCGGCTTGCTGCGTGAGAGCCTGCGCCGCCGTGACGATTTTCGCCAAGTCGACGCTCGAAGCGCTGGCCAAGAGCGGAACCAAATGTGCGAGCTCGTTTTCGAACTGGAGTTCAACGACAGCACGCAGTGCCTGAGCAGCTCCCACTGCGAGGAGGGCTTCGTCGGTATTGCGCAGTACTGCGACGATGTCGCTGATTGCTTCAGCGCCGTTGGCGAGCGCATCGGCCAATGCGACAGCGGTCAGAACGTCGCGGCTTGCGCTGGCCATCTGTTCGGCTTTCAACGAAGCATAGGGAAGGAGCTTGCTTTCTGCCCAGATGACAAGTTCGTCACGGGCTTGGCCGAGATTCTCGGAGTTGAGGAGTGCATCGGCACGAGCGGCGAGCGCCGCCACGATTTCAGCGTTTGTTGATTCGAGGGTTTCAATTGCCTCAGAATCGAGTTCATTCGATGCTATGACTAGCGAATCCATGGTGTCCTCCTGGACTGTGAGCAGGATCTACTCGTGAGCGTCGCGGATACAGTCGCGATTACACCCCTCACTTTATTACAGTGGGTTCCGTGAAAAATAATTCTGGTACACGTGATGGGTTTGGACCTGAACTCGCAGCCGGCGACTCGCCCCTCAATCGACTCTCGCACGCTCGCAGGGAAGTCCTCGACGTATTAATTCGTCAACCAGAACCTTGCACGGCCCACCACATTGCCCGCTCGCTTCATCAACATCACAACACGATTCGCGAGCACCTTGACGGGCTGCGCCGGATCGGCATGGTTGTCCGCATCAAAGGTCCAGCGGAAGGGCGAGGGCGCCCGCCGTGGTTCTACCAGGCAACTGAGAAGGCGAAAGATCATGCTGGATCGAGCGACTACGCGGGCCTTGCTTCTGCGCTCGCCGCACACATCGCCAGAACGTCTGATGACACAGTCTCGGCCGCCATCGAAGCGGGCCGCCATTGGGGTGCCTCGCTCACAACTGGGGAGGACAACTCTAATGTGCCGCCGGTAGCGCGTGTGCTCACCCTGCTCGACGACTTGGGCTATGCCCCCGAACTGTGTGAAAGCGCGGGCACAACAGGGGAAGCGGAATTGCGGTTGCAGCGGTGTCCACTATTGGCAGCGGCCAACGAGAATCAAGAAGTTGTATGTGGCGTTCACCAGGGTCTTATCGAAGGGGCTTTGCAGGCGCACGGAACGACCGGAATCGAAGTCGAACTGTTGCCCTTCGCCGAACCGGGTGCCTGCACCTTGCATCTGCGGCACGCCGAAAGCACCGCAGTATGAACGATCAACGTCGTGCCTTGTGGCGGCTAGCCTTAATCATCCCCGGTGGTATTGCACTGCTGGGCGGGCTTAACGGTGCGCTCATGTTGCTCGATGTGTCGGCTCCGGTCGATGAAACAAGACTGCGCGACGGGCACGGAATTATTCTGGTAATCGGCTTTATTGGCACGTTGATTGCGGTGGAGCGTGCTGTCGCGTTGCGGCGAGCCTGGGGCTATCTCTCGCCGATATGCCTTGGTGTTGGTGCGCTGCTGTTCATGTCGCCTGCCGCGACCCTGCTGGGCCGATCACTTTTCGTAATCGGTTCGCTCATGTTGGTTGCGGTCTATGTTCCCTTGTGGAAACGGAGTAAAGATCCGACGGTTCTCGTCCAAATCCTTGGTGCAGTGTCGCTCTCAAGTGCGGCAATCTTGTGGTTGCGTGACGTACCGCCGTCAGTTTTCGTACCCTGGCTGGTCGCGTTCGTCGTCTTGACCATCGCTGCCGAACGAATCGAGTTGGCGCGCGTGGGGATCTTCGATGTCGGCTTGCGCGAACAAGCAGATGCGCGGCTGTTGACGGTGGCGCTCGCCATATTCGCTGCTGCGACCGCGAGCGTGCTCTGGCCCGAATACGGAACGCCGGCATTGGGCCTCGCGTTGCTGGTCTTGGTTGCTTGGCTGAGCCAAGCAGATGTGGCCCGAAAACTCGTGAAAGCTACTGGCGCGCAACGCTTCATGGCTATCTGTTTGTTAAGCGGATACGTTTGGTTGGCGATCGCCGCAGTGACCTGGATTGCGCTCGGGCCGGTGTCGACTGGGCCGGGTTATGACGCGGTCGTACATTCGGTCTTCCTCGGATTCGCGATCACGATGATCATGGCGCATGCGCCGGTAATCCTGCCTGCGGTTCTACGGCGCCCACTGCCATATCGGCCATACATGTATGGCCCGCTTATTTTGCTTCACATTGGCTTGGTGTTCAGAATTCTCATCGGGGACGCGTTCGATACAACGGCCGTTCATGTGGTGGGCGGGGTGATCAACGTGGCCGCGCTCTTGGCGTTTGTTGTCGGTGCTGTGTGGTCGGTAGTTACCGCCTCGCGTGCTCAAACGGCAGCGAAGGCCGCCACAGTGGCGACAGAACAGACTTCACCAGAATTGACGGAGACGGAATCGTGATACAGATTGGCCGCCCCGACGGTGCGCCTACCGGAAGCTCGCCCGACTTGAGAAGTCGCAACGTGTGGCACGCG
The DNA here is from genome assembly GCA_937873005.1 of uncultured Aeromicrobium sp. Classification (GTDB taxonomy): domain Bacteria; phylum Actinomycetota; class Actinomycetes; order Propionibacteriales; family Nocardioidaceae; genus Aeromicrobium. The sequence goes on along the minus strand of CALMUY010000154.1, from coordinate 17,069 downwards.
CGGGCGAATGCGCCGATCGTGGTTTGGCTGATTGCTGCGGTCGTGACCACCATGATTCACCCCTTCGTCAACCATGCAAGTTGGCTCATGGTGCACACGCTGATGTTGGGTGTCGTCACGAACGCAATCGTCGTGTGGAGTTCGCATTTCGCCGAGACCTTAGGCCGCGCAAATCCGACACTTTCTGAACGTCGGTGGCATCTTTTCAGGCTCGCACTCTTGAACCTCTCAGTTATTGCGGTCCTCTTGGGTCGGATGTTCGAACTGTGGCACGTTTTGCTCGCTGGTGCCGTCACCATCGGCATCGTCGTAACCTGGCACGGGATCGTGATTGCCCTTCGATTGCGGTCGAAACTTGCAAATCGATTTGCGGCATCGTTGACGTATTACGTTGTCGCGGCTGGCCTCTTGCCGATCGGTGCCGGTTTGGGCGCGTGGCTCGCATATGAACCAAAGACAGCGATGGCCGCGAACGCCACGCTCGCCCACGCCACCATCAACATTCTGGGCTGGATCGGGTTGACGGTGGCGGGCACACTCGTCACGTTGTGGCCGACCATCTTGCGCACGAAAATGGCCGATGACGCAGTGACGTCATCACGGCGTGCCTTACCGGTTTTGGTGACCGGAGTGGTCGTTACCGCGACTGCCGCGCTGATCGGCGAACCGTACCTCGGGGCAGCTGGCATTGCGATCTATCTCGCCGGGTGGGTTGTCGCGATGCTGCCGTGGCTGCTTGAAGCGAGACAGCGGCCACCACACAGTTATGCCGCTTTGTCGCTGGCATTCGCTGTTGCGTGGCTTTTGATTTCTCTCGTGTGGTGGTTCGTTATGTGGGTTTCGCATGACTCGATCGCTGTCATCGAGGCGCAGTTTGGAAGTATCGTTCCAGCGCTCGCTGTGGGCTTCGCTGCTCAGGTCGTGCTCGGAGCGCTCAGCCACCTGGTGCCAGTCGTGTTGGGCGGCGGGCCCGCCGCGGCACGGGCAGCCAACGAGGTCATGGACAGAGCAGCAGGATTGCGTCTCATCGTGATCAATATCGGCTTGGCCATGTGTTTGGTACCGGTGCCAAGCATCGTGCGTGTCATTGTGTCGACGCTGGTACTCGCTGCGTTGATCGCGTTCCTGCCGCTCGCTGCGCTCGCAATGCGGGCAGCGCGGGCCGCACGCGGAACTCCGCCACCAAAAGACCGAGCAGCGAGCCGCGAGCGAATCGCTCTTGCTCAAGCGCCCACTCGTCATCGAGCGTGGCTCGTTGCGGGGGCAGCCGCATTGGTTTTGAGCGTCGCGGTTGGTATCGCTGCTGACCCGTCCGCATTGCCCGGCAAGATCACGGCCGTCGACGGTGGTGTCGAGGCGACGGGGGAAACCACGAGAGTCACCGTTGAAGCTCGAGACATGAGGTTTTTCCCGAACTCGGTTGATGTGCCGGCCGGAAACCGGCTCGTGATCACTCTTAAAAACACGGACAAAGCCGATGCCCACGACCTCGCGTTTGAGACAGGACAACGGACCGCACGCCTTGCACCAGGGAAGAGCGAGACTCTCGACCTCGGCGTAGTCGGAACGAGTATGGACGGTTGGTGCACCGTCGTCGGCCACCGCCAAATGGGTATGACGTTTGATGTCAATGTGATTGGCGATTCCGCCTCAACAGGAGAACCTGACAGCGACGACGACTCCATGAGCGGGCACGACGGTCACGGAATGGGCACCACTACGGGTACAGGCGCGGCGGCAGATCTCGACTTCATGGCGCCCGCTCCTGACGGTTTCGTGGCCGCCGACCCGAGACCCCCAACCACAAGCGCTGCGACGACTCACCGCGAGACCATCACCGTGAGCAATATGGTGGCCGAAGTGGCCCCTGGCGTGCGTCAAAAACTCTGGACGTTCAACAAGTCCGCACCCGGTCCGACTTTGCGCGGCAAGGTGGGGGATAGGTTCATCGTGACGCTCGTGAACGACACGGACATGGCGCACTCGATTGATTTCCACGCCAGTCGCGTCGCCCCCGACCGGTTGATGAAATCCATCGGGCCCGGCGAAAAGCTCGTCTACGAGTTCACGGCAGACCACAGTGGGATTTGGATGTACCACTGCGGCACGATGCCGATGGGTGTTCACATTGCGAACGGGCTTTTCGGAGCTGTCATTATTGATCCGCCGAACCTGCCCAAAGTTGATCGCGAGTATTTGATGATCCAATCCGAGTTGTACCTGGGCAAACAAGGCGGAACGCTCGATGCGAACAAACTCAATGCCGAAACCCCCGACGCTGTCGTGTTTAACGGATACGTCAACCAGTACAAGTACGATCCCGTACCAGCAAAGGTGGGCGAACGAGTGCGGTTCTGGGTTTTGAACGCAGGCCCAAACCGGTCAACGTCGTTTCACGTGATCGGCACGCAATTCGACACCGTTTGGTTCGAAGGCGACTACATGCTCAAGCCGAATAACGCTTCGAAGGGCGGCAGTCAGTCGCTCGGAATGGAAGCGGCCCAAGGCGGATTCGTGGAAATGACGTTCCCTGAACCGGGGAAGTACCCATTCGTTTCACACCGGATGATTGACGCCGAACGAGGAGCCACTGGCATCGTCAACGTCACCAAGTGAGGGACGAGTCAGCGGCGTGCCCACAAGCCGAGAGAGGCCGCGCGAGCCTGCTGTTCTGCTTCGCGGTACTCCGACGCCAGCGCCATGGCGGATGCCTTGCGGAACACTTCAGCCCAGCCTGCAGCGATCTGCGCCCGGCCGACGTCGACACCGTGCGAGTTGACGATATAGGCCAAGGCGCGATCGTATTCGTCGTACAGGTCTTGACTTGGGTCGGCAATCACGGTGACTTTTTCGCCAGGGGTCAGCAGCGTCTGCAAATGCTGGAGAGATTCGTTACCTCCAGCCTCCTTGCGAGTGTGGATCTCAGGGGCGTCGAGCCCCAAGATCCGGACTCGCTGTGATTCACCGTTCATGCGTACTCGGACGGTGTCGCCGTCACTGACGGCCAGCACAGTGGCATCGAAACGCGCAAACTCCCGGAGTGCATCGAGGTTGTCTGGCTGAACATTCACGGCCGATGCGCGTGCACGCTTGCGCAACGGCAACGATGCGCGAAGATATGCCGCTTTCGCTCCTGCAACGCCACGTTTCAGTACGGATGTGGAGCGGCCCGCGCCCGCTGGCGCAGGTCCGGTTGTATTCACCGCATACCTTTCTGGCGTTTTTCTTCAGTAATTTCGGCGAGTTCTGACTCACTCAAACCACGAAGCGGGGCCGCAGGCGGCCGCTCGCCGACGATGCTTGACGTCATCTCAACCACCCGGCGTGTGGCCTGAACGTCGTGGGTGCGGAACATTGCCGCACCGGCGAATGCGGCGATTGCGGTTGATGCGAGCGTCCCTTCCAGTCGTTCATCGGTAGGCAAATCGAGCGTTTCGCCCACGAAATCCTTGCGTGACAAGGCCATAAGTACCGGCCAACCGGTTGCCACGAGTTCAGGTGTGCGACGCAAGATCTCCAGCCCTTGAACAGTTGTTTTGCCAAAGTCGTGCGTGGGGTCGATCAAGATTCCCAATCGAGGTACCCCGGTTTCGACCAGCAATTGTGCCTTGGTGGTTGTGGTTTCGATAATGTCGTCCACCACATCTGCGTATCGGACGCCCTCTGGAGTCGGGTTCGTTCGGGGCGTAGCGCCTCCCGTATGCGAACAGACGAATCCACACGAATAGACGGCCGCCACATGCGCCAATTCGGGATCCGCCCCCGCCCACGTGTCATTGAGAATGTCTGCACCGGCTTTCAGGGCCGCTTCACCAACCTCGGCTCGCCATGTGTCCACGCTGATGATGAGATGTGGAAAACGCGACCGAACAACCTCGATAAAGGGAATAACGCGTTCGATTTCTTCGAGTTCGCTCACAGCAGGGCCGACGCCAGCTTTAACTCCACCGATATCGATAACGTCTGCGCCTTCGCCCACCATCCGGTGAACAGATTCCAGGGCCGCCGAGGGATCCCACGTCGCGCCCTTGTCGTAAAAGGAGTCGGGGGTCCGATTCAAGATACCCATGATGATCGGATGATCCCGGACGAGCGGCTTATTGCGGAAGAGGAACGTAGGCACGAGCCAAGACTGGCATACGGCTCAAGCCTCGACAAGGCTGCGTTGCCGACGTTCGGGCCGGCGTTACGTTTCCCTCAGGTCAACCGGTGACGTAGTTGGTCAACTGGTCGCGTTCAAATTCGAGTTGACCCATACGGAATTTCACAGCATCACCAATACTCACGAGTCCAACGAGTTTGCCGTCGTCAATGACGGGAATGTGTCGTACTCGACGCTCGGTCATCGTCTCCATGAGTGAGCCGGTCGAATCGTCCAAAGCACACACGTAAATATCGGTTGACATGATTTGCCGAACTTGCGCGTGCAGCGGATTCGGAACACCCTGCAATTTGCGGACCAGATCGCGTTCAGATGCGATCCCTGCGATGCTCTGACCATCGTCATCAAGCACAACAATGGCACCCACATTGAGATTGTTGAGATTGTCGAGGAGCGTCGCGATCGTGGCATCGGGAGAAATCGTATAAACCTCGTTGCTGCCTTTGGCGCGGAGAATGTCTCGGACGGTCATGGCTGTCTCCTTTTTCGCTCGTGGGGTCAGCCTAACCCGATTCAGGCTTTGGTGTGACCTTGATCATCTCAGTCTTCGCGTCGGAAGGGCAAGTGCAATACGTTATCGGGAGTGTCGTCTGTGGGTTCTGGTTCGCTAGGCGATTCCTCGAGTTCCGCGGCAATAGTTTCGAGGTCATCAGGAAAATAGCCCAAATACGCCATGATAACGTCGTGGAGTCGACCGTTCGTGGCAACCGCGTTGGGGCCCCACGGTCCGTCAACACCAGCAAGGCTTGTGAACTTGCCGCCCGCTTCGCGGACGATGATGTCGAGGGCGGCCATGTCCCACAGGTTGAGTTCCGGTTCAGCAGCGATATCGACAGCGCCTTCTGCCAACAACATGTACGACCAAAAATCACCATAGGCGCGAGTGCGCCAACACTGGCGCAAGAGCGCCTGGAATTCCGCGCCCTTTCCGATCGCTTCCCAACTGGGTACTGACGCATACGACATCGACGCGGCGCTGAGTTCACGCACGCCAGAGACCTTGATTTCACGGGTGGCGCGGAATGACTTTCCGGTGTGCGCACCGCCGTCTTTCATCGCCCACCAACGGCGGCCAAGGGCCGGAGCAGACACACAGCCCACCACAATTTCGCCAGCTTCTTCAAGCGCGATGAGCGTTGCCCAAACGGGAACCCCCCGCACAAAGTTAGAGGTGCCGTCGATTGGGTCAACGATCCAGCGGCGTTCGGCATTCTCAGAAGTTCCTTCAGTTTCGCCCGCCTCTTCACCCAAGACAGTGTCGCGACCGCGCGCGGACTTCAACATCTTGCGGATCGCATCTTCAACGGCCTTGTCTGACTCGGTCACATATGTCATGTCGGGTTTTGTCGAAACTTCGAGGTCCAATGCGCCGAAGCGATCCATGCTCAAATTGTCAGCCGCATCGGCGAGCACGTGCGCGAGTCTCAGATCGTCCATATAAGGGTTGGCCATGGGCCTTAGCCTACGCTGAGCCGGACCGAATTCGGCGCTCGTTATGCGCCAGTTTGCACGATTTTTACCATGTGTCGGCTGCTGAACGACTATCCATGATGCGCCGAAAGCTCACGATGCGCTCCGGTCGCAATTCGTGTGCAAGTTCGGGGTCATCCAATGCGCACTCGGGTTCAGTCGATGTATGTTGGCACCCGCGTGAGCAGTCGTGAACAACTGCTTCAAGATCGGGAAACGCCGAAATGATGTGGTTCGGGTCGATGTGGGCCAGACCGAACGACCGCACCCCAGGCGTATCGACGATTCGACCTCCGTTCGGCAGTGCGAGACTCACTGCCGACGTTGAGGTGTGTCGACCGCGTCCGGTGACTTCGTTGACGTGGCTGGTAGCGCGCGCAGCATCAGGGATGAGCGCGTTGACAAGCGTGGATTTGCCGACACCGCTGTGGCCTACGAAAACGCTGTCCTGGTTGGCCAAAACAGCATGGAGCTCTGTCAAATCGCCGCCGCGTTGAGTCGTCACGACTGCGACGTCGAGGGGTTCGAGCGAAGCGACGATTTCGGTCGCTGGAGCCAGATCGGCTTTGGTGAGGCAGACGATCGGCCGCACCCCAGCGTCAAAGGCGGCAACGAGACAACGATCGATGAAGCCCAGTCGTGGGGGAGGATCGGCCAAGGCCGTGACAATAACCATCTGGTCAGCATTGGCAACAATGATGCGTTCGATCGGATCGTCATCGTCTGCCGTGCGTCGCAACACGGTTGTGCGGTCGATGATTTCGACGATGCGGGCAAGCGTGCCAGGTGCTCCTGAAATGTCGCCGTCGATACGGACACGATCACCCACTACGACCGCTTTGCGTCCCAACGGTCGTGCCTTCATTGCGGTGATCGTGATGGTGTTGTCCATTTCGACCGTGAGCCGACCGCGGTCGACGCGCACCACCGTGCCCGTTGGGGCCGCATCAAAATTAGGGCGTTGTTTCGTGCGCGGACGAGTGCGACGCCGGGGGCGCTCGAACTGATCGTGTTCGTCTCTCATTGAGCGACCATTTCGAGCCAAGTCGACGCGAACTCGGGATAGGTCTTGGATGTCGTCTCGATGTTCTCGATCGTGACGCCTCGAACGCGTAAGCCAAGAACGGCCGCGGCATGCGCCATGCGGTGATCGTGATACGTCAAGAACTCGCCGCCAGTAAGTGTTGCTGGCTTGATTTCGAGCCCGTCAGAGAACTCGGTTACGTCGCCGCCGAGGCGGTTGATTTCAACCCGAAGCGCGGCAAGTCGATCCGTTTCGTGTCCGCGCAAGTGCGCGATACCGCTGAGTCGCGACGGCGATGATGCGAGGGCAGCCAGCGCCGCAACGACAGGGGTCAGTTCGCCCACATCGTGCAGATCAAGATCAACTCCCGAAAGCTCGGCGGGACCATGGAAGACCATGTCGGTACCGTTGCGCTCCGCACGCCCCCCGAACTCGGTGACGAGTTCCAACCACGCCGCACCTGCTTGGTCTGTCTCGGTCGGCCAATGGGCAATAGCGACGCTGCCGCCCGTGGCGAGCGCCGCCGCGATGAAGGCGCCCGCGTTCGACAAGTCTGGTTCTATGACCAGATCCACGCCGCGAATCGGTCCAGGGTGAACAAACCAACGCGAGTCCGAAACGTCAACTTGAACGCCGCGTCGACGAAGTTCAGTGATGGTCATTTCAATGTGTGGCAGCGAGGGTAAAGAGTCGCCACGGTGCGCAAGGTCGAGTCCCGATTCAAGCCGGGCGCCAACGAGCAGGAGTGCCGACACGAACTGACTCGAAGCCGACGCATCAATCTCGAGTTGCCCGCCGGTCACTTGCGGGCCGCCAGTTACGGTAAATGGCAGCGTTTCGCGGCCATCGTCGTCAACCGTTGCGCCGAGTGCGCGCAACGCAGAGATGGTTGCACCCATGGGCCGTTCATAAGCGCGTGGATCGCCGTCAAATTGTGTTGAACCCGCTGAAAGTGCCGCGATAACCGGCACGAATCGCATCACAGTTCCGGCCAAACCGCAATCGACCGTCGCGTTAGTGAACGCACTGATCGGTGTGATGTGCCAGGCATCGTCTTTGCGCGTGATCTGTGCGCCAAGGGACTCCAAAGCGTCGGCCATCAGCGACGTGTCTCGGGCAATGAGCGGGGCGCGCAATGTTGATGGGGAGTCGGCAAGTGCAGCTAAGACGAGTGCTCGATTCGTGAGTGATTTCGAACCAGGGATGGAGACACGAGTAACGATCGGTTCGTCTGCGTATGGGGCTGGCCAAGGCTGATTCATTCGGTCGGGGAATCCTCGCGTGAGTTCACATGGTGGGGAGCTACGAATCCATCATGCCTTAGTTGGATGTCACGTGATCGCTCGGCTTGTTGCGCGAAGCGCTTGAGCAGATCGGACTTGGAGCGGCTGTCTAGGTGCAAAACAGTGTGCTTTGTTCGCGATGCCATCTCGCGAGTGCGCGCACATCGCCGTGGAGGAACGTTCCGTTGCGAAGAGATTGATCAACTGCCCACAGTAGCGAATTCTGGCCACACCATTCAGGCAAGAAGTTTGGTTCAATCGAGGGATCGACCGGGTCAACTGGGTCGACCGGGTCAACTGGGTCGACCGGGTCAACTGGATCGACCGGGTCAACTGGATCGACCGGGTCAACTGGATCGACCGGGTCAACTGGGTCGACCGGGTCAACGGGGTCAACGGGGTCGACCGGGTCAACTGGATCGACCGGGTCTACCGGATCAACCGGGGCGACTGGGTCTACTGGGTCGACCGGGTCAACTGGGTCGACCGGATCAACTGGGTCAACAGGGTCAACGGGGTCAACTGGGTCGACCGGGTCAACTGGATCAACCGGATCAACCGGGTCGACTGGGTCGACCGGGTCAACGGGGTCAACGGGGTCGACCGGATCAATCGGGTCTTTGGTTTCTGGAGGAGTCGTGACGGTCGGCGGAACGACATAGACAGCCGAATCGAAAACACTCGGCGTTTTTGGCAGCAAAGCCTCGCTAGTCGTTGTCGACTTCTGAGGCGAATCGTTCGGAGTCGACACGGGCGCAGCAACCTTAGCGGAGGGAGAATCTCCGTCGTTATGAGACGCAACGAATGCGATTCCCGTCGCCGCCACGGCCACGGCCGAAACAACAGAAATCGACACCACTGCTGCGCTCGCGACACCCGCCGCACTTCCTGCAGCGCCTGCCCCCGAGGCGGCACCATTTTGACCGTACGTGTTTGCTTGTGCGGCCAAACCGAGCCCAGCGACCGCTGCGCCCGTTGACGTGAGGTAACCGAGGGCACCCATTCCCAAGATGGCTACAGCCAAATGCGCGCCGAGTGTTTCGTTGTATTCAGATAGTTCAAGAACCAGTCCAGTGCACGAGCGGCATTGGTCTATGTGCTGGTCGACCTTCGTGCGCTCTCGCTTCGGCAGGCCATTGCGAACATAGGTTCCAAGCACAGCAATCGTGTGCGAACAGTCTTGATTCGTTGTTGGATTGACGTGCCCTTGAATGTAGGCCTGCTTGAGGCCCTCTCGCGCACGATAGGCAAGCGCCGACACGGCATTGGGAGTCATGCCCAAGTGCGGAGCAAGTTCGGCCGGCTTTTGCTTTTCCACGTGAATGTGCCACAACACAAACTGCCAACGTTCGGGCAGGGACGCGAAAGCGGCCGCCGTTGCAGAGCGTTCAAAACCGATTTGAGCTGAATCGAGGAAATCTTCTTGTGCATCGAGACGTTGGTCTTCAACGGGTTGTTCCCGCATCCGTCGTTGACCAGCGTCAATGTGCAGCCGCCTAATCGCAGTTAGCAGGTATGCGCGGAAAAATTCAGTCGGACCGTTGCCGTTTTGCAGTGAAACGAGAACCTTCGTGAACGCGTCGGCGACGAGGTCATCGGCGTTTTCGGGGGTCGTGAGGCTACGCGCGAGACGGAGTGCGGCATCACGATGACGCTCAAACAAGAGCCCGTAGGCGTCCATATCGCCTTCACGTGTTGCCAGAATAAGAGATGCGTCGTCGCGCACATCTGTTGTCAGCATTGCTGAATCTGACTCTTTGAACACGGGCCGTACCTCCTTTGCCACACTAGTCATGAATCACGGCGTACTCAAATTCTACTCTCCAGCAACGTGAATCACGATTCGCATTTCGCGTTGGGACTTTTTGGGCCAAGCAGTGGCCAGAACCGTGCCCGAGTCGGGTAGTCCAAAAAGTTTTGAAAAAAACTTTCTGAAAACCGTGTCATGAAATGCCGTGAACACCGTCTCTTTCGTAGAGAAGAGCCCAAACAGGGCGATCGAACGGTGCAAAGGAGGTCGAGAATCGTGCAAAGCTTCGGCATCGATACGACCGTTCTCGATCACGCCGTGCGTTCTGGTAACGATGCCTTGTCGTTCGCGCGTGCGTTTGCTTCACGAGCAGCTCAACAAGGCGTGCCACTTAACCACGTGTTGTCGCACCTCGAGAACCTTTGTGCCCCAAGCGAGCCTGCCTACGATCTCGTTCGTGCTGCAAGTATCACTTGGGCAGACGCGAGGCAACACACGTCATTGCAGGAAACGTGCCACGATCCGCTCACGGGCATGGCCACTTCGCAGCACCTAGTGGACCGACTTGAGGGTATCTACCGTAAAGCTGCAGTAGACGGTACAAATCCTGCCGAGACCCACGCGGTGCTCGCAATCGGTGTGAACCATGTCTATGCGAATGATCTCGACGCGGCGCTGTCGGCGATCGATATCGAACAGGCTTTGCGGAAGGTTTTTGTTAGAGACGAAGTTATTGCCGCACTAGATGCGCGTTCCTTTGTTGTGCTCGCGGACTCGCGCCAAGTGAACGATGACGTACTTCGAGTCGTTGCTGTGTTGATGCGTCGCGCCGCAGGCATTCCTACCCCTCATCTGCGAATCGAATCTCTGCCCCAACGGTCGGCAGACATCACAAACTTCCTAGTCACGTTGTCGTCCTGACTAGGAGTGGGGGGCTCCGTCGCTATCTCGGGTGTGACGGAGCCCCGGAAAAACTGCGGCTCGCGCTGTGCCGTGTGAAGGGCACGCCGCTGCCGTCTCGGGCATACGATTGATTCGTGTGTGGCCGATATGCAACGACCAGAACTGGCGATCAACTTGCCCTAGATTTTCTCGCCACGCTCGGTGAACATTTCATTGAACGCGCGCCTGACTACAACATGGCGCCCACCAAGCAAGCCGCGATCATTGTTCAGCGCAGTGACGAATCAGGTGGGCTGCGCCGCGAAGTTGTCACGGCCCACTGGGGGCTCATTCCGTCGTGGTCTCGGGACGAGAAGATTGCGTCGAGACTGATCAACGCCCGGTCGGAGACCGTCGGAGAGAAGCCTTCCTTTCGATCAGCATTTGCGAAGCGGCGAGCGATTGTTCCAGTCGACGGCTACTACGAGTGGCATCAATCGAAGCTTTCTGGCGGAGCGAAAGCGAAGCAACCGTTCTATTTGAGTCGTCCGGGTGGGCTCAACCTTGCTGGCCTGTACGAATGGTGGCGGCAGCCCGACGACGAGTGGCGCCTAACGTTCTCGATCTTGACGACCTCTGCCGAAGGTGACGCGGGGATCATTCACGATCGTGCTCCGCTTCATGTGCCGGTCGATCTCTACGACGATTGGCTTGCCCCCGAACCCGAACCAGAGTTATTGCAGGCGCTCGTGCCGGCAACGCCAGGGTTAGTTGAAGCGTGGCCAGTGTCGGATCGAGTGAATGCCGTGAGGAACAACGGTCCCGAACTCATTGAGCCGCTACCGCTAGAGCCGCCGTCACGTGGCTCTTTGGCCTAGCGCTTGAGTTGGGGAGTGCGGGAATAGTTGTGATCGGTCTCGATGTTGATCTAGGAAAGTTCGCAACAGAAAGGTTCGCATGCTTGACTGCCCCGTCAGACCAACCGAAGTAGTGTTGTCTCCAATGGACGACATCTCAGACATCGACTGGTCGGCAGAGACCCCCGAGGAAAGGCATCGGCGTTTCGAACGCGATGCGTTGCCTTTTCTTGACCAGTTGTATTCGGCTGCGTTGCGCATGACGCGGAATCCGCAAGATGCCGAAGACTTGGTTCAAGACACGTTCGCGAAAGCGTTCTCGGCGTTTCACCAGTTCAAGCCAGGTACGAACCTCAAAGCGTGGCTGTACCGGATTTTGACGAATACCTACATCAATTCGTACCGAAAAGCGCAGCGCCAACCGAAACAAGTCAGTGACGAAGTCGAAGACTGGCAAATCGCAGCCGCCGAGGCGCACACCTCGTCGGGAATGAAGTCGGCTGAAATGGAAGCGCTTGAACGACTGCCAGATTCGGACGTAAAAGAAGCCTTGCAAGAACTGTCCGACGACTTCCGCTTCACGGTTTATCTCGCCGATGTGGAAGGCTTCCCCTACCGCGAAATCGCCGACATCATGGACGTTCCAGTTGGTACCGTGATGTCGCGACTGCATCGGGGGCGTCGACAACTTCGTGACTTGCTCGCGGACTATGCCCGTGACCGTGGCGTCAAAGTGCCAGATGGTGGTGAGACTGCATGAACTGTGAAGGCCCTGACTGCGAAGACGCACTGAAGCGGCTTTACCTTTTTCTTGATCACGAAATAGCCACTGGTGATTGTGATCAGATTCAAGCGCATCTCGATGGATGCCCAGATTGCATGGACGAATACTCGGCCGAAGTTCTGGTGAAGTCTCTTATCGTGCGCTCGTGCAGCGAGACGGCGCCCGAGGTGTTACGCGAACGTGTGCTATTCGCGATCCGGAAAATTACGATAGAAACCGAGATTTCTGAAGCGTGAGCAAGTGCGTCTCGCGTGGCTAACTCCTAGAAATACCAAGAAAATGACTGTGGCCCTGCCCCCGAAATTCGGGGCAGGGCCACAGTTGCTTTGGTCTTATGCGTTGGGGCGACGGCCGTGGTTGGCCTTCTTCTTCTTGCGTGCCCGACGCAGGCGTCCTCGCTTGCCCATGGGTCCTCCTACAGAACGATTAGGTGCTTAGTTTTTCACATCGTGCAATCGCGCTAGGAACCGCTCCCGATCAACGATCACACGCCGAACAGTTCCGGCCGCAACTTTGACGCCGCGTTCGTCATGAGCAACCACGTCGAACTCGACGAGGCGTCCGTCTTGAACTCGAACGTGCGCTTGGGTTGTGATCGTCGCGCCCACAGGGCTGGCTGCCAAATGCTCGACATCGACACGCGTCCCGACGCTAGTGCTGCCTTCGTCGAGGTCAAGCGCATCGCACGTCGTGCCTTCGAGCCATGCGATGACCACGGGCGTGCCCAATACTTCGAGACAACCACTGCCGACCGCAAGGGCGGTGTGCTCTGGGCTGACTGTATGAGTTTGAGTTGCTGATTGCGTCATGAAGTGATCCTTACTCTCGAGAATCCTCAGCGGATCAAACGCCCATCGTGGCGCGAGGGTACTGCGCGTTGATGTCGGTGGCAACATTGATCAAGTAGGGGATTCCGGATGCGAATGCGCGATCGATTGCTGGGCCGATTTCGGCGGGATCGGTGACGAACTCGCCGCCCGCTCCCAAACCGATCGCGACCTGGTCGTAGCGCGTATTCGGAGCCAAATCGGCAGCCACGTCGTAGCCGTAGATCATCTGCATCGGCATCTTCTCTAGGCCCCATGCCGAGTTATTGCCGACGATCATGACGACCGGCAAATTGTGACGAACGAGGGTGTCGATGTCGATGATGCTCATGCCGGCAGCGCCGTCTCCGTACAGCAACACGACTTGGCTTTGCGGACGAGCGAGACGGGCAGCGATGGCGGCGCCCAAACCAGCGCCAAGGCAGCCATAAGGCCCAGGATCGAGCCAGCCGCCAGGCTGCTTGGGTTCTACGAACTTGCCAGCGAATGAAACGAAGTCGCCACCGTCGCCGATTACGACAGCGTCATCTGCCAAGCGGGGGAGTAGTTCGCCGTAAATGCGAGCCGGATGAGCTGGGGATGCCTCAGAGTTCAAGATCAGCTTGTCTGTCTCGTGAACGCCTGCAACCACGTTCTGCAACTCTTCGAGCCACGGCGTCCAGTTCGGGCGTGTTGGTGCCGACTGGACGGCTGCCACAAGTTGGTCGAAGATGACGCCGATGCTGCCGCTCGCGCTCGCGCCGAGGTCTGCGTGCGTTGACAACTGGCCCGGAGTATCAGCGATATGGACCGTGGTTGCCGGGTCGTTGCCTTCGCGGCCGCCAAAACGACCAAAGCCAAGCCGGAAGTCCAGTGGCGTACCAACGACGATCACAAGGTCGGCTGCACCGAATGCCTTGGATCGAGCCTTCGTCACGAGGTTCGCATGGCCGCCAGGAATGATGCCTCGGCCCATGCCGTTGGCGATCGCGGGGAAACCGAGTTCTTCGACGAACCGCAGCGCCTCAGTTTCAGCATGATCCATCCACACGTCTGAACCCAGAACGATCACGGGGCGCTTGGCCTCAACGATGAGCTTCGCGATCTTGGCGATGTCGTCGGAGTCTGGCTCGCGCACGGACGTGTCGATGCCGGTGCTCTGGTGGGTGATCGGCCCGTCAAGGAAGAACTCATCCATCGGGATGTCGACGAACGAAGGGCCGCGGTGAGCGGCGCCGGCAAGCGTGAACGCTTCATCCATGACCGAACTGATCGAATCGAAAGTAGGCGCAGTTACTGCATGCTTCGAAATAGATTTGAAGATCGGCGGATGGTCGACCTCTTGCAGGGTTCCGGTACCCCACGTTGCGGCCGGCGCGCGGCCGCCGATGACCACCATTGGGGCACCTGAATAGTAGGCCTGCGCTATGGCGCTGGCACCGTTGGTGACGCCGGGGCCGGCTGTCAACACAGCCAAGCCGGGCGTGCGCGTCAGTTTGCCGATTGCTTCAGCAGCGAACGCTGCGGTCTGTTCGTGGCGCACATCAATGATCGGCATCTGCGGATCGGCTTTGACTGCGGCGTCGTACATGGGAAAGATGTGGGCACCAGACAGCGTGAACATTGCATTGACGCCGTGTGCTTTGGCTACTTCTAGGACGTGATCGCCGCCGTGAGGCGTGCGTTCTTCCGTGCTGGATTCTTCACTCATGAATCCTATGTTACCCACCAGTAGGTTTATTGTCATCCATAATTGTTTTTGTGCCTTCAATCGAGGAAATAGTAGCGGCCCAAAGTCGCCTTAATTCAGCAGAATTAGCCCATTTGCGTGTCCTCATCGATGATTGGCAATTGCTCGCCGATCTTTCGTTCAGCGATCTCGTTCTCTGGGTTCCGGATCGTGAAGGCAAAGGAATGTGGGCCGTTGCGCAAGTGCGTCCCACTACCGGGCCAACGACCCTCGTCGTTGACGTTGCGGGGGGATTCGTGCCCACCGCCACAGACGCGAAGCTCGATCTCGCTGCGTTTAAACCAGCAAACGAGGAAGGCGTAGCGAAGCACGTGCTGCCGGTGGTTTTTGAAAACACTGTGATCGCTGTGGTCGTTCGCTGCGAACCGAATACGCCCAGTCGAAGTGTGAGCGAACTCGAATCCACGTACCGCAAGACGAGTGATTCGTTGATCGAAATGATGGGGCGAGGGGAGTTCCCGCGCCCGTCGAGTGGGCCGTCAACGAGTCGGCAGATTCTGCGCGTCGGTGACGGCTTCGTGCGCACCGACAGGGAGGGCACCGTCACGTGGGTGAGCCCTAACGCCCAGTCTGCCTACCGCCAAATGGGGTTGGCTGGCGGACTTGTTGGACTCAACATCGTCGAGTCAACTACTCGAATCGCTGATCATGTTGCTGCAAACGCCGATTTGGCAGCGGTTTTTGGCTCCGGTGGTGGCGAAACTGAACTCGAAGCTCGGGGAGCAACCGTGTTGTTGCGTGTCATCGAGATGCTCGAACATGGCGCACCCGACGGTCTGGTTGTGCTCCTTCGCGATGTGACTGAACTTCGAAAGCGTGAGCGTGAACTTGTCTCGAAAGAAGCCACCATCCGCGAAATTCATCACCGGGTGAAGAACAACCTGCAAACCGTTGCGGCGCTACTTCGTTTGCAGGGGCGAAGGATGGAGTTGCCGGAGGCTCGCGCGGCGTTGAAGGAAGCAGAGCAGCGGGTGGCAACTATTGCGATCGTGCACGAGATTTTGAGTCACTCTTTTGACGAACTTGTTCCATTTGACGATGTCGCCGACAGGCTTTTGCGTTCGGTTCTCGATCTCGGTGGGCCTGGTATCGAGTGGGAACGACACGGCACTTTCGGCGTCTTGCCGAGCGAGGTTGCGACACCATTGGCCATGATCGTCACCGAGATTGTGCAAAACGCCCACGAGCACGCTTTCGGCACGGGCGAAGGAACGGTGACGGTTCAAGTGGCGCGGATCGGCGATCTCATGAGATTGACGATTTCAGACAACGGGCGCGGTTTGCCTGACGATTTTGACCCGAGTCGAAGCCTCGGGTTGTCAATCGTGACGACACTGGTCGAGTCCGAACTCTCGGGTCGGCTTGAATTTGGCGATTCCGACGGTGGCGGTACGACCGTGATCGTGGAGTTCACGCCGTGAAGTTCACGGTTTGGTCAATGCGCCGGCAAAGAACTCGGTCAATAAACTCGGTCAATAAACTCGGTCAATAAACTCGGTCAATAAAATCGGTCAATAAGAAAGACCCGAGATTGACTCTCGGGTCTTTGGCAGTTAGGTATGCCAGACGGCGGATGGCCTCAGTCTTGCTCAATTAGAGGGAATGCTCAATCAAAGGGAATGAATGCGAGCACGCGCATTCTTGCGTTTGATCGCACGACGCTCATCTTCGCTGAGTCCACCCCAAACACCATGGTCTTGGCCCGAGGTGAGCGCCCACTCGAGGCACTGTTCGCGGACATCGCACCGGCGGCAGACAAGCTTGGCTTCTTCGATCTGAAGAATTGCCGGACCCGTATTGCCGATCGGGAAGAAGAGTTCGGGGTCTTCGTCTAGGCACGCAGAGCGATGACGCCAGTCCATTGTGGTCCTTCCAGAGGTTCGGGGATCGTTGCTTCGTGAGTCTCGGGTTGCGAGAAGTGCGAAGGCAACTTGATTATGTTTTCAACAAAATCGCAATATGACAAGACCTTCGGCGATGTTCTTATGTAGTTCTTCTCACATGTCGATACGCTTGAAAAGTGAGCGAAGCGAGTAACAGTCGGGTACCCCTCCTAATTGCAGCACTAATCACAGGCATACAATCCCTCGCACTACTTGCCTTGTCGGCAGAAGTTTTCTTTGATATTTCAAGCGAAAACTTACGTGTTTCGTCTGGCGTGGGTTTGCTACTCGGGTTGCTTGGGCTGGGTCTGGGCGCTGCGGCCGTCGGACTAGTGCGAGGCGCTCATCTGGCTCGCGGTCCAGTCGTGGTGACCCAATTAATTTCTTTAGGGCTCGCCTGGAACTTGGTCAAAAGCGA
>CALMUY010000153.1 GCA_937873005.1 uncultured Aeromicrobium sp. | reverse complement strand
CAGTCCAGATCGAGCTCGCCAAGCGCGTGTTCTCCCCCAGCCCCGAAGCCGTGGCACACGCCACGCGCGTCGTGGAAGCGATGGGCGACGGCACGGGCGCGGTCATGATCGACGGCAAGATGGAAGACGACGCTTCCTGCAAGCAAAACCTCGTCATGCTCGATCTGGCTCGCATGCTCGCAGAACGCGATCCTGAACTAGCCGCCAGTTACGACCTTTAAGGAATTCTGATGACTGATATTCGTCCCCGTCGTTCTGTTTTGTACATGCCAGGCGCCAACGAGCGCGCTCTCGAAAAGGCCAAGAGCATCGATGCTGATGCGCTGATCCTTGACCTTGAGGATTCGGTAGCACCCGATTCAAAGATTGCAGGTCGCGAGAACGTGTGCGCTGCGGTTCGCTCTGGCGAATACGGCCACCGCGAGTTGGCGATCCGTGTGAACTCGATCGGCACCGAATGGCACGACGACGACATCGCGGCCGCTTCGGCTGCCGGCCCGGATGCCATCTTGGTGCCGAAGGTCGAATCGGCCGCTCAGGTGCTCGAACTCGTGGCGAAGATGGAGGCCGCTGGCGCTCCTGAGTCCACCCAGTTGTGGGCCATGATCGAAACCCCGAAGGCGCTGCTGCATGCTGAAGAAATCGCGGCGGCTCACGAGCGTTTGACCGTGATCGTGATGGGCACGAACGATGTCGTGAACGAGACCTACGGTTTGCACGTTCCGGGCCGTAACCCCGTCGTGTTGACGTCTTTGTCGTGGACGCTGTTGGCGGTTCGCGCTGCAGGCAAGGTCATCATCGACGGCGTCTACAACAACGTGAAGGACCCAGAAGGCTTCGATGCTGAAGCGCGTCAGGGCCGCGAAATGGGCTTCGATGGCAAGACGCTCATCCACCCCAATCAGGTGGAGCCTGCCAACGTCGCGTTCAGCCCGTCTGAAACAGACATCGAGCGCGCCCGCGACATGATCTCCACCTTCGAAGAAGCAAAAGCCGAAGGCAAGGGTGTCGTGACGTTCAACGGCAAGATGGTCGAAGAGTTGCACATCCGCGACGCCAAGCGGATCTTGGCATTCGCTGACGCGCTCGCCAATCGTTAGGCAATCAACAAAAGCACGTGCCCGCCTCCGGTAACGGGGCGGGCACGTGCTTTATGTCTAGGTAAAGAACGCTTATTTCAATAGTCGCCGCAGCACCACAATTCCTGCTACCGCCGCAGCCGCGATCGCTGCCGGAGGCATGATGTTCTCGAAACGCGGGTTTCCGTGCTCGTCGATGTAGTGTGCCAAGATTTTCTTCTTTTGCCGATCGGCAATGTTCTTGGGGTTTGCCCGGTCGACGAGTTGATCGATCGTGTCGCTCAAGCGATGACGAATCTGTTCAATTTCGTCAAAAATTTCATCGGGGGTTGCCGACACTGGTTCAGTCACGGGATGCCCTTCGCAATTAGTTGGTTGTGCTTGTCAGGATAGTGCCCATGAGTACACGCTTGCAGCCCAGTGACAAAGCTCCCGAATTCAGTTTGACAAATGATGAGGGCAAAACGGTGAGTTTGGCCGATTTTCGCGGTCGGCGAGTGATCGTCTACTTTTACCCCGCCGCGATGACGCCTGGCTGCGCGAAACAGGCGTGCGATTTCTCTGATTCTCTCGACCGACTTCATGCTGAAGGGTTCGAGGTCATCGGAATCTCTCCCGACAAGCCCGAGAAGTTGGCGAAATTCCGCGAGCGGGATTCGCTCACAATCACTCTCTTGTCGGACCCCGACAAGGCAACTCTCAACGAGTGGGGTGCGTTCGGTGAAAAGAAGTTGTACGGCAAGGTCGTCGAAGGCGTCATTCGATCCACGTTCGTAGTTGATGCCGACGGGTTCGTCGAGGTGGCACAGTACAACGTGCGCGCTACGGGGCATGTCGCGAAACTACGCCGCGATCTTGGCCTTGATGTCGCGACCTGATGCACGGGCTCCGCTAGGTCTCGCCTAGGCTTAGCGCTAGCGCGGGTGTGGTGGAATTGGTAGACACGCAGGATTTAGGTTCCTGTGTCTTCGGACGTGCAGGTTCAAGTCCTGTCACCCGCACACAGTTTTTCCCTGAAATTGCAGGGGTATTCTTCGGCGATTCGGGCTTCATATTCCCAAATTTGCTACTGAACGATCTCTACACCCGTGGCCTTCGCTGCACTTTCGAGCGAACCCAGATCGGTCACGTTAGTGAAACCGGCATCTTCCATCATCGCGACCGCTTGACTTGACCGATTCCCTGAGCGGCAATAAACGACATACTCGGCATCGGGATCAAGTTCGGTCAAGGCTGCTTCCAGATCGCCTGCGTTGAAGTCGATGAGCTCTGCGCCTTCAAGATGGCCTTGGGCGAATTCCTCGGGGCTGCGGACGTCGATGATGACCGTCGAGCCTGAAATCGTGACGGTGTCTGTCGATGACGAGCATCCGGTAACGAACAGTGTTGCCGCCATAGCAATCGCCACACCGATTACGAGTTTTGTGATCCGTGCCATCTGAATGCGCCTTTCCTTGGTCAGTATCAATTCGAATATACCCCTAGGGGCATTTTCGCCACGCGCCGCGCACCCGCAGCGTCGCGATTGACGCAGAAAAAGCCGGTATTTCAGTCGATTCTCGACACGCAACCGGAAGTTACAGGTTTTTCCGTGAACTGCCACACTTTCGACGTGATGTAGTTCATACTGACTAGATGCTGGAGAAATGACCGGCAGCGATAATCCCGAACCGGAAATGTGAGTACGTATGAATCTTCGTGCAGGAAAGCGGGCCCTAGTAGCCCTAGCGAGCAGCCTGACTTTGACCGTGGGAACGCTTGGCATCATGTCGGCGCCCGCTCAAGCGGCCGAAGGTGACACCACCTCGCGTGGCGTCACCATTCCGGCTTTCTACAACCCGCCAGCGAATCTCCCCGCGAAGAACGGCTCGGTCATTCGAACCGAGTCAATCAAGCCTTTCCTTGCACTCCCGGGCGTCAGTGCGCTGCCTGACAAGGCTCAGCGCATCATGTTCAAGACCACAGACGCCGCCAACAAGCCTGCTGCGGTCACGGGCGTATACATCGAGCCCACCAAGAAGTGGTCGGGCAAGGGCAGCCGGCCACTCGTCGTCGTCGCACCCGGAACGATGGGCCAAGGCGACCAGTGCGCCACGAGCCTCAACGTTGAGAATCCACTCATCATGGATCTCAGTGGAGGCACACTCAGCGTTGGCTACGAACTCATCACGGTCTACGCGATGCTCAACGAGGGCTTCGGCGTTATGTTGACCGACTACATCGGACTCGGCGCCACTGATCGCCCCCACACGTACATGAACCGCGTGGACCAAGGGCACACGGTGAACGACGCAGCCCGCGCAGCCCTTTCGCTCTCAGGAACCTCACTCAAGAGCAACTCCAAGGTCGGGTTCCACGGATACAGCCAGGGTGGTGGCGCATCTGCTGCCGCCGCTGAACTTCAGCCCACGTATGCACCAGAGTTGAACCTCGTTGGCGCCTACGCGGGTGCACCACCGGCAGACCTCCTCAAGACCGTTCCCGGTATTGACGGCAGCCTGCTCGCGGTCGCTTTGGGCTGGGCGATCAACGGCATGATGCACTACAACCCAGAACTCACACCCACGGTCGACCAATACATGAACGACAAGGGCAAGAAAGTACTCAACGATGCATTGACAAGCTGCGTACCAGACGGCTCGATGAGCAACCCGTTCACGAAGACCACGCAACTCACCAAGGCCGGTATTTCCCTTGAGCAGGTAATCAATCAAGAACCCGCCATCAAGGCCGTTGTCGATGCGCAACGCATCGGCAAGATCAAGCCCAAGGTTCCCGTTCGCGTGGCAACCGGCACCGCGGACGACACTGTTCCGCACAAGCAATCGCGCCAGTTGGCGGTCGACTGGTGCAAGGCAAAAGCGAATGTTACCTACACTCCGGTGATTCTGCCGAACCTCGGAAACAAGACGGTACTCAACCACATTCCACCAATGCTGGTTGATCTACCCGCCGCGACAAGCTGGATGAAAGACCGGTTCGCAGGAAAGAAGGCCACCTCAAACTGCCTCGTCTTGCCGATCATGCCGTAGCAAGACACGACGCAACAAAGGTTGAGGCCCCTGCTCACGCGGGGGCCTCAACTTTTGTCTGTGCCCGAAAGCGACTTCTCAGACCGGCCCCACACCTCCCCGATACCCCATGTGACCCACATCGCAAAAACCCCACGAAACGTCGTGACGTAGTTCATAATGACTATTATTTGCTAGCCCTCTATTCAGCTTTGGCTATCGGTGAATAGGGAACCGTTCGAAGATTCGAGAAAACATGACTGCACCATCGGCAAAGCGGACCACCACCGCGATCGCGGGAGCAATGACACTTTTGGCCAGCAGCCTTGCCATGCTTACTGCACCCGCCCAAGCAGCAGAAGGCGACACCACATCACGTGGAGTTACCATCCCTGCGTTCTACAACCCACCAACAAGCCTGCCAGCGAAGAACGGCACCCTCGTCCGCGCCGAACCGATGAAAGTTGCACTCACGCTCCCCACACCTTCAGGGAAACTCCCTGGCAAAGCCACTCGTGTCATGTTCAAGTCGACCGACGCCACGAACAAGCCTGTGGCCGTCACTGGCGCCTATCTCGAACCAGAGAAGAAGTGGACTGGCAAAGGTAAACGTCCGCTCGTTGTCTTAGGCGCCGGCACACAAGGTCAAGGCGACCAGTGTGCACCTTCAATCGGGCTCGAACACCCCATCGGTATTGACCTGAAGAACGAGAACATGTCCGCCGGATATGAAATTCTTGCTGCCTACCGCCTACTTGATAAGGGCGTTGCCGTCATGGTCTCCGATTATGTGGGGCTTGGTGCCACGGATCGACTTCACACCTACATGACTCGCTTGGATCAAGCACACGCGCTTAACGATGCTGCGCGCGCCGCTCTGAGCCTGCCAGGGACATCGATCAGCAAGGATTCCAAGATCGGCTTCTACGGTTACAGCCAAGGTGGCGGCGCATCGGGCGCGGCGGCCGAACTTCAACCGACCTACGCACCGGAGTTGAACCTCGCAGGAGCCTATGTTGGTGCTCCCCCTGCCGACTTGGTCAAGACCATCGACGGCATCGACGGTAGTGCGCTCGCTGTTGCACTCGCCTGGACCATCAACGGGATGATCCAATACAACCCCGAACTGGGTTACAAGATCGATGTCTACATGAACCAAAAGGGCAAAGATTTTCTCGCCGACTCTGTTGACCGTTGCGTTGGTGATGGCTTGATCAAGTACGCCTTCACCAAGACCTCGAGCCTCACCAAAGACGGCAGTTCACTTGCGCAAATCTTGAAGAAGGAACCGCAGATGAAGGCCACCGTCGATGCGCAACGTATCGGCAAACTCAAGCCAAAGGTTCCGGTACGCGTAGCAACAGGAACTGTCGACGATTCGGTGCCTCACGGCCAAGCCCGCCAGCTCGCGGTTGACTGGTGCAAAGCCAAAGCCAACGTCACGTACGTACCTGTCGTATTGCCCAACCTCGGCGACAAGTTGGTTCTCACCAACCACTTCTTGCCGCTCATCGTGGATCAAGGTCCCGCGATCGATTGGCTCACCGACCGGTTGAACGGCAAGAGTGCAAGCTCGAACTGCTGGAGCATGCCTCTTCAGCCGTGATCGGAACCACTGTGTGGCCCGTACGTTCTTCGCGTGCGGGCCACACGTACGTTCAAGCACGGTTACAGGCAGTCATCCTCAGCGAGTTGAGGTGACAAGATAGTACTCATGTTTCGCATCTTGTTCCACGAACCTCGCATCGCTGGAAATACCGGCAATACCATTCGCCTCGCCGCAGGGACGGGTGCTGAACTACATGTTGTGAATCCGCTTTTCGACTTTGAAGACTCGAAGCTCAAACGTGCGGGCCTCGACTATCACGATCTCGCCGTCGTGACCCAACATGAAACGTTGGACGATGCCTGGCAGCAACTACTGCCCGCCCGCGTGTTCGCTTTCACGACCAGCGGAACCACCACGTACACCGAAATCGCCTACCAGCCAGGCGACGTACTCATGTTCGGCCCAGAACCCACCGGACTAGGTGAAGAAGTACTCGCCGACCCCGCCATCACCACCCAAGTGCGCATCCCCATGGTCGCAGGCCGCCGATCGATGAACCTCGCAAACTGTGCAGCAATTGCCATCTACGAAGCGTGGCGTCAGCACGGATTCAACGGCGGCTCGTAGTGGGCACGTAAAGTAGCCCCTATGACTTTAAGCGCAGCGCACGCAACCGGAATTGGAACTTTTAGCAACGACGACACTCTCCTCGACGTCTGGTTCCCGAACCCACAATGCGAAGCAGTTGGCGCAGGCCAAGATCAGCCCGACTTAAGTTCACTTGAAGGAACCGACACTGTTCGTGGAGTTTCCCGACGCGTCGTGACGGTCGCCATCGAAGATCTTGACGCCGCCCCCACCAGCACAGCCGAGGCGTGGCTTCGCCTCCACCTCATTTCGCACCGCCTAGTCAAGCCTCACGGCCTCAACCTCGACGGTGTATTCGGACTTCTCACCAATGTCGCATGGACCAACCTCGGTCCGTGCGCCATTTCGGATCTACCCGCGATTCGCATTCGTGCAGGTGCGGCCGGGCTCAACCTGCAAGTGACAAGCATCGACAAGTTCCCTCGCATGACCGACTACGTCGTACCCAGTGGCGTGCGCATCGCTGACGCAGATCGCGTTCGCTTGGGCGCCTATCTCGCCGAAGGCACCACAGTCATGCACGAAGGCTTCGTCAACTTCAACGCCGGCACGCTCGGGCAAGCAATGGTCGAAGGACGTATCTCGGCCGGCGTGGTCGTCGGGGACGGCAGCGATATCGGTGGCGGCGCGTCCATTATGGGCACCTTGAGCGGTGGCGGCAAAGAAGTCATTAGCGTGGGCGCAGGATGCCTCATCGGCGCGAACGCAGGCATCGGCATTTCCCTAGGCAACAACTGCATCGTGGCTGCCGGCACCTACGTCACCGCTGGCGCCAAGGTGCTCGGGCCAGAAGGCCGCATCATCAAGGCCAGCACACTTTCGGGCCGCGATAACGTGCGCTTTTGGCTCAATAGCGAAACCGGTCAATTGGAAGCCAAGCTCCGCAACGACATTCCTGGCGTCACGCTCAACACTGCCTTGCACGGGAACTGATGCGCGCGATTCTCGGAACCGTCCTCGTCACGCTTGCACTTGTCGCGGGCGTGGCACTGTGGCTCACCCAACCTACGAAAGCAGTCCAAGGATTCTGCTTGACGCGGGTAGGCACGACCGTTGTCGAAACCGATCTTGAACAATCACAGTGGGCCACCCACATGGCAGCGATCGCCTCAAAACGACAACTGCCGCCGCGTGCAACTACCATTGCCATCGCAACGGCGTATCAAGAGTCAAAAATCCGCAACATCGACTACGGTGATCGCGATTCGTTAGGACTGTTTCAACAACGCCCGTCCCAAGGCTGGGGGTCCGCCGAGCAAATCATGGACCCGACCTACGCGATCAACACTTTCTACGATGCACTCATCGAAGTCGACGACTACTGGACGATGGATATAACACAGGCTGCCCAAAAGGTGCAGCGGTCCGCGTTTCCTGACGCCTATGCTCAACATGAAGCAAAAGCCCGCGCCCTCGCTTCAGCATTGCGCGGTCACTCCCCCGCTGCCTTCGGCTGTGTCGTCGCGGAGAAGCCCGGGTCCATCTCAACTGTCACGGATCAAATTGACGAATTCTGGCCCAGTGTCAAGGTGAACTCCACCGGCGAAACGCATCGCATCGACGTGAGCGATACGCATGAGGGGGCCGGCATTCACGGCTGGGCGATTGCGCACTTCCTCGTTGGCAACGCAGCCGAGTTGGGCATCGCCAGCGTGTCATTTGACGACATGCGTTGGGAAGCAAAATCCCAAAGTCCCGATTGGGTGCCTACCGAAGGAATCGGCACCACCCACGTCTCATTCACTTTGAACTAGCCAATGTCGCGGCGCAGCGTAATGAATCGGCATAGCAGCGCGAAGATAACTATGTAAGCCATCAAGACTGCGGCGCCTTCAGTACGCGTCAACATGTCGCCCATGCCCGTGCCCATCGCTAGCGAGTTACTTCCCACGACGGCGTTGCCAGCAGCGGCTGGCAGGAATTGGGCCACACCTCGAGTCGCCTCCGGGATACCGAGCACCAGCCCCAAAATCGGTTCAACAAACTGAGTCATCGCCAAAATGACCACAATTGCGGCAACTTGGTTGACGATGAGTCCGCCCAAAGCAACACCGAACATCGTCCACAGCACGAACACGAGGAGTGAGCCAGCGATCAGTTTCCAGACCTCACTATCGCCGAGATAGTGCCCATCTCCAAGGATTTGTAGGAACGGCGCCGAGGAACCGATCATGGCGAGCACTGCGATCACGCCATACAACAGGCCGACGACCGCAGATACGACAAGTTTTGAAAGCAAGAGGTGAGTTCGATTCGCGCCAGATAGCAGGCTCGGTGTGATGGTCTGATGGCGGAACTCCGAGGTGAAGAGCAGACTGCCAATAAGCAGTGGAAACACGTAGCCGATTGGGTTGATGAATCCGTAAATCGTCACCGCAAGCGTTTTGCCTTGAACCGCGCCCCCGGTCATCTCATCACCCAATAGCGTGAACATGATCGACATGAGAATCCCCACGAACGCAAGGTAGCCGATCATGACGATCGCCAAGATCCACCACATCCGGGTTGAAAACAGCTTCCGAAACTCGGACTTTATTGCCGCGATCATGCTTGACCTCCCAACTATCGGGGGGCTTCGTTTTGCGAGGCCACCCTAAAAAAGACTCCCCCCAGCGCCACTTCTTCATCAACCAGTCGGTGCAACTCAATTCCCGCCGCGAAAGCCTTCGCGCCGACAATAGAGGCGTCAACATCATGCACGACGATGCCACGGTTCTCTGAGTCCCACTGCCACTGGTTGTCGATAGCCAGACGCGAAATTCGTGCGCGGTCGGGACCATCAACGCTGACCCGCTTTGACGCAAGAGCACTCAATTCAGCAAGCGTCGAGGCATGGATCTTCTTGCCCCGCGCAATGACGACCACGTCGTCTACCGTGTGTTGCACTTCGCCGAGCACGTGGCTCGACACGAGAACCGTTTTTCCTTGGGCTGCAAAGGAGCGCAAAAGTTGCCTCAACCAAGCAATACCTTGCGGATCGAGTCCGTTTGCTGGTTCGTCAAGAATGATGACTGACGGATCCCCTAGGAGCGCGTACGCGAGGGCGAGGCGTTGACGCATGCCCATCGAATATCCTCCAACTCGGCGATCTTTCGCGTCGCTCAAGCCAACAAACTCCAAGAGTTCGTGTGCACGCGAATCCGGCACGCCGATTTGCGGAGCATAGACCCGCAAATGGTCAAGACCAGATCGACCAGGGTGAAAACTCGATGCCTCCAAAGCGGCACCAACGACAGCCCCTGGCCGGTCGAGTTCAACGTACGACTTGCCTCCAATCAAGGCAGTGCCAGATGTGGGACGAAACAGACCCAACAGCATCCGTAAGGTCGTGGTCTTGCCTGAGCCGTTCGGGCCCAAGAACCCGGTCACCCGGCCCGGTTGAACAGTGAACGTCAGATCATCGACCGCCCTGACCGGACCGAAGTCTTTGGTCAGCGACGTGACCTCGATTGTAGGGCTAGTAACCACGGGACCTCCTGAAGTTGGCGTCCCTTCGACCTTACCGGAGTCGTTCGACTGCTTCGTCGATTCGTTCGTCTGTGGCGGTGAATGCAACTCGAACATGGTTTGCTCCGCGAGCGCCATAGAACTCGCCAGGTGCAACAAGTATCCCCAGCTCGGCCAGCCACTCAACTGTGTCTCGGCAGGGCTCGTTACGGGTCGCCCACAAATAGAGCGAGCCTTCTGAATGGGAAATCTCGAAACCCGCGTTCACCAAAGCACGCTGAAGTCGCTTGCGGCGTTCGACATAGCGAACCCGCTGCTCGTCGACATGGGCGTCATCGCCAAGTGCCGCCTGCATTGCCGCAGCAATCGGTGCAGGCATCATGAATCCGGTGTGTTTGCGCACTTGCACGAGTTCGGAAATGATCCTTTCATCACCGACCGCGAAGGCCGCCCGATATCCAGCCATGTTCGATCGTTTTGACAGCGAATGCAGGGCAAGGATGTTGTCGAGCGAACCGCCGTTAATCGCCGGGTCAAGCACTGAAACCGGTTCTGCTTCCCATACAAATTCCAGATAGCACTCGTCGCTGACGAGGATTGCGTCGCGTTCGCGACACCATTCCACCCACTTACGCACATGTTCGGCACCGAAAACCTGGCCATGTGGGTTGGCGGGTGAATTGATAAACACCAACTTCGGCCGGCGTGGACCGAAACCGATCGTGCTGTCTGTCGCGAGGTATTCGGCACCTGCCAGTTGGGCACTCACCGCATAGGTGGGATAGGCCAACTCGGGAACACCAATCAGATCTCCTGGCCCAAAGCCCAACTGAAGTACGAGATTGGCAATGAGTTCTTTCGAGCCAATGGTTGGCAGCACTGCGTTTGCACTTAGCCCCGAAATATCGAAACGGCGTTCCAACCAGTCAACAACAGACTGGCGAAGATCTTGGGTACCAAAAACGGTCGGGTAACCGTGTGCGTCAGCTGCCTGCGCGAGCGCATCTTGTGCACACTGAGGCGCCGGATCTACTGGAGTTCCGATGGAAAGATCGACAATTCCGCCCGGATGGGACGCCGCTTTCGCTTTCGCTGCCGCGAGTGTGTCCCACGGGAAATCGGGGAACCGATCCGAAAGTGGCACGAATGTCACTCTTGGTTCTGTGGAGGCAAGGCAACAATGAGCGGATGGTCGTCGTCGATGACGCCAAGTTTCGCCGCTCCGCCTGGCGAACCGAGTTTGTCGAAGAAGTGGACGTTAGCGTCGTAGTAGTCTTTCCACTCGTCTGGAGTGTCGTCTTCATAGAAGATCGCTTCCACCGGGCAAACAGGCTCGCACGCACCGCAATCGACGCATTCATCCGGGTGGATGTAGAGCATGCGGTTGCCTTCGTAAATGCAGTCAACGGGACATTCGTCAACGCAGGCGCGGTCTTTCACGTCGACACACGGCTGAGCGATTACATAGGTCACTGATCTCTCCTTCTTCCTTTTGATTATGCCCCTCGCGCCCTCATGCCCCAACAACGTGTCCGCCACGTGAGAATGTGTCTTCATGGATCCGTGGCTTTTTCGGCGAATTTCTGTCCGGCATCTCATCGACGGTGACGCTTTCGATGTGATCGGACGTGTCATTGCGCGCACGGACTCTGAAGTCACGCTTATGCGCCGCGACGGTCGAGTTGAAGTCGTCCACGTTGCCGCGATTGCTGCTGCCCGGGAAGTCCCCGAAGACGACGGCCGGCACCGCGCGGCGCATCTCGTTTCGATCGAGTCTCTGACAGCGATGCTCGAACGGGTTTCGGGGCCGCTCGCTACTGGACAGCGTGTACTCGTGGCGGACCTTCCACAGGCCCAAGGCACGCACACACCCAACGATGCGAACATCCAAACTCACGTGGAGAACGCACATCTCTCGGCCCTGTTGACCTTGTGTGGCGACTGGCTTGCTATCGATTCGATCCGCATCGCACCGAGTGCGAATCGTTCAAGCGCGTGTCGAGACCTGTTTGACGTAGCGAGCACGTGGGCCCGAGCGAGGGGCGCCGTACACGCGTGGATGATCACCGATGAGTCAGACAACGAGCTTGCCACGGACCTTCGCGCGTTAGGGTTCGTTGAGGTGTGATGAGGGCCGTTGGCGCTCACTCACAGACGATGCGGTCGCCAGCCTTGTAGCGGGTGGTGTGCGTTTCTTTGCGCACCACTTTTCCGCTCTGATGGAAGTACCGATGAATGTCGATGCTGAATCCCTGCATGGGACTTTGCGGCGCACAGTCGTCACCCTTGAGGACACGCGTTCCGCCCGATCGGAAGTTGTACCGCTCGCTCTTTCCTGCGGTGATCTTGTAGACCTTGGTCCCGTACATTTCGACGTGCATTTCCCCTTGCCGACCCGGCGCGCTCTTGTTGACCCAGGCCCGAATCACGATCCCAGTGTCGTAGGGATTCTTGAATCGTAAATCAAGCGAACCATAGCTGACCGTTGCCTCACGGCCCACGGGATAACGACTCAAATACAACGAGTGCGGATGATGCTCGATATCTTCGAGTCCGGCAAAGAAAGAGGCATTGAACGTTGTCGTCGCGACTTGTGAAACCCCTCCGCCGTAGTCGTTGACGAAGGCTCCGTTGCTGATAACCCCACCTTTGACGAATCCATTGGACGCAGTGCGCGGTCCAACAACCTTGTTAAAACTGAACCTTTCGCCCGGTTTGAGCACGTAGCCGTTAATTCGGCGGGCGGCCTCGCTCTGATTGATGTCTCGATAGCGAGTGGGTGGGTAGTAGGTGACGAAATCGCTCACTCGCTCCTTGATGCCGAGCGCTTGTGCCTTTTGGGTCGTTAGTTCGGGATCGACAACTGTGGCTTGCACGGCGATGGCTCGTTCGGCTCCCTGCTCTTTCAGGACAGGCACGAGACTGATCGCGAGTCGTTCAGGATCGACTCCCACACCTTGACGGCTGGGTTGTAGAACCGGTTTGCCATCTGCGAACGTGAACGATGCGTTTTTTGGCGGGTTCGTGACACTTGCCGTGGCTTTCAAAAGTGGACCACTCAACTTCTCCGGATCAAGGACCGCCGCCATCTGGCCGTCAACCATGTCGATTGACAGCGCGGGCGTCCACGTCGCGACCGGCAAGTCCACACTCTTGCCGCTCACAGTCAGTTTCACCGGACCTGAAATGGCGGGCGTCGCAATGTCGCGAACAGCCGCGTTGAGATCTTCGGTAGTGCCTTCGGGGCGAACTCGTTCCACCGGGATCGAGACCGGCGAAGACGTCATGAGGTAGGCGCCTTTTATCGCGCGGGCGAATGCGAGTCGATCGACGATATCCCCGACTCGGGGTTGCTGAAGTTGCGGCTCGCTCTTGACGAACGTGATTCGTGGTTCTAGCACGGGCACATCGATCTTGGCACTGTGCTGATCAACCGCCGCCTTCAACGCGCCGTCGTTCACGGTGAACACCGGAGGGTGATCGCTGCCGCCAGCAACAACTGCCCAGATTGCACGCGGAGACCAACTACGCTGTCCGCCCGCTTGCCGGACGCTCTCGGCCACATCGACCTTGAAGTCAAATTCAGCCGGGAGGAACTCGATGGACGTGCTTCGATATCGGGCTTCGATCGGCTCATCTCGGCGGTCAGCGATGCCTTTTGCGAGGGCCTGCTGCGCTTGGCTTGGCGTCATTGACCCGACGTCTATACGAGCGATGGTGGTGTTGCGAGGGATCGTGCGCCCTGTCATGAACCAACCGGCGACATAGCCCGCAGCCAAAACGAGAGCGAGAGCGCCGAGCACCCACGCGGTACGCGACTTCGTGCGCGCCTTCGGGTTCGTCTTCATGCGCGCGAATCCAATACAGTCTTTTCCGATTCGGCAGATCGGACAATCGTGCCGTAATGCGAGCGGTAATACAGCAGCGGATTATCGGGTTCTTCATTCACCGCAGCCCACACCACTCTGCCGATAATGATGAGGTGGTCACCGCCTGCATGAACCTCGGCCGTCTCACATTCAAGCCACGCGAGCGAAGCATCAAGGATCGGTAAGCCCCCTGGCGTGCGCTGGCTCGCGATGCCCTCGAATTGGTTTTCCAGTTTCCGCCCACGGTTCGCGAACCACGCCGAGTCATCGCGACCCGATTCACTCAAAATCGAGACCGCCCAACGGCCGGACTCTTTTACTGCGTCATGGAACCGGCTCCGGGTGTCCGAACAGACCAAGACCATCGGCGGATCAAGCGAAACCGAAGTAAATGCGCTTGCCGTCATCGCGTGGTCGATCCCATCGACGACAGTCGTGACGACCGTGACGCCACTGGCAAAACGCGACAAAGCACCGCGGAATGCCTTGTGATCTACTTCTTTACTC
Organism: uncultured Aeromicrobium sp.; assembly: GCA_937873005.1. Classification (GTDB taxonomy): domain Bacteria; phylum Actinomycetota; class Actinomycetes; order Propionibacteriales; family Nocardioidaceae; genus Aeromicrobium. The sequence goes on along the minus strand of CALMUY010000153.1, from coordinate 19,506 downwards.
ATCACAACCAGATTACGTTGCACGCTCCACCCACGGCTCTGCTGTCAAGCAATGCCTGAGAAAAGGTCCTCTTCAAAGCCGCTTTCGCCGACGGGACCTTTGGTGCCTTTCACAAGTCGGAAGTGCTCGGTTGACCATGTAAGCAAGGCAAGATCCATTCCCATCGCGAAGAAATGCCCGTCAGGTCTGATCTGAGTTTCGTGCGCTTGCATCGCCGCAATCTTGGCTTTGGTTTGCGCTTCAGTGCCCACGATGCTGGCGGCAATGTTCTCGTCTTCGGTGAACATAGGCGGGAGATTATTCGGATCGAAGGCCGGGAGCATGTTCTCTCCGCCTTCGAGAGTTTCCATCGCAAGTCGAAGCCGCGTGGCCGACGATGTCGTCCAATACACCTTCGCGACATCCCAGGCCGGGCCTAAATCACGGCGGAACGACTCGGCCGCCGCCAATGCAACGGCGTAGTGGGTGACGCGATTGGCTTGAATGTGATCGGGATGCCCGTACCCACCGAACTCGTCGTATGTCACGACGACTTGTGGCTTCACTTCGCGAATCACGGCGACGAGATCGGTAGCCGCAGCCAAGAAATCGGCGTGCCAGAATGCCGTGGCATGCGATTCATCGGGCAGGTCTGCTTGCCCGTTTCCGCCCCACGACATTCCCGTATCGCGGTATTTGCCATCGCCACCGAGCCTGCGGTGATCCCTCACCCCGAGGAACTCCATCGCAGCTTCAAGTTCTTTGAGGCGGTACTCGGCCAAAATGTCATCTTGGTCAGCAGCGATATGCGCCAACTCTTCAATCAACACTTCGCCTTCTTCACCAAGCGTGCAGGTGACGAGCGTGACGTGTGCCCCTTCTTCAACATATTTGGCCATCGTGATGCCGGATCCGATCGATTCGTCATCGGGGTGTGCATGCACGAGAAGGAGTCGGCGGTCCGCTAGAACGGTCATAAGAACCAATCTAGTGCCAATTGGCACCCGCAACACGTGAGCAATGCGCATAGATTGGGCCTATGAGCATTTCCTACCCGCGATTGGCCGCACGAACCCTTCGATTTACCCTCGGCATTCCGCGGAATCTCGCTGTGAGTGCCGACGGTAGGTTCGTCCGATTTGTTCGCACGCCAGATGGTCTGACACGTACGGGGCAATTGTGGGAACTCGATACCGAATCGGGCACTGAACGCCTGCTCGTCGATCCCGCCCAACTCCTTGCTGAGGGTGAACAGTTATCTGATGCCGAACAGGCCCGTCGCGAACGCAGTCGTGAGTCGGCTGCCGGGATCGTGTCTTGGTCGAGTGACGCGAAAGGCGAGCGTGTCTGTTTTGCGCTTTCTGGGCGCTTGTTTGTCACCGATCTGAGTAAGGCCAGCACGCGCGAATTGGCCACGCCAGGCGATGTGATTGATCCGCACCTGAACGGCCCTGGCACTGCCATCGCCTATGCGAGTTCCGACGGTTCATTCCGGGTGGCCGAGGTCGACAGCGGGCGAGAGTTGCTTTCCCTCACTCCCACAACCCCAGACACCGCGTGGGGTCAAGCCGAATTTATCGCTGCCGAAGAAATGGACCGTTTTCGTGGCTTCTGGTGGTCACCAGACGGGGAGGCCCTGCTGGTGCAACACACGGATGAGACGCCCGTCGACGTGTGGCACATCGCCGACCCCGCGAATCCAGATCGGGCCCCACGACCTCAGCGGTACCCCGCGGCCGGAACGGGTCTCGTTATGGCATGTCCGCCTCGGGTTGGCTGAACGTCACGAGGTCTCATGGGACAGCGACGCCTTCGAGTACTTGGCGCGTGTGTCCTGGACGGGCACGTTTCCTCCCGTTATCCAAGTGCTGAGCCGAGACCAGCGTTCAAGTTTGATCCTTGAGGTCGAACCCGAGACAGGCCGAACGACCACACTGCGCAGCCTGAACGACGACAAGTGGCTCGAACTTGGTTCAGCCCCACAACGTGACGCGGTCGGGCGACTCATCACCACTGAAGACCATGACGACAAGCATCGGGTTGTCGTAGACGGCGTGCCGCTCAGTAGCGCGACGTGGCAGGTGCGTTCGATCATCGCGTGTGATTCGGATTCCGTTGTGGCAACGGCATCCTACGAACCAACCGAGGTTCACGTCGTGCGTTTTGGTCACGATGGAGCCCAAGAAGTACTGACGACCACCCCTGGTGTTCATTCGGCGGTCGTCGGCGGAGACACAACCGTCATCGTTCGTTCTTGCCTTGAATCAGTGACTCCTGAGTTTGAGGTAAGAACCTCGGCCGGAGCGCTTCACCATCTGGCAACGGTGGCGCACGAGGCGCCCTTCCTTCCTCAGGTCGAAATGACCACCGTGGGCCCGCACGAATTGTCAGCAGCGATCCTCTTCCCGCGCGATCACGTGCGCGGTTCGAAGCGGCTTCCGCTGCTGCTTGACCCCTACGGCGGCCCGCACGCGCAACGCGTGATGTTGTCGGCTCGCATGTTCATGGAATCTCAGTGGCTGGCCGATCAAGGGTTTTGTGTCGTGGTTGCCGATGGTCGTGGCACGCCGGGCAGAAGTCGTTCGTGGGAACGCGCGATCAAAGACGAGTTCGCCTCAGTCACTCTCGCCGACCAAGTTCAGGTGGTTGAGGCGATTGCCGAACGCTACGGCGCCGACGTCGATACGACTCGCGTTGGGATCACGGGATGGTCGTACGGTGGCTACTTGGCCGCACTCGCTGTGCTCGACCGCCCAGACGTGTTCACGGCAGCCGTCGCTGGCGCTCCAGTGACAGATTGGGCGCTCTACGACACGTGTTACACCGAGCGCTACCTTGGTGATCCGCGCACGAACTCTGACGTCTACGAGCGCAACTCGCTCATCACCAAGGCCGATCAACTAGAACGCCCGCTGCTACTCATTCATGGGTTGGCTGACGACAACGTGGTCGCGGCCCATACGTTGCGCCTGTCGTCAGCGCTGTTGGCTGCCGGGAAACCGCACACGGTTCTTCCACTATCAGGAGTGACACACATGACGCCACAAGAGACCGTGGCCGAAAACCTCAAGCTTGTGCAGTTGGACTTTCTACGTCGCTCGCTGGGATAACCGGACGCAAATGGCCACCGCGTTCGGCCACTGGGCGGTTGATCGGAACGACTTCAGCCAACGGCGCGTCGACTTCTTCCAGCACGAGGGAACGAAGAGATTCACCGAAATCGATGACGGCATCGTCGGCAATTCCCATCCGGCCCGCCATCAAGTGGAAACCGTGCCACATGTCGGGGTACTCGCGTGAGATGACGCGTGGTGCCCCCGGCAAATCAACGATCGATTCGAGCAGCGCCTCGGCATCGGAGCGCAATGGGTCATTCCCTGCGTAGTGAACCACGATCGCGGGGAGCCCTGAGATGTCTCCGCGCAACGGGGAGATGCCTGGGTCTTCTGGATCGTGGCGACCCACATACGGAAGGGCCCAGCTCGTGATCATGCTGGGGGTAAGCATCGGATCCGAGCCTGGTTCACGGTCACGGTAAATGTCGGTGGCCATATCGAGCCACGGCGAGATCATGCCGATAGCTGAAGGCATCGGCAGATTTTCGTCACGGGCACGCATGACGAGAGACAAGGCAAGCCCAGCGCCGGACGCATCGCCTGCGATGACGAGCGAGTCGTAGTCAAAACCGTGTTGCGGGAGTTCGCGATACAACTCGAGCAGCGCATCGAGAGCAGCCGGATAGGGGCTTTCTGGTGCCAGCGGATATTCGGGAATGATGACGTCCATTCCAGAAATCAACGAAACGTTTGCCGCGAACGCACGGTATGCGCGTCCGCTGCCAGCAACCGTTCCGCCGCCGTGGAGGTAAAGAATCGTTGAGCCGCAATTGTTAGCGGTGTTTGCTTCCATCGTGACGTATTGGACGTCCATGCCTGCGATTGTGTCGAAGTCGTAAATGTGACCTTCAGGAGCCCGCGAGAGCGAGACGACTCGATCGACGATGGTGCGCTTGGTTCCCAATGCCGTTGTCGGCGAATCGAGCATGGGTCGAACGAGTCGTAACCCCGATCGAACGAGTGGCTTGGGAACACTCATGCTGACTCCAAACTGTGTGCGAGGAGACCGAGCCATTCAGGCTTGATTTTCCTCCTAGGAACACCCTCAGACTACGAGCGATATGCATCTCGTTGCAATTTGAATTGCAGTGATTTTCGGCGTTTTCGGCAAAGATACGCCTATTGAGTCAGAACCCGATATCGCGAGTGACTAACCCGCCTAGTCGCAAAGAACTATGTAACTGCGGGTTAGGTTTTTGGTGCGCTTGGCGGCTCAATTCCCGTCCGCGGCTGAACCTCTGGCCGAACCCTTGATTCGTTTGGGTTCACCCGGAAGTTCAATCTCGATGCTCGGTGGCATGGAGTGGCTCGAATCAGACTCGACAGCCCAACCGCCATGCGCTTCGACGAGCACCATCACCTCGTCCACAAGCGCTGCTTCTGTGTGCATGTCAAGGCGCACGATCCGTGCAGCATCGTCGAGGTCGTCTTCACCAGCAAACACGTCGACGCTCAGGTGCGCCGTGATTCCGAGTTCCGCGACGGAAGCCAAAAATGCGTCGGCTGGCTCGGGGTCGTCGAAGTGAACGTCGAACACCCGGCCAGCCTAAGCGGTAGTGAGCGTGGTTTAGCGAGCGACAGCGTCAGAGCTGCGTCGCGGCAAAATCACCTTGGTCAACAAGAGTCCCCAAAGAGCGGCAAACAAGAACATGACGAGGCTGTACACCGCAGCAGGAACGGCGGTGGCTTCGCTTTCGAGAATCTTGACAGCGACATACATGGCGAGCGTTGAGTTGTGTACGCCGATCTCAAACGAAGATGCAACAGCTTGACCATCGGTGAGTCCGAGTGCGCGCGGTACGAAGTAGCCGAGCGCCAAACTCAAAGCGCAGAACAGCATCGTGATCGGGCCGACGCTCTTGAGGTATTCGCCGACATTTTCCAGTTCGCCGAGCAAGATTCCAATGACCATCGCCGCGAGAACGACGGCCGAGAGAATCCGCACGGGCTTATCCATCTTGTCAGCGAAGAGTGGCTTCAACAACTTGACGACCATGCCCAAGGCAACGGGTACCAGAACAATCGCGAACACTTCAACGACCTTCGCGAACTGAAGCGAGACCTGGTTTTCCGGATCGGTGTAGAAGTGGAAGATCGCAAGGTTCGTGATCAGCGGCAGCGTGAAAATCGCAATCACGGAGTTGACCGCGGTAAGTGAAACATTGAGTGCGACGTCGCCTCGGAATAGGTGACTGAAGAGGTTCGCTGTGGTTCCGCCAGGCGAGGCGGCCAAGAGCATCATGCCGACGGCGAGCGCTGGCTTGAGATCGAACAAGACAACGAGCCCAAAACACAGCGCCGGCAACAAGATGAGTTGGCAACCCAAGGCAATCGCGACAGCTTTAGGGTTCTTGGTCACGTTGCGGAAATCATCGACGGTCAACGAAAGGCCCAAGCCAAACATCACGATGCCCAATGCGATGGGCAGACCTACAGTTGTCAGTGCGGAATCCATGGCAGTCCTTTCGTGACTCAGGTCACAGTCTGGCGCACTGGGACCGCGCACACAAGCGGTTTCCTACTTATGAGTAACTTATTTTGACGTTCGTGCCGCTCGTTCACCCCTGCAACACGTTTGCGCTCAAAAGCTAGTTGATCGCTGCTCGGATCTCATCCAAACGCGACTGAAAGTCCGCAATGCGAGTTCGCGTTCGCTGCGGCTCTCCTCGCTTAGCAAGATTAAGCATTCCCGGATCACCGCGCTCAATCCCTGCTTCGATCCGGTCTGCCGCGGTAGTCATCCGTCGCGCAACCGCGTCAAGAAGACTCAACGGCCCGGGGCCACCGTAGGCGTCAACGACCGCATCCAATCGACGAACCAGTTGCTCGGTTGGGATCGGCCGATACAACGGGATAGCCGTCCAGCACAGGAAAGCCAGATCATCAATCGGGTCGCCCGGGCCAGCCAAATCCCAATCAATCATCGCCACGAACCGGCCGCTTTGAATGATCCAGTTGTAGGCGCCGGGGTCGTTGTGGCAAATGATTTGACCTTCGGGAATCTCAACCGGCTCACTCCCGGTTTGGCGCCACACTCGCGGGCCATCGGGCACGTAATCTTCAGCAATATCGTGAAATTCACGCAACCAGGCCACGGCTTCGATCAGCACATTGTCGAGCACGATCTCGTCGTCGATCGGCACTCCCCTGCCCTCGATATAGGAAACGATTTCACGACCGTCCTCATCGATACCGCTCACGCTCGGAATCCCACCGAGACCTTCACCATCAAGCCAAGCCAAATACTCATGTACGGCAGGCGTCCACACACCCGTCGGACGCCGCACGGTCCTGCCTACTTTCCAAACTCCGCCTGAACCGCCGGGCAAGTATTCGGGAACGTCGTTCTTAGTCACCTCTCGATCGTGGCACAGTCCGCACCCTGCAGAACCAATAGCCCGACCGCCGCGCCGGTGCTAGCGATACGATAAGCGTTCCTCGGGAGGATCACCCGTAGGGCCACTGCCGTTCACAAGGAGCATCCGGTGTTTAGTGAAGAATCAATTGAGGTCAATGAAACGCCACTGCCTGGCATCGGTTTACGCGATGACTTTCTCACCGCAAAGGGCCGGCGAATCGGGGTTATTTCTCACCACAACGGACAACGAGACATCGTCCTCTACGCCAAGAACGACCCCGATGCCTGCACCGACACCGTGGTCCTTTCACCCGGCGAAGCCGACACCCTCGCCGAGTTCCTAGGTACGCGGCGCATCATGAAGCGACTCAGCGGGGGGGAAGACCGGGTCGGGGGCTCGAACCCCCACAAAGTGCTTGCCCCCGCCGGTTCGACCTACGCCGACAAGACCCTTGGCGACACGCAGATTCGATCGCGCACCGGGGCGTCTGTGGTTGCGGTTTTACGTGCGAACGACGTGATCGCCTCCCCTAAACCTGACTTCGGTTTGGTCGGCGGCGACCAACTCATCGTGATCGGAACCGAAGAGGGCCTCGCAGGCGTAACTGAACTCATCGGCACCTGACCGTGGAGACCGCACGCGTTCTTATTGAATTAGGCGCGGTGATCTTCGGCCTAAGTTTGCTCGGCCGGTTCGCCTTGCGCATCGGGTTTTCGCCGATCCCGCTTTACCTCTTGGCAGGGCTCATGTTCGGGGTCGGCGGGATGCTTCCGCTTTCGGCCAGCGACGAGTTCATCTCGATCGGAGCCGAAGTCGGTGTGATCCTGCTGCTGTTGATGTTGGGACTGGAGTTCTCTGCAGACGAACTCGTGACCAACCTGCGCACGCAACTCCCGTCCGGCTTGGTCGACTTCGTCATGAATGCCACACCTGGCGCCGTGGTGGCGTTCATTTTAGGTTGGCCGCTGGCAGGGATCGTTGCGATGGCTGGCGTCACCTACGCAACATCGTCGGGAATTGCCGCGAAACTGCTCTCAGACCTAGGCCGACTTGGTAACCGCGAAACGCCCGTCGTGTTGTCGCTGCTCGTTTTCGAAGACCTATTCATGGCCGCCTATCTGCCGATCTTGACGAGTATTCTCGCAGCCGCGGGAATGTTGACTGGCGCAATCAACGTATTCGTCGCCATTGCGGCGGTGGGGTTTGTTTTCGTTGTCGCGTTGAAATTCGGAGGCCCGATCAACAAACTGGCCGACTCTTCCAGCAACGAACTACTCCTGCTTGGCGTTTTCGGATTCGTGCTAATCGTCGCTGGCGTTGCCGAGCGTCTCAATGTGTCCACCGCCGTGGGAGCGTTCCTGGTCGGCATCGCCTTTTCAGGCAAAGTCGCCGAGAATCTACGCGAACAACTGACGCCACTTCGCGATCTATTTGCAGCGGTATTTTTCGTTTTCTTCGGCTTAGAAACAAACCCTCAAGAAATCCCGCCGGTTCTGCTCGCTGCGATCGCACTCGCCATCGTCACCACGATCACGAAGGTCGGGGTCGGTATGCGTGCCGCGCGGCTGAGTGGCGTGGCATTGCCCGGTCAAATTCGAGCCGGCACGATCCTTGTGCCGCGTGGCGAATTCAGCATCGTCGTAGCAGGACTGGCTGCATCGGCCGGAGTTGCCGGTATTAACGCACTCGCCGCCGCCTATGTCATGATCGTGGCGATATTGGGCACGGCACTTACTCGATTTGCCGATCCGATCGCCTACCGAATCGCCGATTACCGAGACCGCAAGGCTTCAGGCGAGCAGTCGCTCACCTAGGATCGGCAAACTCGTCAAGTTAGGGAACTGAACGAACCCGATACCCGAGCCCCCCGCCGACCGCCGCAAGCGCTGCGGACACGAGATAGAGCGAGGTGTAGCCGCCCAGTTGCGTCACGGCATACGCCGCCACCACGGGCGCCAAGACATTCGGTAGTCCGATCGCGAGGTTGATGATCCCGATGTCTTTCCCGTTGTCCTCGGCACTGGGCAGCACCTCGGATACGAGCGCGAAATCAACCGACGTAAAGATCCCGGTCCCTAGCCCTAAAACAACTGCAGCGACAACCACAACGGAGAATGTCGGCGCGAACGCCATCATCAAGCTCGCCACGACATAGAGCATCGCCGAACCCAGCACGAAAATCCTGCGTCGCCCAATCTTGTCGGACCAACTTCCGGCAGTAACCACTGTCAAGAACACCGACAACGCATAAACACCAGTCAAGATCAAGACTCCGTCGCTCACCCGAAGCCCATCTCCGGCAACGTCATCTCGCCGCAACCCCACCGCATTCTGCAAGAACAAGTACAGATAGAAAAGCGCGATCGCGCTACTGAGCGTGACGGTAAAACGCGTCAACCAAGCCCAACCAAAGTCGGGGTTCTTCTTAAGGTCCACCCAATAGATAGACACAATGTCGCGCACTGCGAAGGGCTCCCGATCAGGCTGCGGAGCGTCCCGTTCCCATCGGTCGAGCAAGAACGGAAGCATCGAGATCAGACAGGCAATAGCAACCAAGATATAGCCCATCGCGATACCCGTCGTGGAGGGCCAAATCGCGGTTGCGGCTGTGCCGAGTGCTGTACCAACCACAACGGCCAGCGTGTATGCGAAGCCATACCAACCCGAAACGAGACCACGTTGTTCAGACGGAACTTGGTCAGGAATCGACGCCGACATCGGCGAGATGACCGCGTTGATTGCAGCTTGGTTCGCGAGCCATGCCACCATGAGCGCCGGCAGCGACCAGGCAAACCCCGTAATAACCAAAGTGACCACAAGGATGGCCATTCCCAAAGCCATCCAAGGAGTCCGCTTCCCCCAACGTGAACGTGTTCGGTCAGACAACGCTCCCCACAAGGGGGTACTGATCAACGCGAGAATTCCGGCCGAGGTGCCAATGATCGAGAGATTCACTTCAGTGCTCTTCGTGAAAAACGCCAGCGGAGTGTTCTCGGTCAACCACTGGATCTGCGGAGCCATCAGCACTTGTCCGGGGCCAGCCCACGTGATGTTCACACCAAAATAAGCGAGGCTCAGTTTGAAGATCCACGATGCGCTCGCGCGTGACTGCTCGTTCGGGGGGCTGGCGTTGACTGCAGCCCCTGGTGTGTTCGCCATCGGGTTCCTCACGTCGTGGCATCTATTGCCGCCACACGCCCCCTCACTCATCGATACAACCCGATGAAATGTGACCTAGGTAACCTACTACGAGAATCGGCTACTTGAGGGAGCACAATGCCAAATCCGGCAAATCATTCAGCCGAGGCATGGTCCGAACTGGCACTCACTCCACCCATGGGATGGAACAGTTGGAACACGTTTCGCTGTTACGGATTGAATGAAAACGTGGTCGTCGAAACGGCGGAAGCACTCGTCACCTCCGGGATGCGCGACGCCGGCTACGAGTATGTTGTGGTCGACGATTGTTGGCAAGATTTTCGCCGTGACAGCAGCGGTCGACTGAACTCGAATCCCGAACGTTTTCCCAGTGGCATCCCGGCACTCGCAAAGGAAATTCACGACCGAGGATTGAAATTCGGACTTTATTTGAGCCCGGGCAAGCGCACGTGCGCAATGATTTACGACCGCTACCCCGGCGAGCAACTCGGTTCACTCGGATACGAAGACCGTGATGTCCAGACGTTCGCCGATTGGGGTGTCGACTACCTCAAATATGACTGGTGTCGCGCGAATCGCGGTGGCACTGGCCTCACCGAGAAAGCAGCGTTCACCCGCATGCGTCGCAAGCTCGAAACCATCGGGCGCCCGATGGTTTACAGCATTTCCGAATACGGCCGGTCGAAACCATGGGAATGGGCGCCAGGCGTTGCGAACCTGTGGCGAACCACCCCAGACATCGCTCCCCGGTGGGGATCAGTCATGCGCATTGTCGCCAAGCAGCATGGGCTCGCCCGCTATGCGCGACCAGGCGCATGGAACGACCCCGACATGCTCGAAGTGGGGAATGTTGGCTTAAGCGACATTGAGTCACGTAGTCACTTCATGCTGTGGGCCATGCTGGCCGCACCTCTCATGGCAGGCAATGACGTTCGGTCCATGAGTGATTCGACACGCCAGTTACTCACCCATCCGGGAATCTTGAACATTTCTCAAGATGCGGCTGGGATTCAGGGCGAACATGTGGACCGTGATGGACGACTCGACTTCTGGCGACGTCGGTTGAGCAACGGTTTCGCCGTCGGTGTCTTGAATCGCAGCCGGCGCCAGATCTCGATTGGCGACGCAGAACGCGCCCGACTCATCGGTACCCACTCTGGAGCGATTGACGTCTATACAAACGAAACCGACAACTTCGACCACGTTCTGCAGCCCCATGAAATGAAACTGTGGCGGATTTTCGACATCCCGAATCCGGTTGGCTGACCGAGATTGATCCGGCGGCGCACAAGTAAAAATGACTCACTTGGACCTGTCGAGCATTGCCCGAAACTCGTAGTCTGGCCGAATGTATCGTCGACTCTTCCCCGTCGCGACTGCTCTCGCAATCGCGTTCGTCGCGCACTTAACACCTGCTGCAGTCGCGGCCTCGCCGTCACACCCAACGCCCGTTCTCACTCGTTGGGAACCGCAAACGAAAATCGCTAGCGGAAAGAAGTCAAAGACGTGGACCTCCCCGTGGGTGGCAGCTAAGGGGACAACCGCGCTCAACCCTTCGTGGAACGTGTCCACCATGCCTAACGGAAGTTTTCTCACGATTCAGATGCGCGTCAAAGACGCAAAAAAGACGACAGGATGGAAGACGGTTGCCGAATGGCGATACGGCTTGTCCGGCGGAAAACGAACTACCAAATCGAAGCAAAGCGACTCACTCGCCTGGGTCGACACCGACACCGTCAAGGCGAAATCCGGCAAGAAATTCAGTGCTTGGCAAATTCGGGTCAACGTTCAGCGCAAGAACACGAAGGTGAAATCGCCGGTGTTGACCGGCGTAGCTGTCGTTTCGTCTACGTACACATCAAAGACGTCACCGGTGTCGAAGACGACCATGACTCGCGACGCAGAACTCGCAGTTCCGACGTATTCGCAGATGGTCCACATCGGCCATTCCCCACAGTACGGTGGCGGCGGTCAGGCCTGGTGCTCTCCTACATCGACCTCGATGGTGTTGCGGTACTACGGCCTCGGCCCGAGCGCGAAGTCTTACACGTGGGCTAAAGGTGCCGATGGTTTTGTCGACCACGCTGCTCGCTACACCTACGATTCTGCCTACCGCGGCACCGGCACGTGGCCATTCAACACCGCTTATGCATCCCGCTACGGTACGGATGCGGTCGTCCATCGACTGCCTGATTTGAGGTCAGTGGAACGCTTCATTTCTGCGGGGGTGCCGGTAATCGTGTCGGTTGCGTTCAAGAAGGGTGAGCTGACTGGCGCGCCGATCGGTTCGACTCCCGGCCACCTCATCGTGGTGCGAGGCTTCACAGCGACTGGTGAGGTGATCGTCAATGACCCTGCAGGGAAAACTAATGCACAGGTTCGTCGCATCTACAACCGCGCGCAGTTCGAACGCGCTTGGCTGAAGGGCAGTGGCGGTATCTCCTACGTCATCGCACCGGCCGGGATGAACCTCGCGTTCTAATCAGTCGGTTGCTCACTCGCTTTCGAAGTGAACACCATCGACGTAGAACCACGTTCCGCTCTCGCGCACGAACCGAGAGCGTTCGTGCAAGACACCGATTGAACCATCCTCGTTGAGGTAGGTGGCTCGGAACTCGACCATCCCGGTTTCGTCGCCTTGCGCGCCCAATGCGGTCTGCACGATTTGGAGTCCACGCCACGTGGGGTTGTCGGTGAGGTCGAGGTGCTCGGGACGAGTCGACGCATGCCACGTGCGCAACAGCCACGCCTCATCACCACGCTTGAAAGCGTCGAAGCGCGACCGCATGAGTTCTTCTGCCGTCCGTGGCTCTGGTTGCGTCATGGGTCTATCTTCACCTGCCGCGTCGAGCGCACCATGCCACCTTGCTCCGACAGAAGCCTAGACTTTCCCCCATGAGCCTGAATCCAGCATTGGAACCTGTTCGCCATCTTGTCGGTACGTGGCGAGGCGAAGGCGCCGGCGAGTACCCCACGATCGATTCCTTTCACTACACCGAGGAAGTCAGTTTCGTTGACGTCGGCAAGCCGTTTCTCGTGTATTCGCAGCGCACGTGGTCGCCCGAAGGTCGACCCATGCACATCGAAACCGGGTACCTGCGCGTAGTGAAGTATGAGACTCTCGAGTTCGTTTTGGCGCAACCCACGGGCCAGACCGAGCTGGCTGAAGGTCCGATCGAACTTCATGAGGAAGGCTTTACTGCCGAACTACTATCGCGCGTGGTCAATTCAACTTCGGCGAAGCAGGTCGATGCCACGAAACGCACGATTCATCTTGACGGCGATACCCTCACGACTTCGTTCGCGATGGCCGCAGTTGGCGTCCCGATGACGCACCACCTCAGCGCAACGCTCACTCGCGTTGAAGGCGAGTGAGCGTTCGCTAGGTTTACCTTTTAGTACTCCACATTCGGGACTCTCGACAAGAGTTCAATGTTCTTGATCGGGTTCCCTACGAGTCGCAACTCTTCGATTGAGGTGAAGTCTTTCAGCGGCGACACGTCGGAAATTCGGTTGTTGCTCAATTCAATGTTGGTGAGCGTCGACATTCCTTGAAGTGGAGAAACATCAACGATCTTGTTGTCATAGAAGCCGATCTCTTCGAGTTTGGGAAGTTCCGCCAGCGGAGACAAATCGGAGACCTTGTTGCTGTTCGCTTGAATCGTGCGAAGCTTCTTCTGATCCGACAACGGGCTTAAGTCTTCAACTTGATTCCAGCGGAAGCGCAAACTTATGAGCGAACTCTTTCCAGCAAGGGGACCCAAATCCGAAACATCGTTCCCATCGATATCGAGTTCGCCAAGCTGCGGAAAATCGCTTACGAAGTCAATCGAGGTGAGCTTGCTCTGGTTGATTCTCATGATCGTGACCTTCTTGGCCACGCTGGCTGGGATGGTTGAGTAGTCGATCTTGGGTTGGAGCGTTACGTTAATTTCCTCTAACGCGGCGAAGTGTTTGAGGTCCGCCAAGGTGGTCATGGTGCCGAAGCCGTGATAGCGCTTTCCTTCAAATTCAAACTCGTCATCGAGCATGTAATGCGCGACTGATTCTGAATCTTCACCCGGTTTGGTGAGGAAAACGAACTCATCGGCTGCGATATGAATTCTGCGGTAGTCAGCTAGGTCGCTTGCCCTGATCTCTTCCTTCTTGAGCTTTTCTTGAAGAAGCCGCTCAAGCACAGGATCCTCAAAGTCGATGACCTGGTTCTGCTGACTTTTCCCCGTGCCTCGATCGGCAGCAGTTTTGTCGCCGGATCCGGAACAGGCGGAAAAAAGTAATAGACCGCTAAGTGCTAACACAAGGATCCGGAGTGAATTAAATCGCCAAGAAAACACGTTGAATACCCCATTTCGCCCGAGTCGGACAGCGTTTCTGCCAACACTTCAAGTCTATGGCGAATTGGGCCACCAGGTTGATTTCTCGCGAGAACCCCTAGTTAGCGATATCAATCACCTACTAATGCAGCCACGCCGTCACACTGTTCACACTTCACCCACGTTTTTGGGTTCGCGCGTACCTAATTGGTATGCGCGAACCCAAAAATCGAGGGTCTCGTGGGAATTGTGGGGATTAGACGTTGAAGCGGAACTCGACTACGTCGCCGTCGGCCATGATGTATTCCTTGCCTTCCATCCGAACTTTACCGGCGGCTTTGGCGTCATTCATCGTGCCTGCTGTGACGAGGTCGTCGAAACTGACGATCTCGGCCTTAATGAAGCCCTTTTGGAAGTCGGTGTGAATCACCCCAGCTGCTTCGGGCGCGGTCGAACCCTTACGGATCGTCCAAGCACGCGCTTCCTTCGGACCTGCCGTGAGATAGGTCTGCAGTCCGAGCGTGTCGAAGCCGACGCGCGCCAACTGGTCAAGTCCCGGTTCGGTGATACCCATCTCGGCGAGCATTTCCGTACGGATCTCTTCGGCTTCTTCGTCGTCGCCGAGTTCGGCCAATTCTGCTTCACTCTTCGCGTCAAGGAAGATCGCTTCAGCCGGAGCACACAACTCTCGCATGCGGCTCTTGAGGTCTTCGTCGGCGAGTTCGTCGGCATCGCAATTGAATACGTACAAGAACTTCTTGGCCGTCAGCAAGTGCAGTTCGCGCAACAATCCCAAGTCAAGCCCGGCCGCGAGCACACCGCGACCGTCCTCAAGCACCACTTTGGCTTTACGCGCCTCGTCCAGCATCGGCACGAGTTCCTTGTCTTTGCGCGATTCCTTCTCGAGCCGCGGCAAAGCGTTATCAACGGTCTGCAAATCAGCGAGCACAAGTTCGATCGTGATCGTCTCAAGATCGCTGGACGGGTTCACGTCTCCGTCCACGTGGGTGACGTCTTCGTCGCGGAAAACGCGCGTCACTTGGCAAATCGCATCAGATTCGCGAATATGCGACAAGAACTTGTTGCCCATACCTTCGCCTTCGCTCGCGCCCCGCACGATCCCTGCGATATCAACGAATTGCACCGTCGCTGGCAGGATGCGTTCCGAACCGAAAATCTCGGCGAGTTTGTCGAGGCGAGCATCTGGTACCCCCACGACGCCCACGTTCGGTTCGATTGTCGCGAACGGATAGTTCGCCGCCAAAACGTGATTGTTGGTGAGTGCGTTAAAGAGAGTCGACTTACCCGCGTTCGGGAGACCTACGATGCCAATTGAAAGAGCCACAAGGCCTAAGCCTACGGTCACGCTGCCCGAGCATCCGTGGTGCGGTTCGCCTCAATCACAAACGCCGAAACCTCACAAGGACCATTGCGCAACATGCCCACCGTGCGACACCAGCATAATTGGCGGAATTATCGGGCATTCATGAACTAGCCTCTGGTGCATGAGCACGCAGGCGAGTGGCCCCCTCGCGACTATCGCGCGCGTTCCCGCGAACCTCTCGCGTCACGACTTGACCACCGGCGGAACCATTATGATGTCGGTATTGGCCCTGAGCATCATTTCCAGCATTGATCTACTCGATAACGAAATTGGTGCGGTTTTTACCGTCGGCTATTTACTCGTCGTGGTCACCGCTCCCCTCGCTGTGACCGAGCGAGGGCTTTACGTGATCACGCTCATGCCGCCCGTACTGCTCATGCTCGCCATGTTGACGATCGCATCGCTGAACCCTGAGGCACTCGTCATTGAGAACTTGCCCGAAAGCACCGGCCCGGTAGGTCACGCGATCTCCGCCACAATGAAGAACGGCGGAATCCTCATGCTGGGACAAGGCCTAGCCATCGTCGCTTCGTTACTGAGGTTTTGGAACGCGCGCGAAAAGCGCATCGTTTTCTACAGCCAAAGCTAGTTTTAGAGTTTGCCGGCAGCCTTGAGGTCTTTGCGAAGTTCCGGCGGCAAAGCAAAAATGAGCGATTCTTCCGCAGTGCGAACTGCCTTTGTGTCACCGATTCCCCGTTCGCTCAACAGATCGAGCACATCTTGCACGAGATTGTCGGGAACTGAGGCACCCGACGTCACACCCACGCGCGTCACACCTTCGAGCCATTCGGGCTTCAACTCGCTGACATCATCGATGCGATACGACGCTTTCGCGCCCGCTTCAAGCGCCACCTCAACGAGGCGAACCGAGTTGGACGAGTTTGCCGAACCCACGACGATCACCAAGTCAGCATTCTTGGCGATCTCTTTGACAGCAACTTGCCGGTTCTGGGTCGCATAACAAATGTCGTCACTCGGTGGATCTTCAAGATGCGGGAACTTCTCGCGCAGCCTGCGCACAATCTCCATCGTCTCGTCAACCGACAACGTGGTTTGCGACAGCCAGGAAAGTTTCGTGCCTTCTGGGAACTCGAGCCCATCTACGTCTTCAGGATGCTCAACAAGCGTGATGTGGTCCGGTGCTTCACCCGCAGTGCCTTCTACTTCTTCGTGGCCTGCGTGCCCAATCAACAGAATCCGATAATCGTTCTCGGCGAATCGGCGAGCTTCGTGGTGAACCTTCGTCACCAGCGGGCACGTAGCATCGATCGTCTTCAGATTGCGCTCACCCGCTTCAATGTGCACGGCAGGCGAAACGCCATGAGCCGAAAAAACGACAGTGGAGCCGGGCGGAACCTCATCGAGTTCGTCAACAAAGATCGCGCCACGTTCAGCAAGATCATTCACCACATGCTTGTTGTGCACAATTTCTTTGCGCACGTACACCGGCGGCCCGTACAAGTCCAAGGCCTTCTCGACGGTGATGACGGCGCGATCGACACCCGCGCAATAGCCACGCGGCGCTGCCAAGAGCACTTGCCCATCAGACACGGGCATACCGAGATCAATTGTGGAAGACGACATAAGGGCAGTCTACCTGCGTAACCCTTACCCGACCGAGCCCCGAGTGCAACACGCGAACGCTGAACGCCAACTCGTGTCAGTGCGGAGCCCTAAGGTGATGTCATGGCCTTGGAAACGAGCGAGCAGAGCCCTGCCGCTCTGCACACAATTTCGGAACTTTTGAGCGGCTACATCGGCCGGCTCGGTGCCGTATGGATCGAAGCGGAAGTCGTTCAGCCAAAACGCAGCGGCAATTTCTATTATTTGACGTTGCGGGATTTGAACGAGAAGGTCAGCACGTCCGCGATCGCGTTTCGCGGAGTGTACGAGTCCTCCCCCACCCCGATCACCGACGGCATGCGCGTCATCGTCGAAGCAAAACCAGATTTCTATGTGCCCAGCGGTCGGCTGTCGCTCAAGATTTCGCAGATCAGACCGGCCGGCCAAGGCGCTTTGCTCGCCGAACTGGAGAAGCGCAAGCAACTGCTCGCGGCCGAAGGCCTGTTTGAGCCACGCCACAAACTGCCATTACCGCTCTTACCTCGCGGAATCGGCGTGATTACCGGGCGCGAAACGGCCGCCGAGAAAGACGTGCTGGAAAACATCCGCAACCGGTGGAGTGGCGCAACGGTGTTCGTGAAGCACGCCCTCGTCCAGGGCCCGAAGTCCGCCGGCGAAGTGATCGCCGCGTTGCGCGAGTTCGATGCCGACGCGAACGTGGACGTCATCATCATCGCCCGTGGCGGTGGCTCACTTGAAGATCTCCTGCCGTTCAGCGACGAGGCCCTCGTTCGCGCCGTATTCGCTGCGACCACTCCCGTGATTAGCGCAATCGGTCACGAGCCAGACATGCCGATTCTCGATTTCGTTGCCGACTTGCGGGCGTCAACTCCCACGGATGCGGCCAAGCGCGTCGTCCCTGATGAATCGGCCGAACGCGACGGGCTGAGCCACAGTGTTGATCGGATTCGCGGCGCCATGTCGGCCCGCATTGCCGCTGAATCACAAGCCCTCGATCAGATCCGCTCGCGCCCCGTGCTGACGCAACCAACCTCGATTGTTGACATCCGGCGCCAAGACCTCGATCTGACGATTGCCCGGTCGCGTAATGCGTTTGGTCAACGACTTCATCGAGCCCACGATGATCTCGCCCACCAACTTGCCCGGGTGCGGGCCTTGTCTCCGTTGGCGACTCTCGAACGCGGCTATGCGATCGTCCAAGCCAACGACGGCTCGCACGTCACGAGCCCCGAAGACCTCGCCGAAGGCGACACGATTTCGGTGCGTGTCGCGCACGGCAGGATTGGGGCCAGCGTCACCACACTCACGGCAACAGACACGAAGGAACCTCATGCCTAAAACACCTAGAACACCTGAAACACCTGAGATCAGTTATGAAGCGGCACGCGAAGAACTCATCGGGATTGTCCAGAAACTCGAAACGGGCGGCGTGACCCTTGAAGAGTCGTTGATGTTGTGGGAACGCGGCGAAGCGCTCGCTGCCATTTGCCAACAGTGGCTCGATGGTGCCCGCGAACGACTCGCAGCAGCCAGTACTCAGTCTGAAACGGTCGAGAACGGCACCAACGACGCCACGTAGGATTCCACGTCCGCTCGTGTGGCGTTGCTCGTGACGGCGTACATGAAACCGCTGTCGTCGCGCAGATAGGCCGGGTTGCCGGATTCATCGGAACCTATCCGCCACGTGGTTCCGTCAAAATCCACGGTGGCGTCGTCTTTCAACGTGATGCCCGAGGTCAGCAAGAACTCGCGCTCGCCCATCCGAACTTGCTCGAACGAATAGAACTCTTTGTCGCGAGTGATGACGAAGCGCCACGAATTACCGTCGAACTTCGCCACGGTGGCACGCCAGCCCTCATCGAGTTTCGGCACGACAAGTGGATCGAACCCGGCCGAGTTTTCGACACCGGAGGCCGCCAACAGATAGTCGACGTCAGATGTCGGGTTTTCGGGTTCAACCGTGAAGAGCAGTTTCCCGGCAGCGAAAAGCCCCACCAAAATGAGACCCAACACGATGGTTGTGCGCAAAATATCGCCCATGGATGGGTTGCCGCGCGAAGTTGAACTCATGGAAAGACGTGTCCTTACGTGTGGCTAACTGCCCTAACAGGTCCAGCCTAGACAGGCGTCTCGATAGAGTATGCACGTGGACACTTTCAAGCCTGCTGCTGAAGCCCCCGACCGAAATCTCGCCCTCGAACTCGTCCGAGTGACCGAAGCCGGTGCCATTGCGGCCTCGCGCTGGGTTGGTCGAGGCGATAAGAACGGCGCCGATGGCGTTGCCGTTGACGGCATGCGCAAGATGATCAACACCGTTTCGATGGCTGGTGTCGTCGTGATCGGCGAAGGCGAAAAAGACGAAGCGCCCATGCTTTTCAACGGCGAACACGTGGGCGATGGGGACGGGCCCGAATGCGACGTCGCGGTTGACCCCATCGACGGCACGACCCTGACCTCGAAGGGACTGCCCAACGCGATCTCGGTCATGGCCGTCGCGCCGCGCGGCTCAATGTACGACCCTTCGGCTGTGTTCTATATGGACAAACTCACCGCTGGGCCCGAAGCCGCCGATCTCGTGGACATTCGCCTACCAGTTGCGAAGAACATCGACA
>CALMUY010000152.1 GCA_937873005.1 uncultured Aeromicrobium sp. | reverse complement strand
GGCATGACCTATGTGGAGGACTTCTCTGATGGGCAAATCAAGGCAATCGGTGGCCTCGAACTGCTCGGCGCGCTGGGCCTGATCGTGCCAGCGTTTATCGGTTCGATTTCGTGGTTGGTTGCCGTTGCGGCTTCCGGTTTGGCCGTCACCATGATCGGCGCCATCGTGGTGCATATCCGTCGTAAGGAACCGTTCGCGCCAGCGCTCGTGTTGGGTGTTCTTGCAGCGGCGGTGGCTGTCGGTCGATTCTGGATCGCACCCTTCTAGACCTGTAACTCGGCTCGTCTTCGAAGGTCATGATGCCGGGGCACCCTCAAAACTTGGTGGCACTTGGCGGACTTGCAAGAACTATTCGAGCCCGAAAGCGGTGAAGTGATGAGTGAACAGCACTTTGATGCTTGGCGAAGTTTTGCTCACCAGAATGAGGCCGTCAGCGCGGAATCCGTTGCTGAGCGCGAAGTTCACTTACGCGCGCACGTGGCCGAACTTGTGGCTTCGGGCCTCGCCGATGATGAGGCGTTTCTTATTGCGGTGAAGCGCATGAGCAGTGTTGACGAACTCGCACGCGGCTTTGCCCGTGCATACGGTCAGCAACTGTGGCAGCCGACTTTCACTGCTGGCGACCACCGCGTGAAGAGCGAGTGGGTTCGTGATCTGGGCGTGGCAATCGCTCTTGGTGCCGGTGCGGCGGTCTCGCTGCGAGCCGGTATGAGCTGGCTCGATGACGACCTCCTCGTGCGACTCGCCCCTTTCTTGGTTTTGCCGTGGTTGGCCGGATTCTTCGCTTGGAGACGGCCGGCCTCGGCGTTAACTCTGGGTCTGCTCGCGGCAGGATATGTCGTGGTCGGGGTGTTGCTCGCTTCGTATCCGTTCGCGAGCGAGCAGAGCGACACACTCATACTGGCCGTGATTCACGCGCCGATCTTGTTGTGGCTCATGGTGGGCGTCGCGTACGCCGGTGGTGATTGGCGTTCGGGGCAGCGGCGAATGGAGTTCATTCGCTTCACGGGCGAGTGGGCCGTCTACTATTTCTTGATTGCGTCCGGTGGCGGTGTGTTGTTGGCCTTGGCCGCCGGCACGTTCGCGACCATCGATATGGATCCGGAAGTGCCGTTGTTTGAGTGGATCCTGCCGATGGGTGCTGCCGGTGCGGTGGTGATCGCGGCATGGCTAGTTGAGTCCAAACGGAACGTGGTTGAGAACATCGCCCCGCAGTTCGCGCGTGTGTTTTCGCCGCTTACGATCCTGTTGTTGCTGGCGCTACTGGTGGCGTTTGCTGTTAATCCGCATGTGATCGACGTTGAGCGCGAACTGCTCATTCTTATGACTGTCATTCTCGTTTTGGTGCTCGGTTTGTGGCTCTATGCGGTATCTGCCCGGCCGTCAGAAGCCCCGCCCGGTCTTGCTGACGGTTTGCAGATCGTGCTCGTGGTGGCCGCGATTGTTGTCGATCTGGTGGTGTTAGTTGCGATGGCTAGCCGAATTGCTGAACTCGGCTTGACTCCCAACCGCTCGGCGGCGCTCGGCCTGAACATTCTGCTGCTCGTCAATCTGCTTGTGTCGGCATGGTTGGGATTGGCATTCGTGCGTGGGAAGAAGCCCCTTGCAGCACTTGAGCGTTGGCAGACGAGTTATCTGCCCTGGTTTGGTGCTTGGGCCGCCGTGGTGGTCGTGTTGTGGGGGCCGATCTTCAGCTGGGCCTAACGGCTCGGGTGGTGGTAAGCAGTGTTGCGCGGTGCTAGCTGGTGCAAGGTGCTGGTGCGCGAACCTAGGCTGGCTTTATCCGGCCGAGTATGGCTCAGCTGAGGCGCTCGAACACGAGCGTGGCTTGAATCCTGTCGCCACCGCCAAAGCCAGTTGAACCAGATGAAGCAGTCGTGATTGTGTGGAGGCGGTATCCCAGCGCGGCTTGCGCATTGATTGCGTTCTCGAGTTCGGTGATGTTTCCCGAACCTGTGCCGAGGAACTTCTCTTTGAGCACCACCTGCAAAACCACATAGTTTGCGTTCTGTATGGCGGGCCTTGGCTGGGCGGCGGCGACTGCTTCGGCTTTGAGGTTGTCAATAAATCCAGATATTCCGGCGCCAGCGTTCTGGGCAGGCTGCTGGTATTCGTCGGTCCACTCTTCGCCATTCCACCAACGCTTCCGACCTTGGCCGTCGTCATACCATCCTGCGGGTGTGTTTCCCATGAGTCTCGTCCTTCTGCGGGGTGTTGTTCGGGTCGACAGTTTGAGTTGGTTGCTTGGCGCGGTCGACTGAGCGGCGCCAACGCATGGTCTAGTTTCAGAGGATAGCGACAATGTGATGCAGTCTTGGCGACTTTCGCGCATCGGGGTGATGTGCCTATGCGACGAGCGGTTGGTATCTCGTGTTGCGTTTCGGTTTTGAAGAACCGGGCGGATAGAAGTCGGGTAGCCTGTCGCGCGGATTGGTTTCGATGCGCCAGTTGCTGTTGTGCATGTGACGGTGGTGGTATCCGCAGAGCAGCACTCCGTTGTCGAGGTTGGTGCCTGCACCTTTCGACCAGGGTCTGATGTGGTGGGTTTCGCACCAGCCGGGCGGCCGTTCGCAGCCGGGGAAAGCGCAACCTCCATCTCGGTGTGCGAGCGCTTTGCGTTGGGCTGAGGAGTGCAGTCGTTGCTCGCGCCCTAAATCGAGGATCTGGCTCTTGGAATTGAGCACGGCCGGAAGGATTCCGGCATTCCAGGCGAGTTGACGCAATCGCCCGGCGCTCACGGGGGTGCCATGTTCGGTGATGCCAGCCGCGACGGAGCGTTCGGTCAGCGATTCTTCACTGATGGTGACCATGAGTGTGGCAGCCACGCCTCCGTGATTTCCATAAGCATCTCGCGGAAGGTGGCGCAGGATTTCGATGAATGCCTCGCCCTGGGTTTCTCTGAATCCCACAGTGCTGGTGGCCTCGTTGATGCCGGATGAGGCGCTAGTTCGTTGCTGGATTGCTCGGTAGCGAGGGGCCGTCTTGGAGTCCAGCACGGAGCGGAGCATATCGGCCGTGAGAGCGTCGATTTCAAAACCGCCTTTGACCATGCCGTCGCTGTCGGCACGCGTCATCCAGAACGAGGCGCGACGCAAGGCCGTGGCTTCGGCAGCAATAAGTTCGTCGTTCTCTATTTGGTTGGCGCGGGGGCGATCGATCCTTTCAAGAGCACGCCTCGTTTTGCGTTTGAATTGTTCGACGCTCATATCGGGAGCCGCGAGGGCAAGTTCATCTTCAATGTGTTGCTTTTGTTTGGAGGTGAGGTCTGAAGGGAGCTTGTCGACTGCCTCGGTGATGAGATGGGCTTTGATGGGGCTCATCCCGGGCTTCCGCATTTGCTGGGCGAGCACAGGGGAGTTCTCGAGGTGCTGCGCAAGTTTGATGGACTTGGCGGCTTCTTTACGACTGACGCCATTGGTGGTTGCTACTAGTTCGCTGATCGACGAAGCCCCGGCAGTGCGATGCAGATCTTTGCGTGCGCCGATCGCTAATACGCGATGATCCAGCGCATCGAGACTTCGGCGAAGGCCAGCGATGGTGGAACGCATCCGCAGCAACTCGCGCGCCGACAAGGAATCCAAATTGGCGGTGGCAGCGCGATTTAAATCGCCTGCCAACGACACCAGCCACTCACTTGGACTGCTCATACTCACCCCCGATCCGAACCAATAAAACCATGCTACTCGAACAAGTGTTCGAATAAGGTTGTATGGGCAATGTTGTGGAAACTTTTTACAAGCCCGCCGAACCCCAACCCTGAACCCCAACCCTGAACCCCAACCCTGAACCAGAACTTTGAGCCCCAACCCGCCAGGAACTCCGCGCCCCAAATCAACCCACGAAACCGATGATTTCCAGTCCGAGCCGCCTGCGTAAACCGCTTCCACCTTCGCGGGCGGCCATGAAGCCTTCGGCTGGGTTCAATGAAGATCTGATCAAGGTCAACGCGGGCCGGGCGATTCTCGTTGAAACAGGCCTGTCCGCCTGCCTACGATTCGACCATGAGTCAACCCGCGAGCCCATTCACGAGCCAACCCGTGAGCCAAGCCACGAGCCAACCCGTGAACCCACTCAAGCCCTCACCCAAAAGCAAATCCGTGAGTCGGCGGGCGTTGATCGGCCTGTTGGGAGTGGGTGCGGTCGTGCTGGTCTCCGGCTGCAGTCTTGAATCTGGTCCCACGGAGTCCACCGCCGGGACGAAGGGCCCGCCGCCGCCCAGCAACTTGCCCGAGGGGGTCGCGAAGTATGGCGTCGACCCGGCACTGTTGGCGTTCACGGTATTCAAAGACCCTTCGTGCGGGTGCTGCGGCGGCTGGATCAAGCATGCGGAAAAGAACGGTTTCTCCATCGCAGTCGAGCACCCCGAGGCGCTGGGCGAGGTCTTCACCAAACACGACATCGCGGCGGATCTCCAGTCCTGCCACCTGGCGCAGAGTGCCGGTGGCGCGCTGTTCGTGGGCCACATTCCGGTCCCGTTCATCTTGGAATACCTCAAGGATCCGCCTTCAGGCGCGCGCGGTCTGACCGTGCCGGCGATGCCGGTGGGCACGCCCGGGATGGAGATGGGAGAGGAGTTTGAGCCCTACGAGGTGCTCGTTCTCACCAAAGACGGATCGCGTCAGGTTTTCGCGAAGGTCACGAAGGCCGCGCAGCAGCACGTGTGACTGCGGCTCAGAGGGCAGGAATCGTGAAAGTGACCTTGGTTCCGGTCCCAGCGCCGTCGCTTTCGATGCTGATTCGGCCGTGGTGCGCTTCGATGAGCGCCTTGCTGATGGTGAGCCCGATGCCGGACCCGTGGCCGGCGTGGTGGCGGGCGCTATCTCCGCGGTAAAACCGTTCGAAGACGTGAGTCAGTTGTTCGGCCGGGATGCCGTCGCCGCGGTCGGTGACCGAGACCTCGACGAGAGTCCCGCTGGCCCGAGCAGACACGGTAACGGTTTGCCCAGATGGGCTGTGCCGCAGTGCGTTGCCGAGCAGATTGGTGAGGACCTGACCGAGCCGCCGCTCGTCGGCGTGGACTGTGCAGGCACTCATGTACCTGAGGGCTAACTGAT
>CALMUY010000151.1 GCA_937873005.1 uncultured Aeromicrobium sp. | reverse complement strand
ATCGAGAACCCTCACGCGTTGCGCGTATGCGGGTCCGCGCGGTCCCAGATCTCACGAGCCGCAACGCAACGTTGGTAGCCGTCCATGCCCATGCCTTGTTTTTGGATTCCTTGACCGGGGAATGCGTAGGCGGTCCTTGGCGCTTCCAGCCGGGCAGTCGCAGTCATCGCGAGCACACCATCAGCAAGCACGCTCACTTCATGGAGTTCAGCTCCAGCAGATTGATTGTGTTCAGATTCGGGCACGTAGCCGATCCGTACGGCCTTGACTTCAAGTTCACTACCCAATGCCACCGGCGCGAGGAAGCGTGCAGTCCATGCCGAGACGTGGCGCTTGCTGTTCTGACTCAGCAAGTATTGAGCGTGAGCCGAAGTCCACATTCCATGCACGATGGGGGCACCAAGGCCAGCCAGTTGGGCAGCCGGAGTGCTGGTGTGAATCGGGTTGTGGTCCCCGGTAACGGCAGCAAATGAGTGCATGTCTTGGGGCGCCACAGTCGCCTGAGCAAACAATGTCCTACGTGGCGTGTTTTCAGCGTCCACACCGGTGCCGGCAGCGACCGCCGGGTCGCTGAGTTCGGCGTCACCAACCCGGCCGATGATGAGTAACCGCTCACTCATCACGGCATGCTGACCGATTCTTGCTTCGCACGTGATCACTCGACCCGCCGTCGTGTCCGTGATGGAGAGCAGGCGAGCCGTAACCTCAAGCTCTTCACCCTCACCTGGAATCGGACCAAGGAGTCGGACCTGATGGTCGAGGTGAACGAGTTCGAGCATCCCTTCCACCACCGGAGTCCCATCTGCGCTCACCGCATCGGAAAGGAGCGCAAAGACATGTGGCCACGCCAAGCCAAGATAGACGTCGGGCACGATCACGGGTTCCCCGTTAAGAGCGCCACCGCTGACGGCAGCATGGTCTGCTGGCAGGTGCCCCGGCCAGATCCGCGAGGACTTCGCCACTCCCTCGGCGACTGTGGGTAATTTCTGAGCAACAGCACCGCGCAGGATGGATCGCGTCGTAGCAACTGCATCGTCGCTGGTGACAAGTGGTGCATGGCCGTGCGCTGTCTTATCGGTGACGGTGAAGTCGATGGACACTTCGCGGTCTTCATCGAGTCCGATGACACAACGTGCACCCGAAACTGTGGGCGTCAACGTCGCTCCGGTCGAAGCATGTTCGAGTTGATTTTCCTCCAACAGGATCCAAGTTCCACCCAGCTTGCGTAGCGGGTTCGGCACGGTCCTCCCGGCCCACACCACATCGGGCGCACCAAGCACAGCAGCGATGGCGTTCTGCGTGTTGTCGATTCGCCGGCGCGCGCTCACTCGCCGAGCAATACCTCCGGCGGCAAGCACAGCGTCAAGACAAGCGTCTTCAAAGCGCTGTAAGAGTTCGGCAACGGGCTCGTTGGCGCGGGTGATCCCTGCGACGGAGGCGATGCCTGGGATAACACACACCGTGTCGGCGTCGTAGCGATCGTCGTGTGCTTGCCAGAGCGAATCGGAACGCCACCAACGCCGCACATCAGCATCGATCACCGGAACAAAGTTGACCGGTTTGCCCGGACGTCGACACACCTCAAGGAAGAAGGCACGGTCGGCCGGATGCAGCGCGACGTCATCAAGATCGGTGAAACGCTGACGCAATTGGGCCATCACCAGCGGACCATTGTGCACGTTTATGGCCTGCGGGTAGTGCGAGTCGATGAGTCCCCGTTCGGCAGGATCGAGCCGCGCTTCTGCACGTTGGACAAGTGCGTGGAAACGATCCAGCCACGAGTCGTCGAGCCACATGGCATTGCCGTCAATGTCGAGTCCGGAGAGTTCCAGGAAGCGGGCAAGCATCTCTCCGTAAGTCATCGTGGAGAGATCGCCGAACCACGGCTTCGCGGTGCGGTTGAGTGCCTCGATAATTTCTTCACGTCGAGCTTCAACGGCTTCGCCATCGCCGGCGACCTCGTCTAGGAGCCTGCCAGTTCGCGAGAAGGTGTTATCGATTTCGTGCAGGTCGGCGCCCAATTGGCTACGCCCCGAGGCCATGAGGTTACTAGCTTTGCCTGCGCCCACCCATTGCTTTGAACCTGGGGTGGCAACAAGGAGATCTTTGACTTGCGGGGAGGTGGTTGCCTCAAGTGCCGCCATAGCTGCGGTTCCTACGAGAACGCCATCGAGCGGCATGAGTGGATAGTCGTGAGCGTAGGCCCACGTTCCGGTCAGGTATTCAGCAGCGATGTCGGGTGTACCAATGCCGCCGCCGACGCATACGACGAT
The DNA here is from genome assembly GCA_937873005.1 of uncultured Aeromicrobium sp. Lineage (GTDB taxonomy): Bacteria > Actinomycetota > Actinomycetes > Propionibacteriales > Nocardioidaceae > Aeromicrobium. The sequence continues at coordinate 1,819 of CALMUY010000151.1, read as the reverse complement.
GTTCTCGCGTTGGCGCAGTTCTGGGTAGCTGGCGATCAGGAGTTCGTCGAGGTCCTCCCACGAGTGGTGCCCGCCTGCTTTGCCGCCTTCGATTTGCACGATGAGTTTCCGGCTGGCGTCCTTTTCCCCAAGGTGATCGGCAATGTCGATAACTTGACGAATCTGTGCGAGGGTACCGGGTTTGAAAACGAGGTGAGCAATGCCGATCTGGCTCAACTCTTCGGCAAGAGCGAGTGCATCCTCGAGTTCTGGCACACCTGCGGTGACAACAACTGCATCGAGCGGGGCGCCAGCCGCGCGTGCTTTTTGTACGAGTTTGTTACCGCCGAGGTGGAGCTTCCAGAGATAGGGGTCGAGCAGCAGTGCGTTGAACTGGAAGCTAGCTCCCTGTTCGAGCAGTTCGCTGAGTTCGGCAACTCGATCACGGAAAATGGGCTCACTAACTTGGCCGCCCCCGGCAAGCTCGGCCCAAAATCCAGCGTTAGCTGCAGCGGCCACGATTTGAGCGTCGACGGTCGTTGGGGTCATCCCGGCTAGTAAGACGGGCGACTTTCCGGTGAGTCGGGTAAAGGCGGTTTCCACACGCTGGCTGCCGTCGGGCAGGAAAATCGCGCGTGGCGCAAAGTTCGCCCATGCGGTGGTCCGTCTTGGACGTGCCCCAACCGTGGTGAGTGCTCGATGTCCCTTCCGTGTGGTGGTCGCCACCAGACCAACCCCACGGGGTCGCGTCTCAGCGATCGAAAGCCGGGTGGCCAGATCGCTTGGTCCGAGGTCGAGAACCCATTCAGCTCCGGCATCCATGGCTTCGTTTACGGTATGGACCCAGTCGACAGAATCGACGATTGCTGAACGAGTCAGCTCAGCAGCATGGGAACCGTTGTAGCCGAGCTTTTCGGCCCATTCGGCCACGAGTTCACTCCCCTTCGCGAGGTCAGGATGATGAAATGCGAGGCTTGCGTCAACATCCTCAATGACGGGGCCGAAGGCAGCGCCGCCGACTTCTTTGCGTTGACGCTGGCCTTTTTCGCGCTCGCTGACTGCCGTCAACAGATCGATTGCGTGTTCGATTTCGTGGGTTCGGCCGCTCAGAACGCAGCTTCTTCGTCCGTTGCGCAAGCGAAGGTGAGCGCCACTTGGGGCCACAATCTCAGCAACGCGATCCGGGTCAACACCGCTTACCGAGATCATGGTGCGGCCTAGGAGGTTCTTTCGCGCCCCCAGTTGTTGGGCGGCAAGTCCAATGAGGCGAGCGATGGTTAAGAGTTCAACGGGGTCAACACCTTGAACTGCTTGGCAAGCGATGGTTCCTTGCGAATGGCCGAGGATGGCAACGGGGCGGTGGCGTCGAACATCGAGCCCCTGACGTTCCAGCGCGGCAAGCCCTAAGAGTTGCGTCAGCACGATTCCGGGGACCGAGTGAACAGGCATTGTGAGCTGCTCTTTACTCGGGAGTGCAGGCCCATCTAGGTTTTCAGCAGATTCGCCAACGGCGAGCGAGTCCACCCAAGACAGCACATCGAAATCATGAGGAATATGAGCGATATCGGAACGTAGCCGCGCCAAGTGTTCGTTCGATCGAGTAACGAGTTCGAGGCAAGCACGTTCAAGAGCGAAGTCTCGAACGATACCGCTGAGTGCTGATAGCCACTCGCCTCCCTGCCCACCGAAAGCAATGGCGTATTTTGCGCCGCTACTGAGGTCATCAATCAGTGGAGTTTTGTCTTCCCGAAGGGTCGCAGGTGTATCAAGTTCAGAGGTATCCAACAAAGTCATGTTTGCCATCATGACACAAACATGAGGGTTACTTCATCTTTAGGGT
>CALMUY010000150.1 GCA_937873005.1 uncultured Aeromicrobium sp. | reverse complement strand
GCGCATTGGCCAGCCAAGACTGGGTCTTTCCGAGTTATCGCGAACACGGAATCGCGTGGACCCGTGGCATCGGACCTGAACTGCTCCTGGGCATGTTCCGTGGAACCGAAATGAGCGGATGGGACCCGAACGAGTTTCGGTACGCCTACGGGCAAATCATCATTGGGGCCCAAACGCTCCATGCGGTCGGTTACGCATTGGGGCTGCAACTCGACGGGCTGGTTGGAAATGACGACCCGCAGCGAGACACCGCCGTTCTCACGACGTTCGGAGACGGGGCAACGAGCCAAGGCGCGGTGGCCGAAGCCATGATGTGGGCGGCTTCCTATCAGGCGCCGGTCGTCTTTTTCTGCCAAAACAACCACTATGCAATCTCGGTGCCGGTGGAAAGGCAGAGTCGATCCCCGTTGGCGCATCGGGCTAGAGGGTTCGGGTTCGAAGGGATCCGCATCGACGGAAATGACGTGCTGGCGTGTTACGAGGCTGTGGCCTCGGCGTTGGCGAAGGCAAGAGCGGGTGGCGGGCCGACACTCATCGAAGCCGTTACCTATCGGCGCGGCCCGCACACCACCTCAGATGACCCGAGCCGCTATCGGGAATCGGCGGAAGAAGAGTATTGGGAAAGCCGTGACCCTATCGAGCGAGTCCGTTTGCGACTCGTTGAGCTCGGCGTACCCGGCGAGTTCTTCACTGAAATCGACGCAGAAGCGAACGATCTGGGTGCGCGGGTGCGAGAGGCCTGCCTCGCGTTACCTGAACCGGACCTTGGGGCTCTCTTCGATCAGGTATTCACCGAACAAGACCCGCATCTCGCAGCTCAACAAGCCGAGTACCGATCTTGGCATGGCGTATCGGGAGGTGCCGCATGACCGATCACCTCGCCTTGGGGAAAGCGCTGAACCTTGGCCTGCGACACGCTCTTGAACAGGACGACAAGGTCGTGCTGATGGGTGAGGACATTGGCCGACTTGGTGGCGTATTTCGCGTCACCGATGGGCTCCAAAAGGACTTCGGGCCCGATCGAGTGCGAGATACGCCGCTCGCAGAATCCGCCATCGTGGGCACGGCCGTCGGGTTGGCGATGCGAGGCTTCCGGCCGGTTATCGAGATTCAGTTCGACGGTTTCGTGTTCGTGGCATTCGACCAAATCGTCAATCACGTTGCCCGAATGCATTTCCGTAGCCGTGGCAGCGTGCGAATGCCGATCGTCATCCGCATTCCCTACGGTGGGGGAATCGGTGCGGTCGAGCATCACTCGGAATCTCCTGAGGCATTTTTTGCGCACGTACCGGGCCTGCGTGTCGTGACATGCGGAACTCCTCAAGATGCCTATTCTCTGATGCGTCGTGCCATTGCGTGTGATGACCCGGTGGTCTTCCTTGAGCCCAAGCGGCGCTACTGGCTCAACGGGCAGGTCGACACGAGTCGACCTGCCGAATCCTGGACGTCGAGGGTGCTGCGGTCGAGCCCAGAGTCGACCGCCACACTCGTGACGTATGGACCGCTCGTGCCCACGGCCATCGAAACCGCGGAGGCACTTGCGGCCGATGGGGTCGAGATTGATGTCATTGATCTGCGCACGCTGTCGCCACTTGATCTTGAGCCAGTGTTCGACTCGGTACGCACAACCGGGCGACTGGTGGTGGCGCATGAGGCGCCAGGCAACCTTGGATTGGGAGCGGAAGTGGCTGCCCGGGTTACCGAAGAGTGTTTCTATTCGCTCGAAGCGCCAGTCTTGCGTGTGACGGGATACGACATCCCGTATCCGCCAAGTCGGATCGAACACGACTACCTGCCTGACGTTGACCGGATCATTGATGCGATTGAGCGAGCGGAGGCGTTCTGATGGCTGAGTTTGCGCTGCCCGATGTGGGCGAAGGGTTGACCGAGGCCGTCGTCTTGACGTGGCACGTCAAAGTGGGCGACACCGTGAGCATTAACGATGTACTCGTCGACATTGAGACGGCCAAATCAATTGTTGGATTGCCGAGCCCGTTTGCCGGAGTTGTCACTGACCTGCTGGTCGAAGAAGGTGAAACGGTGGCGGTGGGGACGCCGATCGTACACATCACGGAGTCGGCCAGCACAGAAGCGGCCAATGCTGAACTTATGCAGGGGCGTGAGCCAGCGATAGCCACGGTGGCTGCCGAGGATGCGCCCGTTGGTGGGGTGCTTGTGGGATATGGGCCGCGCTCGGATCAGTCGCGCCGCCGTAGGCGTCAGGGGGTCGCTGTGCCTGCCAGTAACGCCCAGCGCACCACACGCGTATTGGCGAAACCGCCCGTGAGGCATCTAGCCAAGACGCTCGGAGTTGATTTGGCCGAGGTTCCGCATGAAGGCGAATGCGTGACGCGGCGTGACCTCGAAGACTGGCTGCACGCCAAGGGGGCAGGGGTTCAACCCACTCGAACCGCAGGCACGAAGCGCGGCGAGGAGGGACGCGAAGCGCTCACGTCGGTCCGCAAAGCCATGGCCGAGGCCATGGTTGAGTCGGCGTTCACAGCGCCGCAAGCAAGTGTGTGGAAGACCTGCGACGTGAGCAGTTCAATTGCCCTTCTCGACGTGATGCGCAACGACCCTGCGTATCGAGACACGTCCGTCTCGATCCTGACCTTGGCTGCGCGCGCCGTGTTGTTGGCGTTAGGTCGTCACCCAGAAGTGCAGGCGCGCTGGGAGCCAGGCGAACTCGTCTTCCCCGAGCACACTGGTTTGGGAATCGCGGTCGCGGCGGATCGGGGACTGCTCGTACCGGTGATCGCCGAGGCCGATCAGCTCACCACGCCGAACCTCGCGGCGCGACTGGCCGAAACAGTAGCACTCGCTCGATCCGGGCGAACCGCACCAGCAGACTTTAGGGGCGGATCATTCACCATCACGAACGTCGGCGTGTTTGGTGTCGATGGTGGAACGCCGATTCTCGTTCCCGGCCAGAGTGCGATCTTGGCGCTGGGTGCGGTCGAACGCAAGCCGTGGGTTGACCCTGAAACCGACGAACTGGTTCCCCGCTGGGTGATGACGCTTTCCTTAGGGTTCGACCACCGAGTCCTCGATGGCAAGCAAGCTGCGACTTTCCTCGCGGACGTAGCAAGCTTGCTTACGACCCCGGCGCTTGCCGTCACGTTTTAGTTCCGACATAACGCTCCTATGATGAGGAAGTGAATACTGTGACGGAACGCCACTATCCGGGGGCGTACGTCGTGTGGATCGTCGCGCTCATGACGTACCTCATCGCAGTGTTCCATCGATCCTCGCTGGCCGTGGCAGGCATCGTGGCGGCCGAACGCTTCGACATCAACGCCGCTCAACTGTCGACCTTCGTGACGCTTCAATTGCTCGTGTACGCCGGAATGCAAATACCCGTCGGCATCATGGTGGACCGGTTCGGGCCGCGAGCCGTGATGCTGACTGGCGCCATCATTCTGACGTTTGCACAACTGGCCTTCGGTCTGGCCGAGTCGTACTCGATGGCACTCGTTGCTCGCGTCTTCGTGGGCATGGGTGACGCAATGACGTTCATCTGTCTTTTGCGACTGATCAACTCGTGGTTCACGCCACGGATGATCCCGCAAGTCACCACCTTCACGGGCCCGGTTGGTCAACTAGGGGCGATCGCGGCAGCCGTACCGATGACGTGGGCACTTGGAACCGTCGGTTGGACCCCCGCCTACGTCTTCAGCGCGATTCTTAGCCTCATGTCGGCAATCGCGGTTCTCGCGCTCGTGCGAGACGATCCGACTGCTCGCTCCGTTCGCGGCGAACCGCTGTCGTGGTCTGGAGTCGCTTCCAGCCTGTCGCTGTCGTGGGCAGAGCCGGGCACTCGGCTCGGGTTCTGGATGCATTTCACCACCCAGTTCAGCGCCAACATGTTGGGGCTCCTCTGGGGGTTTCCCTACTTTGTGCAATCTGAACACGCGAGCGAACACTTCGCAGGCCTATTGCTCACGATTCTGGTGGTTGCCGTCATCATCGCGGGGCCGATTCTCGGCCGTCTGATCACGAATCACCCGTGGCACCGATCGACCGTCGTGCTCGTGATCATGTGGGCAATCGTTGCGGTCTGGACCGTGACGCTGTGTTGGCCCGGGGATGCGCCGAAGTGGCTCCTTGTCGTACTGGTTGTCGTGGCCGGAATTGGAGGGCCTGCATCGATGATCGGATTCGACGTCGTCCGCACGGCAAATCCGATCGAACGGATGGGGAGCGCCACCGGGATTGTCAATCAGGGTGGGTTCATTGCGACGCTGCTCTTATTGCTCGCCATCGGGGTGATTCTTGACTGGCGTACCCCTCCTGGTTCGGATGTTTACATGCCCGAAGCCTTCACCTGGGCGATGTCGGCGCAGTACGCGTTGTGGTTCGTGGGCATGATTCAAATTTGGCGTTATCGCCGAAAGTCGCGCACGGCTTATGCGCATCAGGTGCTGAGTTAACTAGCCACGCTGCAAGTCTGCTCCGATCACATTTCCTTAAATGTGGCCGTTCGTCGGTTGTAGCCAATCACGATCGCCACGAGGAAACCGAACGCTATGCCACCCCACATGATGAAGTTCGCTACCGCCTTATCGACGGCAACGGGTGAGACGAGCGCATACGCATACGTTGCCGAATCGATCTGTTGGTCATCTGGAATACACGCGATCGACATGTCGTCCATGCCCTCCTCGAGCATGCCAATGAGGTGCCAGCGTGCCGAGTCGTAGTCGACTGAAATCTGTAGGGGTGGTGCCGTGAGGGCGACTGCGTGGTCTTTCGGCTTCGTCACTGAACACGTGATCGCCCGCCCGGGTTGCTCAAAGTCGGTAAACACGGCGACGCTCTGGCCTGCAGCATCGAACTTCGAGTCAAGTGTCACGGGTTTCGCTGCGTGCACGTTGTCCCATTGTTTGGCGAGTTGGCTCGTGGCAATGATCCACGCGACGATCGGGATCATGACCGCGAGGATGTACCACGATCGGCGAGTGAAGTACATGGCTTTACGATGCCACAAAAGCAACGCCCCCACCGGGTAGGCGGGGGCGTTGCTAACAGGGTTTACTCAGAAAGCGTCCAGATCCAACGTCATGATGGAGTCGTCAACCGTGTCAGCCATTTGACGCTGAGCAGTCAGAAGCGGAAGCGTGTTCTTGGCGAAGAAGGAAGCCGCAGCAACCTTTCCTTCGTAGAACGACTTCTCTGTGCCGGCCGCGCCAGCTTCAAGCGCCGCCAGCGAGACTTCTGCACCACGCAACAAGAGCCACGCGACGACCAAGTCGCCCAGTACGTAAACAAGGCGAGTCGTGTTCAACGCGACCTTGTAGATGTTCTGGATGTTGCCGTTCTCGTCGGCCGGGTTCGAGGCCATGAGGTCGGTGAAAAGCGTCCCGATGATCGCTTGCGCGTCTTCGTGGGCCTTGGCGAGCAATTCACGCTCGACCTTGAGTTGCGGATTCGCGTTCTCATCCGCGACGAAAGCGGAAATCTGCTCGGAAATGTAGCCGAGTGCGCGACCTTGATCCTTGACGATCTTGCGGAAGAACAGATCCTGGCCCTGAATGGCAGTCGTGCCTTCATAGAGCGTGTCGATCTTCGCGTCGCGAACATACTGTTCGATGGGGTAGTCCTGCAAGAAGCCCGAACCACCGAAAGTCTGGAGGCTTTCAGTGCCGAGCAATACCCATGAACGCTCCGAGCCGTAACCCTTGACGATCGGCAAGAGCAGGTCGTTGATCGCTGCTTCGAGGGAAGCATCTTCGCCGCGTGCTTCCTTGATGAAGATGTCATCTTGCCAACCAGCGGTGTACAGCATGAGCGAACGCAAACCTTCAGCGAACGACTTTTGCGTCAAGAGCGAGCGGCGCACGTCAGGATGGTGTGTGATGGTGACGCGCGGTGCATCCTTGGCAGGGTTCGTGAGGTCAGCGCCTTGGACGCGTTCCTTGGCATACTCAAGCGCGTTGAGGTAACCGGTGGAGAGCGTTGCGATGGCCTTCGAGCCAACGAGCATGCGAGCGTTTTCGATAACGCGGAACATTTGGTTGATGCCGTCGTGAACTTCGCCAAGCAGCCAACCGATAGCGGGTGCGCCGTTGCCGGTGCCCGCGTCGCCGAAGGTAACTTCACACGTGGTGGAGACCTTGATACCCATCTTCTTTTCGACGTTGGTAACCCAAGCGCCGTTGCGTTCACCGGTCAGTTCGCCGGTCTCGACATCGAAGTGGAACTTCGGTACGAGGAAGAGGCTCAAGCCTTTGGTGCCGGGGCCGCCGACGCCTTCAATTCCCACGGGGCGAGCAAGAACGAGGTGCATGATGTTCTCGCTCATGTCGTGTTCGCCGGAGGTGATGAAGCGCTTGACGCCTTCGATGCGCCAGGAGCCGTCTTCGTTCAAGTAGGCCTTGGTGCGGCCAGCGCCGACGTCCGAACCAGCATCAGGCTCGGTGAGGACCATCGTTGCGCCCCACTGGCGATCGATCATGTGCTTAGCGATCTTGCGGTCGCGGTCTGCGGTGCCATTTTCATGAACGATGCGAGCGAATGAGGGACCTGCGCCGTACATCCAAATGGGAGGGTTCGCGCCGAGCACGAGTTCAGCAGTCGCCCACACGAGAGAGGACGGAGCCTGCTGGCCTTCCTGTTCAGCCGTCAACTGCAGGCGCCACCATTCGGAATCGTTCCAAGCTTGGTACGCCTTTTTGAACTCGGGGTTCATCGTGACGGTCATTGCTTCGGGATCGTAAACCGGTGGGTTGCGATCAGCATCGACGAATGATTCGGCGAGGACTTCGCGGGCGAGGCGATCGACTTCGCCCACGATGCTGCGGGCCGTGTCGACATCCAGTTCATCGAACGGGGCGACGCCCAGGCGGGACTGACGATCAAAAAGTTCAAAGAGGTTGAACTCGATGTCGCGCACATTGCTCTTGTAGTGGCTCATACCTGTAGTTCTTTCAAGTGTGTGTGAGGGCGTAACCCGACGGATTACTAGCCAGTAACTTCCCTAGTTTACTTTGCGCGTGTTCCATCGCAATGGTGAGGGCTGTGGATCGCGTCACCGTAAACGCGTGTGACGATGGCCGAAATCGCTGGTGAAGAGACGACAATTCCCACCCGCGAGACGCGAGTGGGAATCGTTGAAAGGTTAAGCCTGAGCGTGAACTCAGAGTGTGCGTGTGGGGATCCGATGCAGACCGTCGGATGCAATCAGGTTCGCGGTCTGGGCAAGGCCGACCACGACTGCCGTCGCAAGGAGTGTCCAAAAGAGCGTCATGAGGATTGCCTTTCTCGTTGAGGTTGTTGCGCCTTTGTTGTGGCGTAACTAAATTCTCTATCGATTAATAGTTAAGGACAAGCCAATAAAACTAACGTACTTGTGTAGATTTGCTACATGGACGTTCGTCGCTTGGCGCTCTTGAGGGAACTTGATGATCAAGGGGTCGTCGGAATTGTTGCCGACGAGTTCGGCATCACTCCCTCGGCTGTATCTCAACAACTGAAGATCCTTGAACACGAGGCTGGAGTGCCGCTCGTGGAACCGGCGGGGCGTGGCGTCTCATTAACCGCCGCCGGTCGCGAACTCAGCAGGCTTGCGCGAAACCTTTCAGCAGAGATTGCTCGGCTCGAAGGCGACTGGCGCGAGTATGTGGAACAGCCATACGGGCACGTCACCATGACGATCTTTCCGTCGGCTGCCGAAATGTTCTTGCCAGGTGTGCTGGCGAGCATTGCCCAAGAAGATCGACTCTCTCTCGAATGCTCCGACCTCGACCCGAGCAACCAGTACTCGCCGTCAGATTTGGCGCTCAAGTTCGACCTCGTGATAGCCGATACGCCACAACAAGACGAGAAATGGCAGCGAAGCGGCCTCGTTTCGGTGCCGCTGATGACGGAACCTCTCGACGTTGTGCTCCCGCTCGGTCATCGCCTCGCTGGGCGCAAGTCAGTCAAACCGAGCGATGTGATTGACGAGACGTGGGTTGGCTCACCGCGAGGCTTCCCCATCGACCGCGTCATGCAGCGCCTTGAATCGCAAGCAGGGGCAAACGCCTCCGTGGTGCAGCGATTCAATGACAACGCTGTTGTTGAAACACTCGTGGCCGCCGGGCACGGGATTGCCTTGTTACCGCGATTCACGACGTACACGCATGACGCGAAACTCGTGCTCATTCCGCTGGTTGGCATGGAATCCTCGAGAGAGATCGCGATCGTGATGCGCCCAGATCGACTGGCGCGACTCTCGGTTCGCAAAGTCGTGGAAGCGTTCAAGGCGGAAGCAAAGAACGTGAGACAGCGCACCGCGAGCGCTTGAGAACTCGTCCAGAAATGGGGGCAGCGCGGGCTATGAGCCAGTGAAGCGTGAGACGAACAACTCAAACTCCGCTGATCGAAGTGAATCCGCCTGCGCGAGTGCCTCAAAGTCGACGGACTCTTCAAGCGAACCGTCGCGCGCGATCGCTACTGAGGACTTGATGTCTCGCATTACCGTGGGGGACTTCCCAGCCCAGTTTGAAGCAATCTCGATTGCGCGTGCGAGCGGATCGTCATTGATCTCTTGCGAAATGCCTAGCGCGAGAGCCGTATCGGCGTCGAGCGATTGACCATCGAACAAGATCTTCTTGGTGAGCGCAGGGCCGATCCGTTGATTAAGCAGCCAGGTGCAGCCGCCGCCGGGGTGCAGGCCGATCGAGCTGAACGTCGGTGCGAGCGTCGCTTTCGGTGAGGTGATGATGAGGTCGCAGGCCAGCGCGATGTTGAGTCCGGCGCCTACAGCAGGGCCGTTCACGGCTGCGACTGTCGGGATCGACAATTCGACAATGCCCAAGAACGATTCGTACATCGCTTTGAGTTGGTCACGCAACACCCGGATGGGGCGGGTGCGGTCTCCAAAGACAGTTTCCAAGTCGGCGCCCGCGCAAAAGGCACGGCCGGCTCCGGTGACAACGAGGGCTCGTGCGTCGCGGTCTTCCTCGATGTTTTTCACAGCTGACTTGATCGAATCGAGAAGGCTCCAGTTGAGCGCGTTTAAGTGCTCTGGGGAGTCGAGCGTGAGGACGCGGACGTCACCGTGCGATTCGAGAGTCACCTTTGACATGGCACCAGTCTATGGGGCGAGCATGATCGTTGGCGTGTTGTAGGAAAAACCCGAGTGGCAGGTGTGACTACTCTTCGGGAAGCACGTCGTTGAATACGCGCAGGGTGTTGCCACCCATGATGAGGGCGATGTCGGTTTCGGTGTATCCGCGGTTGAGGAGTTCACCGGTGATCATGCTCAACTGCGTCGTATCCCAACCCACGGTGACTGCCCCGTCGTAGTCGCTACCGAGCGCCGCGGTCTGCACTCCACCGATCTTGACTACGTGGTCGATCGCATCGACGACTGCTTTGGGTGTGGTGTCACAGACGGCAGCGTCCCAATATCCGACGCCGATGACCCCGCCGGTGGCCGCGACACGACGAATCTGTTCGTCGCTCAGGTTTCGGTTTTCCATACAGGTTCCCTGCACGCCGCCGTGACTCGAAACAACAGGCTTAGTCGCTCTGTCGAGAATGTCGTCGACCGCCGCGGGACTTGCGTGAGCGATGTCGACGATCACGCCAAGGCGTTGAAGTTCGTTGAAAACTTCCTCGCCGAATGGCGTCAGTCCGCCCTTCTTTTCGCCGTGCATGGAACCGGCGACTTCGTTATCGAAGAAGTGAGTGAAGCCAGCCATGCGCATGCCAGCGTCATACAACTTTTGCACGTTCTCGATCTTGCCCTCGAGATTGTGTAGTCCTTCGACCGAGAAGAGAGCACCAACGGGTGCCGGGCTTTCGCCTTCTAGAGCAGTCTGAGAGTGCTTCTCGCGGGCAGCGAGTACGTCTGCGAGATCTCCGCGGTTTCGGATGAGAAGCAAGTTGCCGTCGGATGCTTTAGCTGCTTTCTTGAGCTTCTCGGCATGGAACATCGACCGCTCAAACGGGGAGTTCCACGTGCGACGCGGTTGCCGTTGCACGATGGAAAGGAGACGGATGTTGTCCGAATCGGCGGAGTTTGACTTGTAGTTTTGCCCCTTGGGCGTTTTCGAGACAGAGGAGAACACCTGAATGGCAACGTTTCCGTGTTGCAAGCGCGGAACATCCACGTGGCCGCGTCCGCTCCATTCGTTGAGATCGCGATCCCACAAAAGCGTGTCCGCATGCATATCGACCACGGTGAGCTTTTGATGTAGGTCGGCTCCGGTGGCTTCGAGTTTTGCGGCCTTGTCGTAGTCAAATTGGTCGATCTTGTTCATCGAACCTTCGACAATGGCGGGCAACGAAAGCACGACCGGCAGCGAAATAAGACCGACCGTGAGAAGCAAACCAAGCAAAATCGCACGAACACGTGCACCGCGAGTTAGGGGCATAGCCTCACCGTAGCGTGATTCATGCGCTAGTTTCATCATGTGCTGCTTTCTGATCGCGACATTCTTGACCAAATCAACCAGTCCCGTGTCACGCTGGACCCGTTCGAACCTTCGATGATCCAACCATCGAGCATTGACGTGCGCCTCGATCGCTTGTTCCGCGTGTTCGATAACCACAAATACCCGCACATCGACCCGGCTGTTGATCAGTCAGACTTGACGCGTGAAGTGGATGTTGACCCTAGCGAGGCGTTTGTTTTGCATCCTGGTGAGTTCGTTCTCGGATCCACGTACGAGTTCGTGACGTTGCCGGATGACATCGCCGCGCGCCTCGAAGGTAAGAGCTCGCTCGGACGGCTCGGCCTGATGACGCATTCGACCGCAGGTTTTATTGACCCGGGGTTCGGCGGCCACATCACACTCGAACTCGCAAACGTCGCGACCCTGCCGATCAAGCTGTATCCCGGCATGAAGATTGGCCAGTTGTGCTTCTTCAAGTTGACCTCGCCAGCCGAGAACCCGTACGGCTCGGAAAAGTATGGATCGCGATACCAAGGTCAGCGTGGCCCGACTGCTTCGCGATCGCACGCGAACTTCTACCGCACCGAGATCGACTAACGCTTCAAACTTCCACAACCGGCGTGGGGCTAGGTAGGTTAGTGGCATGATTCTCGTCGCGGGTGATGTGCTCAATGTGGTCAAGATCGTCGCTTCGAAGGATGAACCGCGCCAGAGCATGGCGCTAGCCGATATCCACCAGTCGACGGGCGGTCAAGCCGTCCGCACTGCTGCTTGGCTGACACACTCGAACACACCGACGCGAGTTTTCGCCAAGGTGGGCGCTCGAGATGGTTCACGCCATGCCGATGCTCTACGTGGCTATGGAATCGATCCGTTCTTGGCGGTCGGACGTGACGTTGCCACGGGTACGATCGCGAGCGTTACTGACTCGACGCTTGATGCTGGACGTGCCGTGTACGGCACTCCCATCGCGACGGAGGACTTCACCAGCAGTGACATTCCTGAAGACCTCTTTGAAGGCGCGCAATGGCTGCATCTTTCGGGATTTTGGTTCTATCATCCGAGCAGCCGAGCGGTTGCACGGAAGCTCATCGAGATAGCGAAGGAAGTCGGAATCGGCACGAGTGTCGATCCGGGGTCGAACGTACTGCTTCGAGGCGCATCAGCGGCGGCGTTCATTAGTTGGACGCAGGGAGTCGACCTCGTTTTTCCCAATCTGGATGAAACGCGGGCGCTGGTCGGGGCATCGGGACCGTTTATTGATTTCGAGGCCCTCGGGTCGGCGTATCCCGAAGCGGCCGTCAAGCTTGGCTCGATGGGTGCAGCCTATGTGGGGAGAGGCGCCAGAGAACAGGTAGCCGCAGCTCGCGTCGATGCCGTTGATCGAGCCGGCGTTGGTGACGCATTCGCGGCCGGGTTCCTGAGCGCGCGCTTGGCGGGCGAAAAGCCTGAAGTGTGCTTGGCGCAAGGCAACGCGCTTGCCCAAATCTGTTTGCAGTCCCAGGGCGCCCTTCCGTGAGTTTTTATGTACCGCCAACGCGTTACCGGCGCCGACGCGGGCGTGGTGCGTGGGCCGTGCTGGGTGTCTCGATGATTCTCACGATGGGCCTTCTCGTGTGGTGGGTGCAGGGATCTGAACCCACGCTCTACGTCACCGATAGTGACGGCGTGTGGCGGCCGCGAGTCAGCGATCAGGCGCTTCCGGAGGGTGCAGGTGCTGGAAGCACGCGGATCTTGGACGAACAGATTGCTGGCGAAGGTGGCGCGGTGCAATTCATCAGGATGCAGGAAGACGGGCAGCGCCCGGTGACATTTGACCCGTGCGCAAAGATCAAAGTTGAAGTCAACTACGACACGGCTCCCGAGAATGGGCGTGAATTGACTGAGAATGCGATTGCTGAAGTGCAAGAACTCACGGCCCTGAAGTTCGAGATTATCGGCGAAACGGATCGTGACGTGAGTTTCGGCAGGGACCTGCACCTTGGCCAGCCGGTGAGGATTTCCTGGACTGATTCGCGTCGCCAGCCGTCCTTGGAGGGCGATGTCTTGGGAATGGCAGGAGCCGTGCCAGTTTCGATGGGCGTGAGCGGTACCTGGTTCTTGACGGGCCAAGTGGCGCTTGACGGTCCGGACTTGAGACGAATGCCTGACAAGCGCGTGTCCGCTGTAATCAAACACGAACTGGCGCACCTCGTTGGTCTTGACCACGTAGATGACCGGAACGAATTGATGTATCCAACGTTGGGGAGGCGCACCGAGTTTGGAGTGGGCGACCGTCGAGGCTTGGCTGAATTGGGCGCCGGAGGATGCATGACGACACGAACCTATTCGGACTGACTTTCACAACGGCTGTGCCCAGCGTCAAAGCGCTGAACACATAAAAAGATGTGCCCAGCAGTTTTCACCGCTGGGCACATCTTCGTTAGGTGAGTATCAGGCGTCTGACTCCGGCTTGTTGGCTTCAGGATCTTCCTGCGCAGGCTCTTCAGCCGCCGCCAGTGCATCCGCCGCGTCTGGTGCAGCTTCCTCAGCCACGGGCTCTTCGACAGCCACATCCTCAGCCACGACTTCTTCGGCCACAGCTTCTTCTGTGATGGATTCAGCTTCAGCAATAACAGCCTGTTCTGCTTCCTGACCGCGCTTCACGGAGGCGAGCAGCAACTGAGCCACGTCGAGAACCTCAACGTTGAGCAGCGACTCGTCTTCGGCCTGCTTGGCGGTCAAGCCGTCTGCCAGCATGACACGGCAGAAGGGGCAGCCCACGGCAATTTGCTCAGCGCCAGTGGCAATGGCTTCTTCCGTACGGTTGACGTTGATGCGCGAACCGATGGTTTCTTCCATCCACATGCGCGCACCGCCGGCGCCACAGCAGAACGACTTCTCTTTGGCGCGGGGCATTTCTGCATACACAGCACCAGGTACGGCACCGATAAGTTCACGCGGCGGTGTGTAGACCTGGTTGTGGCGACCCAAGAAGCAGGGATCGTGGTAGGTGACCTTCTTAGCGGCTTCGCCGGCGGGCGGTGCCGTCGGCTTGAGTCGGCCTTCACGCACGAGGCGGTTCAACAATTGAGTGTGGTGAACCACTTCGAGTTCGATGCCCATCTCGATGTATTCGTTCTTGAGTGTGTTGAAGCAGTGCGCACAGGTTGAGACGACCTTCTTGGCTTTGACCTCTTGCAAGGTGGCGGTGTTCTCCATCGCCAACTGCTTGAACACGATTTCGTTGCCTGCGCGTCGTGCGGAGTCGCCCGTGCAGGTTTCGCCGTCGCCGAGGACAGCAAAGTCGACACCAGCGATATTGAGCAATTCAGCAACCGCTTGAGTGGTCTTGATTGCGCGATCTTCATAAGCGCCAGCACAGCCAACCCAGAACAACCATTCGACTTCTTCGAGGGTTTCGATGTCATTGCCGACCTGCTTGACCTCGAAGTCGAGGCCGTCGGTCCACTTCATCCGGTCGCGTGGGTTCATGCCCCACGGGTTGCCCTTGCGTTCGAGGCCCTTGAAAATGTTGTTCAATTCGCTCGGGAAGTTCGATTCAACGAGAACCTGGTAACGGCGCATGTTATCGATGTGGTCAACGTGTTCGATGTCGACAGGGCACTGCTGGACGCAGGCGCCACAGTTCGTGCACGACCACAGAATATCGGGGTCAATGACGCCAAAGAGATCTTCCGAACCAATGAGCGGGCGTTCGAGTTCGCGTTTCTGGTCTTCGGTGAGGGTCTCGGGGTCTTTATCGAGAAGCGGAATCTTGGCGTAGGCGTGCTCGCGCAAGCCCATCATCAAGAGCTTCGGGCTCAGCGGCTTCTCGGTGTTCCACGCTGGGCATTGGCTCTGGCAGCGACCACATTCGGTACAGGTCGTGAAGTCGAGAATGCCTTTCCAGCTGAAATCTTCAACCTTGCCGACGCCGAGGTTCTCAAATACGGACTCGTCGTACTCTTCCATCTTTTCCAGATCGAGCGGAGCGCCTTCAACGTAAAGCGGAACGAGCGCGCCAAGAGCGGTGCCGCCGTTGGCTTCACGCTTGAAGTAGATGTTGAACCAAGCCGTGAATCGGTGCCAAGCAACGCCCATTGTGAGGTTCAAACCAATCACGACCAAGAAGGCGATTGCCGAAAGGATCTTGGTCAGTGCGATGAGAGTGATCGCGGTTTCGAGTTGGTGGGCGTCAAGACCCGACCACAGCGTCGAGCCAACCCAACTCGTCGTGGGGAAGTGCAAGGTGCTGCCGTATTTGCTGCCGTCGAGTTGCAGTAGTTGGTATTCGGCGCCACGAATCAAAATTCCAGCGGCACATTCGAGCGTGGCCATCGCTTCGATGAAGTACGCCTGGCCGAAGTTGGATCCGTAAAAGCGACTCTTTTTGCCGAGGCGGCGAGGATGATTCATCTGTCGATAGACGATAAAGACCGCCACGCCGATAAGACCCAGCCAGGCGATGAATTCGCTCACCCACTCGAACAGGAACCAGTGGCCGATGATCGGCAACACCGCGTGTGGGTTCCACACCTGCAGGTAAGCAGTCGCGACGGCAGAACTCAGGATCAAGAAGCTAAAGAAGATGGCCCAGTGCATGATGCCGACCCAGTGCCATTGCAGCATGCGCGTATGGCCGAGGGTTTCGATAAGCATGTTCTTGAGGCGAGCGCCGGGCTGATCTTTGCGACCGTGGGCTTCGCTACCAGCGCGGATCACGGCCAGCATTGAGCGGATACCGGGAGTCAAAATGACTACCGCGATCGCCGTGGCGACGAGCGAAGTGATTCCGGCTACGAGATTGAGTGTGCCGAGGTCCGTCATGAGTTCCTCCGTCGAACTGTCTACAAGACGCTTTGCCTACAGACATTAGTGCGCGAACTGGTCGCGAGTGCACTAAGGCATACCAAACATGTGTCATGGACCCACTCGCCACGGGTCTGAGGCCACCAGCGAGAAACTTTTGCAGTTGTGCAAAAAAATTTTCAGTTTCCCTATCTTTGACCGAAACTCCTTGTTACAGTGATCGCACTCACACTTCCGTTGTGGCTGCCAGCCGCGACAAAAATACAGTGCAACATGATTGATTCAAAGGGGAGTCAGAAGGATGATTTTTTCGACTGGAGATCGCGCCAAGCGCGTGCTCGCGAGCACCGCGAGTTTGGCGCTCGCAGCAGGCGGCTTGTTCGTCATGGCAGCTGCCCCAGCCCAAGCGGCCAGTGGCACGTTGAACTACACGTGTCAGACGAGCCTTGGTGAGAAGACGTTCACTGCGGTTGTCTCCACCAACTTGCCAGCAACAATGATTGAAGGTTCGTCTTTTACGCCGACCGTTTCGGCAACGGTCGACGTTCCGCAATCGGTCACGAACCCGCTGTACTTCTTCGGCTGGAACAACGCTCAGGGCACGTCTGTTGCAACCTCGTTGATCAACGGGACTCCCGTTGACGTGAATCTCACGTTCCCACTTACGGGCTTCAACAACTCGAACAAGCCACTCGTGATTCAGGCTTCAGGCATCGCGGACAACCCGATTGTTGCCGGTGCAGCCGGAACATCGATCGTTGTCGAAGCTTCGAACTTCACTACTGCAGTGAAATTTGGAAAAGACAACGATCCGAACGCCGTCGAAAACCAAGCGCCATCGTGTGTCTTGGCCTCCGGCCAGAACGCCGTCGTGAACACGGTCCAGGTTGTCTCAGCGACTCCTGATCCGGAACCAGAACCAGAACCGGGGCCTGTTCAAGTTACGGTTGGGTCCGACATCGTGGCGGGCGCAAACCTGCCGGTTACGTTCTCGGAATCGGCTAACGGCCGGACCTTCGGTTTTGAACTTGAAGATGGCAGCCAATTGCCTGTCGGTGCTCCAATCGGCTCGAACGGAGTCGCAGCGGCGGCCCCGCCGGCGTTCCCACTCTGGTTGGGTCAACAAACGATCTCGAACGGTCAAGCAAATGTCGCTATTCCGAGCAATGTGCCACAAGGCCAGTACACGCTCGTGGTATGGGAAATTCTGGGCGATGGACGCGCGTTAGTGAGCAGCTCGCCGCTGAATATCGCTGCTGCGGCCGTTGAAGTTCCTGAGGCTCCGATCGACAACGTCGGTGACGACGATGAGGCAACCGGAGACGGACAACTCGAACGCACTGACGGCGCAACGAACCTGCTGCCAGCGTTAGGTGTCCTCGCGATGGCTACAGGTGGTGCAGCGCTCGTGCTGCGTCGTCGTTTCGGACAGAGCATCTGATTCGGGAATCAGGGCGCGCCTGAACCGAAGGTGCTAGATCGCGTGTGGGGCCGGCCAACTTTGGCTGGCCCCACACGTGTGTCTCATAGCAGTTCTCGCGCTAGGCTCCACGTGTGAGCGAATACGACGATCAGGCGGTAGAACTAGCCCATCGACTCTTCGACGCGGCGAGAAGCGGTGATGTCGACACGATCGGGGCATTCGTGGCAGCGGGGGCGCCAGTAGACATGCAAGATGCCCAGGGCAACACCATGCTCATGCTCGCTAGCTATCACGGCCAAGCAGCCGTTGTCGACGTGCTTATTGCGGCAGGCGCCAATGTTGACCTCGCGAATGATCGTGGGCAAAGTCCGTTGGCCGGGGCCGTGTTCAAAGACGAGACTGAAATCGTGTCGGTCTTGATTGCTGCCGGGGCAGACCCAGACGCAGGCGCGCCAACGGCGCGCGAAACAGCGGCAATGTTTGGGCGCGATTCGTTATTCGACTAATCGCAGTCGCACCAACGGCGTGGAGTTGGATTGTTAGAAACTGAGACCAAGATGTGCGAGTGCTTGTTTCACGAGGAATCCACGTCCGCCATCGAAATCATCGAGAACCCGAGGGTCAGAAATGTCTTCAGGCGTCATCCACGTCAGTTCGAGCGCGTCTTGGCGCGGAGCACATTCACCAGCGACCGGAACGATATAGACGAGCGCAACTGCATGTTGTCGCGAATCGTGTAATGGGGAAAGCCCAGGTAACGGGAAGTACTCGGCGACAGTGAACGGAACGATGTCGGCACTCAGTTGCGGGAAGGCCGTCGGCCCCAAGTCCTTCTCAAGGTTTCGCATCAAGGCGGACCGTACCGATTCGCCGTGCAGCACGCGCCCGGAGATGAACGAATGATTCAGTTCGCCGGTGCTGGCTGACCCTCGAAGTAATACACCGATACGGTCGACTCGGCCGAGGTCATCGATTTGTACAGGTATCGCTTCCACGTAAAGGATCGGGACTCGCGCGCGGGTCTCTTCGAGTTGGAACTCGGGAAGCCAGCCAGGATTTGGGTCAGGAGTGCGAACCGAAGGCATGTCCCTAGTGTGACGCATGAAGCCATGCGATGGGGAGATCCGCGGCGAATCGACGGTTGCCATGTTGTGACAGTCGCGATTCAAACCGCGTGAGTTGTTCGCCCCAAGAGCGAGTAGTGTGGTGCTCACATGACAGGGGAGCGCCACCGCAGAGGGCGCTGAGAGTGCGGATCCGCCGCAGACCCTAGAACCTGCTCCGGTTAGTACCGGCGAAGGGAGTCCTTAATGAATTCTGCATGGAAATATATCGGTGTTGCATGTGCCTCAGTGGCGCTCATTGCCACGGCTGGTTGTTCAACCGGGGGTGACAAGTCGAGCGACAAGGCGAGCAACGAAGTCGTGTTGCTGACGCACGATTCTTACGCGGTGCCCAAGGAACTCGTGAAAGAGTTTGAAAAAGAAAACAACATCAAACTCGTGCATCGGGCGGTGGGGGACGCGGGCTCCTTGACCAACCGGCTCGTGTTGACCAAAGACGACCCCACTGGTGATGTGGTCTTTGGCGTGGACAACACTTTTGCGTCCCGAGCACTTGATGAAGGAGTCTTCGCGAGCAACGACGTGACTTTGCCGTCGGGAGCCGAGGGGTACTTGATCAAGAGTGCCAAGAACAAGCTCGCTCCCATCAACACGGCAAGCGTGTGCGTCAATATCGACAAGACCTGGTTCGCAGACAAGAAGTTGGCTGAACCAAAGACTTTGGAAGACCTGACGGATGCGAAATACCGCGATCTGTTCGTTGCGCCCAGCGCCACGACTTCCTCACCGGGCGCGGCGTTCATGTTGACCACCATCGCGGCGTTTGGTGACGATTGGCCGAAGTATTGGGAGCGTCTCATGGCCAATGGCGCGAAGCTGACCAGCGGTTGGTCTGACGCGTATTACGTGGAGTTCACTCAAGGCGGCGAGAAGGGCAAACGCCCGATCGTGCTGTCGTACGACACCTCCCCGGCGTTCACCCTGAACGATGCGGGCACTGAATCCACAACAGCAGCGTTGCTCGACACCTGTTTCCGTCAAGTGGAATACGCCGGAGTGCTCGAAGGAGCGAAGAACCCCGGAGGCGCCGCTAAAGTGATCGAGTTCTTGCTGTCCGAAGAGGTGCAGGCCGCAATCCCCGATTCGATGTACGTCTTCGGTGTGCGTGACGATGTCGAGTTGCCAGAAGCCTGGGCGAGATTCGCGGTGCAACCGACCAAGACCTTCGATGTTGCGCCAGATGAGATCGCCAAGAACCGGTCCGACTGGTTGAAGACCTGGACCGACGTCACCTCAAAGCGATGACATCATGACGCGCCCGACGGGTTCGATGAAACGTATCGCGGTACTTTCGGCCTGGAGCATTGCTCCGGTCGCGGTGCTGATTGCGTTCTTCATCGTTCCCGTCGGTGCGATGCTGGTGCAGGGTTTTTGGCCGGCCGGCCGGTTCGACTCCGCGGGTATTGCCGAGTTTTTCACGCGGCCACGAACGCTGCGAGTCATCGGTTTTACGTTGTGGTCTGCGGGGCTCACCACCGTCATCACGGTGACCTTGGGTGTGCCGATCGCCCGGCTTCTGTACGGGACCCTCTGGCCCGGGCGGCGAGTAGTTGCAGAGCTCTTCTTGGTTCCGTTCGTCCTGCCCACGGTGGTAGTGGGTGTGGCATTTCGCCTGTTGCTGTCCGAGTCGGGGACGTTTGGTTTTTTGGGTCTCGACGGCAGCGCCACGGCAATCATTTTGGCGATGGTGTTCTTCAACATCAGTGTTGTGGTGCGGATCGTGGGTATCGCGTGGGAGAACCGTGACCCGAGGCTTGCCGAGGCAGCAGCGTCTTTGGGGGCGAATCGCCTCCAAGTGTTCTGGACCGTTACGGTGCCCACTCTCGCACCGGCGGTCGCGGCCGCGGCGAGCGTCGTGTTCCTGTTCGCGGCCACGGCCTTCGGTGTGGTCTTGACCTTGGGCGGACTGCGCTATTCGACGGTCGAGACCGAGATCTATTTACTCACTGTGACTCTCCTAGATTTGCAAGGCGCAGCGGCGCTATCGATTGTGCAGTTGTTGATCGTGGTGATTCTGATGGTGGCAAGCACCCGGGTCGGTCGGTCGCGGTCCCCGAAGAGCCGAGTGCGTGTCACGCCTCGCCCAGTCCACTGGCGAGACGCCCCCGCTGCCGTGTGTTTGGTGGCCGCTTTTGCCCTCGTTGCAGCACCGCTCCTTGCCCTAGCGACGCGGGCCGTGCGGTTCGAGGGGGCGTGGTCGCTGGAGTATTTCCGCCGGCTCGCGGCCGCAGGGGAGGATCCGAGGATCGGGGTTTCGCTAGCCGATGCGCTGTCGACTTCGGTGCGGGTGGCGGTTGATGCCACGTTGATCGCCGTGGTGTTGGGTTTGTGGATTGCCTTGCTAGTCACGCGCCGCCCGCGCACAACCGGTGAACGACGCTTGCTGGCAGGCATCGACGCCATGTTCATCTTGCCGTTGGGGGTTTCAGCGGTCACCTTAGGTTTCGGGTTTCTCATCGCACTCAACCGGCCGCCATTGGATTTTCGAGATTCGGGACTGCTGGTTCCCATCGCGCAAGCGCTCGTAGCGTTACCGCTGGTGGTGCGCACCCTGACTCCCGTGTTGCGAGGAATTGACGAACGATTGCGAGAGGCCGCCACCTCGCTGGGCGCAAGCCCGCGTCAGGTGATCGCGACGATCGATCTGCCGCGTGTGGGCCGCCCACTGGTTGCCGCAGCGGGATTCGCTTTTGCAGTGTCGATGGGCGAGTTCGGTGCCACCTCGTTCATTGCCCGAGCCGACAGTCCCACGTTGCCGCTGTTGATTTACCGGCTGATTGGGCGGCCCGGCGAAGGGCATCTCGCGATGGCCGCAGCGGCAGCTCTGGTGTTGGCGTTGGTCATCATGGTGGTGGTTGTGGTTACTGATCGGGCCCACGAGCGAGGAGTCGTGCAATGGTGAATCGAGTGAGTGCCGAGGTCGAGGTGGCGAACCTTTCGGTGAATTTCGGCACGAAACGAGCGGTTCGTGACGTCAACCTCACGGTCGAGCCCGGCCAAGTGACGGCTGTTCTCGGGCCGTCCGGTTGCGGGAAGTCTACGTTGTTGCGAACCATTGCCGGCCTGACCGAACCGAGCGAAGGCATGGTTCTCGTCAACGGCGCCGATCAACGCGGGGTTCCGGCTCACAGGCGCGGTTGCGTCTTGCTATTCCAAGATGGGCAATTGTTTGACCACCGGAGCGTGGCCGAGAACGTCGGTTATGCATTGAAAATTCGGCGCGTGCCGCGCGAACAGGCGGGCCAGCGTGTTGCCGAACTGTTGGAACTCGTGGGTCTAGGTGAGATGGCCGATCGGTCGCCCGCGACGCTCTCGGGCGGTGAACGCCAGCGGATCGCATTGGCGCGCGCGCTCGCGGCAGATCCACAGGTGCTCTTGCTCGACGAGCCACTGTCGGCCTTGGACCGCGAACTGCGCAGCAGACTGGCCGACGATCTAGCGCGAATCGTGCGTGATGCGGGAGTCACCACGATCGTGGTGACTCACGATCACGACGAAGCCTTCGTGCTGGCAGATCATGTTGCGCTGATGCGCGAAGGCCAGATCGTTCAAGCTGGCCCCCTCGCCGAAGTGTGGGGTTCGCCGAAAGACGAGTGGGCCGCTGGCTTTTTGGGGTACGACCAAGTGCTCG
>CALMUY010000149.1 GCA_937873005.1 uncultured Aeromicrobium sp. | reverse complement strand
CGCGCCGGGGTGGTAGCCAGCGTGATTGAGCGGGTGCGTGTGAATGACCCGCACTTCTTGCCCTTGAGCGCGCAGGACGCGTTCGTTGCGGCCGGTGGCGGCCACTTGGAGGCCGAATACGCCAAGGATCGAGGTACCGAGCGAATTGGGCACGCGCACGGTGTTGCCGGCGATGACGTCGGCAACGAGGCGGCCCTGTCGGTTGGCAGGCCCGGCGAGCGGGATGAAGGCGGCGTCGCCGTTGGCATTGCGGGTTTCGGTGGCGTCACCGATGGCGAAGATGGCCGGGTCGTTGGTGCGTTGGAGTGCGTCGACTTTGATCGCGCCAACCTCGTTGGTTTCGAGGCCAGCGGCGTCGGCAATGCTGGAGTCGGGGCGCACACCGATCGCGCTGACGACGAGATCGGTCTCGATCACGTCGCCGTTGTCGAGGGTGACGCTGTTTTCACCAATGGCGGTGACGCGGCTGTCGAGGTGCACGTTGACGCCGTTTTCGGCCATGTGTTCGTGCACGTAGTGAGCCATTTCGATATCGATCGGGGCCATTAGTTGCGGGGCCGCTTCAACGAGGTCGACGCTTAGGCCGCGGTGACGGAAGTTCTCGGCGAGTTCCAGGCCGATGAATCCTCCGCCCATCACCACGACGCGCTTCGCATCGGCGCTGGCGGCGATGAGCGTGTCGGCGTCTTCAACGGTGCGGAGCGTGTAGGCGCGCTCGATGCCTTCGATGGGTGGCAGCACTGGGCGGGCACCGGGGGACAAGATGAGGTAGTCCCAAGCGAGCGTTTCTGATTCGCCCGTGAGCAGGTTGAGCACATCGAGTGTTTTGGAATCGCGGTTGATGTTGCTCGCTTCGTGGCTGATGCGCACGTCAAGGTTGAAGCGGCGGTGGAGCGACTCGGGGGTCTGCAGCAAGAGCGAATCGCGCTCGGGGATGATGCCGCCCACGTGATAGGGCAGGCCACAGTTTGCATAAGAGACGTTGGCGCTGCGCTCGATAACGGTGATGGAGGCGTGCTCCATCAGGCGACGGAGACGTGTTGCTGCGGACATGCCACCGGCGACGCCGCCGATGATGACGATTCGTGGGTTCTCAACCATGCTGCTACTGTATACCCCTAGGGGTATCAAATCAACACGAGGAGTCCATATGTGTTCAGCAGCAAAGTGCAAGACCTGCGGAAAGACGACTTGGCGCGGATGCGGTCAACATATCGACCAAGTTAAGCGCTCGGTGCCGGCCGGCCAATGGTGCAACGGCAAGCACACCAAGCAACAACTTGAAGCGGCCGCTGCAGCCAAATCGAGTGGCGGCTTCTGGGCCAAGTTGACGGGTCGCTGATTTAGCGGCCATCGTCATTGCAGCGTGGGGAGTAGGCTGTAGGGGTGTTAAATAGTTTTCTTGCGGCCACGTTCGCCGCACGCGACGCGGTCGCACCCGATGGCAGCGAACCGATCGGTTGGCTTGCTGGTGGATTCACTCTTGCGTTCTGCATCGCCGGTGTGTTGTTGATGTGGTCGTTCGTTCGAGTCTCACGCAAGAACAACGCGATGTGGGCCGAGCGCGAAGGCACCGAAAGCGACGCATCCGCAGGTACAGCTACCGACGGCGCGGTCGCAGGCGGCACAGGTACCGCCAGCAAGTAAAGCCACCCAAACCACAGGCACTCGCTACTTTTCGAGCGAGAGCTTCCGGGTCTTGCGATACATCTCGCGGAACCGCAAGAACTGGCGGTCGTAGAGGTCTTTGCGGTTCGGATCGGGGTGGAACACTTCTTCGATCTCGACCCGACCGGCAATCTCATCCCAGGTGATGTCGCCAATACCCACCGAAGCAATCAGCCCTGCTCCGCGGGCGTTCGCCAACACGGGATCTTTCGCTTGGTTGATCGAACAGCCGAGCACATCGGCCAACACTTGGCACCATAATGGTGATTTCGCACCGCCGCCAATGAACGTTAAAGAACTGAACCCGTGGGGCATTTCCTTACGGGTAAACCGCTCCACCGTCTCTTTCATCCAACGCACGTTCAAGGCGATCCCCTCGAACGTAGCGCGGGCGAGGTCTGCGCGGGTGGTGCTCAGCGACACGTTATGCCAGCCGCCACGCACATACGGATCATCGACCGGAGTGCGTTCGCCGTTGAGCCACGGCGCGAACAACACGCCGTTGCTGCCGGGCGGGGCGCTTTCCGCGAGCGCGTTGAGGCGTTCAAGAGCGTCTGCGGGCCGGGGACCATCTTCCAGCATTCCGTCTTCGGGATACACCACGTTGTCGATCAGCCACTCG